>CAIKAW010000045.1 GCA_903825575.1 uncultured bacterium | reverse complement strand
CGAGGACGTCGATACTCGTTCCGGCGCCAGACTCGCCACCTTTGTTGAAGAGTCCTGAAACATGGAGCCGATGCAAGTTTGAACCGCCAACAAGTTTGAAGTTCGTTGCAGCGTCGCCGGGGGCGCCCCCGCCGGGGGAGTAGGCGCTGGCGGCGTGACACAAGTAGCACAACGTGAAATCGGTGGCAGCGTACGCAGCACCTTGAGCGGGCAGCGCCGGATCGCCGTTGTTGTAGTTGGCGATGAGGATGCCCTTGTACGCAGAGGCGTGTGGTGCAAGATTCGATCCAGCATCGGTGGCCGACGCCAGAGCCGCGCCATTGGCATGGCAGTTGGTGCAACGGATGGTGCTGCTCGACGTGAACGTTGACCACTTGGTGCCACCTGCGAGGCTGACGTTCATCGCCGGGGTGGCGTTCGTTCCCGCTGCTTCGATCGGGTGGGTCGAGTAGTTGTTCGGGTTGAACTCGATACCGATGTCGAGGATGTCACGCGACGGCAGGCCACTGTCGTTCGGCGGTAACACGGTGCGGCCACTGTGGCACTTCAGGCACACCTGGTACTCGTACGTGACCGGGCTGTCGGTGCCGTTGACGAAGGTGTAGGCGGGCGCCGCCCCGGCAGGCCCGTTCACGACGGAGAGGCCGGAGACACCGCTCAACCGGAAGGACGGCGTCCAGGCGTTTGAGCCAGTTGAAGCGGCGATTGTGGTTCCGAAAGACTGGTGGGGATTGTGACAATCGCTGCACTCGCTGTGGCGGTTCAGCACGCCGGAGAACTCGTCGGAAGATTCGACGAGGTGTGGCATCGACGGACTGGGCGAGTAATACGCGGTGTGTGAGTAGTACAAACCGGTGGCCGGATTATTAGTCTGGGTGACGTCCGTGTATTCGCTCTGAACTGGTGTGCTCGAGCCGAGCCCGGCGGAACTGTGGCAGGTAAAGCACAGTTCGCTCTGCGTGGCACCTGAGGCGAGAAGCGCTGGTTGTGATGCCGTGTGGACTCGGTGGCACAGGGCGCAACGATCGCTATTGACGCCGACGGTTGTTCCATCCACCGGGCCAGCGCCAAAGGCCGTCGACTGGTGCGGGTTGGTTGTTGGGCCGCTGCCAGATCGGACTAGCGCATTCGGGGCGCTGGTGATCGCGTGTGCAGCGGTGGCTTGTACGGCCGCGGCGAGCAGCCAGCCCACAAGCAGCAGAAGTGCGGCGACGGCCAGAGTTCCGATGCTGCGCATCGAATCTGCTGGCCGTCGCACGGTGACTCCTTAGCTGTTGCTTCAGTTCGATGGCGGGGCGGTTGTTACGCGCCCCGCCATCGGTCAAACCGTTTCTGCCAGTTGGATCAGTAGTTGTGGCAGGACCTGCAGGTTCCCCGGTTGTCGACGCGCAGCAAGAAGCTGTCGCCCGTCGATGCGTCGGGGAAGGTGACTGCGCCCGAGGTTGTCGAGTTAACGTCACCGGTCATGCTGGCGTTCGAACCGTGTGCCACGTGACACGTGATGCAGTTCGGGTTGTTGTCCCATTCATCACGAGTTCCCACGCCAAGGGTTCCGGTTGCACCACTGGTGCTGGATACGTAGCCCTTGTCGGAGGTGTGCCGGAACATGTACGAACCATCCTGCGTCACAGCGCCAGTTGCGGCGCCAAGGTTGTCGGTACCGACGACGTACATGCCGCTACCTGCGATACCTGGCTTTACATCGCTCCAAGCACCGCCACTGTGGGCGTCATAACTCTGGATCTTGAAGGTGGTGCTGGTTAGAGCAACTACCTTGTAGTTCCGGCCTGTGTAGATGCCCAGGTTCGGGTTGTTTGCGGCAACGGCAGCCGTCACAGCAAGCATGACGAGCTGACTAGCAGCCACTGGCACCGTGCCAGCCGACTGCGTGATGGTTGACGATCCCGCGGTCCACGTCACCCGCGTTCCAGCGACAATGTTGGCCGTTCCGGCTGTCGTGATCGCCAAGTAGGTCGTACCAGCAACATCCGTAGTGAGCATGCACTGGGTTGTAGTCGTTACCACTGCGCAACCCTTGAGGTAATACATCGTGCGCAGGCTCGGGCCAACTCCGGTGCCGAAAGATGTGAACAGGACCGGAGTCCCATCAGCCGGCAACGGTGAAAGAACCGTGGCGAATTGCACTCCACCTTGAGTTGCGTAGGTCCCTGCCGCCGTTCCAGCGCCCTTAGCGAGCGTCACTGAGGTGGCGACCGGGTTCTGCAACGCATTTGCCCAAGAACTAGATCCGTCGAACAGTCGGTTGTGGCAGGTTGCGCACCACGCCGAGATATTGAACAGGAAGTTGCTTGAGGCGTATACCGATGTTGCAGCGGTAGCTACGGTGATCTGCGTTGAGTTCGGGTCGTCAACCAGCCAGTAGTTACTGGTGGTGTAGGTCTTCGTGCCCGAATCTGCGATTGTCACCGCAGGTGTCCCGGATGCGGCGCCCGTCGGAATTGGGCGGAGAATCCGGTAGTTACCGTTGCCGTGTGGGTCGTGACATGACACGCACGACAGATTGACAGTTGCGTCATTCGTGTACGAGCCAGATGTGCCACTGCCCCACGCGATCTGAGTGCTGCTGTCCACTGAGTGAGCGGACGTCGCCGCCTCTAGTACGTAGGTGCCGCTGTTCGTGACTCCGGTGGCACCGGATGCGGCCGTACTAGATGAGGTGTCACCCGTGTAGCTGGTGTAGAGCGGGGGGATCAACTCAGCGAATTTGCAGCCACCAGCCGTACCCTCGGTGCGAGTACAGGTGCTGGCGACGGTCGTGTTGTAGTACTGGAACATGTGACCAGTTCCGATGGCAGCCTTGACGAACCCACCGCCACGCAGTGCGCCCTCGATCACGCTGTTATTTGAGGGCTGGCCGGCCGTCAGCGCCTTATTGGCACCGGTGGTACCGGCGGAGTACTTGATGCCGTCCATGACGTTGGTTGTGGCACCCGTCCCGGACTCGCCGTGACACGTGTAGCAAAGCTGTGTCTCGTCAGTGGCGGTGAGCAGGAAAGCTCCCTGGCCGGTGTGAGCGCGGTGACATCCCGCACACCGGTCAGTGTTGACACCGGTAGTGACAGAACCTGCCACGCCAGCGCCGAATGCGGAGGAGACGTGGGGTCCGTTGTCGGCCAAAGCCGGCATCGCCCCCATTGACAGAATGGCGGTGGTTCCTGCTATCAGGAACACCATTCTCTTCAAGGTCTCCACCTCCCTTCGCTTGTGAAGTTATGGACTAACTCGAGTTGTCCTTGCCGTGCCTTGCCTTGCCTTGCCTTGCCGTGCCTTGCCTGTCCTTGCCGTGCCTTCTCCGCGACCCGGGGCCGAGGAAACTGATCGATCAGTAACTCCAGACCTGGACTCGGTTGTTGACCCGGTCCGTGACGTATACGTGAGCGCGGGTGTCAGCAGCGATCCCATTCGGGTACTGGAACAGTCCATCGCCGACGCCCTGGTCGCCGAAGGTTCCGACGTAGTTGACGGTTTCGCCAGCGAAGCCGTAAACCCGGACGCCTTGATCTGTCGCGTCCACAATCAGGACGTGCCCCTCAGAATCGAATGCCACTCCACGCGGGAGGCCAAGATCGCCCTTCGCTAAGCCTGCGTGCACCTGAGAAACCTCTTTGCCGGCGGCGTTGAGGAACAGGGCCCGGCCGTTGTTCCCGTCAGTTACGACAATGTTTCCCTTGGCGTCGACCGCCACTCCGTTCGGGAAACTCATCGCGGTGGATGTCGTGATCGTGCGAACTAGGTTTCCTGAAGTGCTGAATACATAGATGCTCTTGGTCGAGGCGAACGCTTGGGTGACGTACAACTGACCCTTGGAGTCAAACGTCATTCCTAGCGGCGCCCACACGCCGGTGACGCCGACATGCGTAAAGGCGCGCTCGTACTTGCCAGTTGCGGAGTACACGTAGATGGCGCCCGCGAGGCGGTCAGATACGTAGGCCTCACCGGTGTTGGGGTCAAGGGCGACGTAGACGGGAAGGTGATTGGCGCCCGTCGTAGCTGGCGGGGTGAGTACCTGGATCTGTTTGCCATCGCCGTCGAAGACCAGTGCCTTCTGAGTTCCGCCGCTCTGTGTTACATAGATGCGCGATCCATCCGAGTTGACGGCGACGCCCAACGGCTGGTTCACGCCATAGACGCTGTAGCGGTAGTGCGGGGTGGCATTGTCGGTGAGGCCAGGCAGAGAACTGATTGGCTTGTGTGTGATCAAATACCAGACAAACACCGCACCGATAAGAACGAAGAGTGCGCCGACGAGGCCGGCTGCTATTAATAGGCGCTTGCGCGTCCAGCGGCTTTGCTTGTCCGGCGTTCCCGCTGTGGCAATTACGCCTTCTCCAGCCCCGTTCGCACCGTCCGAAGACGAAGTGGCTTCCACCGTCTTCTGGGCCTCGTCGACTGTGCTCATGTCATTCCCCCGTCGCTACTTCGTCGCACTCGGGCTAGGGGTGCCAAGTTGGGTTAGGCCAGCCTTGGCAGCCGCGTTCTTCGGGTCGATAGCGAGGATCTTGTTGAGCCAACCTCGCGCAGTGTTTGTGTCCCCGGCATTGATCGAGACGGCAGCGAGTTGAAGGAGCGCCTTGGTTGCCAGAGTCTTATCGCCGCCGTTGGCAACGCTCTGGAAGCCTGTCGTTGCGGCCGCCACATCTCCGTTGCACATCGACTCACGAGCCTGAGCGAAGGCGAGCTGGCTTGCCTGCTTCAGTTGTGTGTAGGCGTTGATCGCCAAGGCATACGGGTCGCACCACCCGGAGGGCACGAACATGAGCGCCTTCTCAACTGCTGCTGCGGCGCTTTGTGGCGCGTTCTGCTTCATTGCGACTTGAGCGGTCAGATACCAAGCGTCTGAATCCGTCGGGTCCAGCCGCAGGGCTTCCTTGACTTGGCCTGCCGCACCGGCAAAGTCGCTCTGCTTGTAGGCGATGACGGCCAAGAAGTAGCGCGCCCCCTGAAGTTTGGGGTCGGCGCCGGCCATCTCGCCGGTGGCTGCAACCGTGATCAGCGCGTTGTACGCGTCCCTGGCCTCGTTGAGCTTGTTTTGGGCGAAGAGGATTGAGGCCTTGCCGAAGAGAGCAGCTTCGTTCTTAGGTAGTGCCTTGAGGACGACCGTGTACTGCTGCAGTGCATCGGCCTGTCGATTGCTGGCTGCATATAGCTGTGCAAGGGAGAGTCGGTCGCCGATGTTGTTGGGATCTGCCCGGACAGCGGCCTCTCCGGCCGTTATCTGACGATCGACCATCGACGGGCCCATGTTCTTGTGCTGGCCGAGGTAGTAGATGACGCAGAAGGTTGCGAAAAGGATTACGAGGGCGATCCCGCCCCACATAACCAAGCGCTTGAGCGCGCGATCAGAAACTTTCGGCTGACTCTCAAGAGCCTGGCGATCCTGTGTCATGGTCACCTGGCACCTACCCCCTGCATGAGTCCGACTTGGCCTTGTTTTGGCCTAAGGCAATTCTTGGAGTTTCGCCTCGTGGATCCCATCCGTCGGCAGGTAGATATGAGGTACATGCGAGGTACCCCTACGCTCAGTTTTGGGGCAAATACGTGTGATCTGGCTCACTAATGCGACTGGTGCGGCCTATGACCGAGACAAGTGCGCCAATGCCGGCTGCACTGCGGCTAGCAGTGATTCGGCGCTCGTCGGAACAAACGGCGCCTTCGGGACTGGTCCCAAACCGACCGTGTCGGTCACATCGATCAGCACCGCGTGGGGTGCCAAGGCTGGCAAGTCAAGGATGTCTATTACCGGGCTGCGTTCAAAGATGATGACCCGCGGGTCGCCGGCCAGGGCTCGGCGGATCCCAGGCAGGTCAATCGCGGAGACGGCTTGTACCTCAACCCCAGTTTCGGCCTGAACATGGCTGGCGATTCCCTGCCCGAGCAGGGGATGGACGTAAAGCAGGACAACTGGGTGTTTGTGCGGCACGTTGGCCCCCTAGCGCTGCAGAACGATTGGATTCGACGCTAAGCGGACTTGGACCTGGCCGGTATCCCCGCACTGGCACAACTTTGGTCCCAAGGGATGTACCCGAAGGTACTGTTCAAGAGGGGTCCACCGGACGACTCAAGCCCTGGCGCAGGATGTACGAGGCCGCCTGGATCCGGTTGTCTAGGTGCAACTTTTCGAGGGCATTGTGCACATGGTTCTTGACCGTGCCCTCGGTGATCGAAAGCCGGCGAGCAATCTGCTTGTTGCTTAACCCTTCGGCGGCATGCTGCAGGATCTCCAACTCGCGCGCGGTGATCGGCGGCGCGGCATTGGCCGTTGGCGCTTCGGTTCGGCTCCACTTGCCGCCGCGGAATTCGTTGAGCAACAGGCCGGCCACGGCAGGAGAGATCGGGGATTCCCCGCGCATTACGCCTCGAATCATGTCGAACAACTGGTCCGGACGTAGATCTTTCAGCAGGTAGCCATGGGCGCCGTACTTGATCGCTTCGAACAGGTGCTCTTCGGACTCGGAAACGGTGAGCATCAGGATCTTCACGTCCGGCACCTGCTCGTGGATGAGTCGGGTGGCTTCGACGCCATCCATCACCGGCATTTCGACATCCATAACGATCAGGTCCGGACGCAGTTCCTTGGCACGCTCGACTCCGATCAGCCCGTTCTCGGCTTCGCCGACCACCGTCAGGTCGTCCTGTGATTCGATCAGCGTTGCGATCGCGGTGCGAAACAGTGGTTGGTCATCAACTAGGAGGACGCGGATCGGCTGCGCTGGCGGAGCATCAAATGCGGACACCAGCGACCTCCCCCTGTTGTGCTCGCCCGTGCGATCCGGGAACCAATGCAACGATGCGCGTGCCGCTGCTTGGCGTCGACTCAACTGTGAGCGTACCGCCGATGAGCGCGAGGCGTTCGCGCATTGAGTGCAGTCCGATACCTTCGCGCGTCAAATCGCTGGCGTCAAAGCCGTGTCCGTTGTCGCGGACGGTGAAGGTAAGACCTTCGGGTGAATCGGCAATGACAACGCTGGCTTCCGTGGCTTCGGAATGCTTGCGCACGTTTGTCAGTGCTTCTTGCACGACTCGAAGCAGTTGTAACTCTGCGCGCGGACTTAGCAGAATGTCACCGGGGACTTCACAGCTGACGCGAGTGTGGATCCCACTCTGCCGCGTGTACTTATCGACATAGGCGCGCAGACCTTCGACCAGGCTCTGGTCGCCGCGGTTGAGTTCGCGTAACCCGACAATGGCCTCGCGCACATCGGCGTATGTTTCATGGCACAAGTCGGCCAACGCGGTGATCTCGGCGCGACTGGAATCTATGTCGGTGTCGGCCAGCCGAGCTTCGAGTGCTCGCAGCCGAAGATGAGTAACCCCAAGCACTTGCGCCATTCCGTCGTGCATCTCGCGGGCTATCCGTTCGCGTTCTGCAATGGTCGCAGCGTGCCGCTCGTGCTCCTGCATTCGGGCGTTCGTGATGGCGATTGAGATCAGTTCGCTCAAGGTGGCCAGGAATCTGCCATCGCCGTCTTCGAATGCCTGCTCACTGGTCCGACCAAGCCAAAGGTCCCCGATCGGGCCGTCAGGTCCGCGCAACGGGACCGCCACAGTGGAGGCGAATTTCGGATCGGTGCGAACCGGGCAATCGTCGCCCGCCGGATGCGCGTTGCTTGGATGATCAGGTTCGGTGCAGAAGCAAATGGTGTGGTCTGTGCCATCGGGAGTGGCTGCCAATTGACCATCGGCCGCTAGGAGTCGAGTCGTCTTCTCATTCAAGTGCAGGACCGCCGCGTCGGCCGATAGGCGGGCGGCAGCGTGGTCGACAACTGCGGTCAATGTGTCGGCTAGCGGGTTCACGTTTGAGATTCGGATAAGTACGTCGTAGAACGCGTGCCCTTCCTTCATGCCGCGTTGCAGGTCGGTGATCAGCGTTACGTTCTGAATCGTGTTCGCCAACTGTTGACCGATGTTCTGCAAGGTGTCGTGCGCAAGGATCTGGGATTCTGCGTGGCCTACGACGAAAGTCAGGCGCAAGGTGCCGAGAACGGCGGTTCCGGTAGTTAGCGGAACATCTATGACTTCGCGTTCTGCGTCCGGTGCCGGAGTTACAAGTGGGTTGATTCGTCCGCTTGCCTTACTTCCGGCGGACCACCGAGTAGCTCGGTCGTGCATGACGATCGTCGCTACGAGTGCACCCGTGGCTGACAAGATGCTGTCGAGGGCGGCGTCGACAATGCCGTCGAGGTCGTGAGGCTCGCGAAGAGCAGTCGAAACGGCATTCGTGGCGGCCAGTTCACGGTTGCGCCGTTCCTTCTCACGTTGGGTGCGTTCGACCAGGTCGAACATGACGGTCGAAAAACCCACCACTGCGATCATCTCGATCGCTGAGAGCAGCAGGTGGCCCCACTCCAATGGCTTCTCAGCTTCAACGACCGTTCGGCGGGCCAGTTCGATTGCCAGCAAGAATGCGATGGGTAGCAGAATCCCGATTAGGCGCAGCCGCCGAAGCGGGCGTCCAGCACTGATATTGCGATCACCCAAAGGGCGCACCGAGCCTCCTTGTATTCCGTCTTCCTGACCTTAGGGAAATCAGAACGGTGGCTCGCCGGTCGTGAGTCCCTGAAATGTGGGCCATTAGGCACCTGATATGTGCCGATCGGCACATGGCTGCGCCCTGTCGGGTCGAGCCTGAGATGATCCGCAAGTGGGCGAAATGCGACTGGCTGCCATTGAATCTGGGCCATTGGACCGTGACGAGTTGGCGTCGGCAGTTTCTGGGCCCGGATCTGGGGCAGTCGTCGTGTTCAGCGGTGATGTAAGGAACGTCGACCATGGTCGGTCGGTCGCTCGATTGGAATACGAGGGGCACCCGAGCGCTGGGGCGGTACTCGCCGAGGTGGTTAGCCGCGTAGCGGCCGCGGCCGGACCAGACGTGGTGGTGGCTGCGGCCCACCGGGTAGGACCGCTGGCGATTGGCGAAGCCGCTCTTGTTGTGGCGGTCGGCGCCGAACATCGTGGTGCGGCATTCGACGTTTGTAGTTCCTTAGTCGACGAAATCAAGCGTTGCTTGCCAATTTGGAAGTTGCAGGTGTTCGTCGATGGCACGAGCGAGTGGGTGAACTGCGCCTGACCGGGTTGGGCTAGCCGCCTGCGAACGGTGGAAGCACATCCAGCGTCGATCCTGCAGAGATCAGGATGTCGCCGTGTTCCCCGTGGACGGCTGCACCGTCGACAAGGAAACTGCAACGTTCGAGGACTTGACCCAGCGCCTTGCCAGTCGGGCCGGCGGTGCAATTGGTAAGAACCTCGGCCAGGGTGCCTGCGGGGACGGCCACTTCGGGAGCCCCAGCCGCGGCCCGCGCCGCAGCGTAGAACCTGACGATCACAGACGAACTCATCCCCCGACCCTATTGTGTTGGCTTAAGTAAGGTGAGGTCGTGAACTCGCATCGAGCTTTGGTCCTGACCGTGTCGACTAGTGCGGCAGCGGGCGGTGCGACAGACGCGTCCGGGCCAATCTTGGTCGCTGGCATCGCCGAGTTGGGATTTGATGTAGCCGGGCCAGAAGTGGTGGCCGACGGGCGACCGGTTTCCGCAGCGCTACGCGCCGCGGTGGGGGCCGGGTATGACCTCGTCATCACTACCGGCGGCACCGGACTCACGCCGGATGATTTGACCCCCGAACAGACGCGCCAAGTGATCGAGCGCGAATTGCCCGGAATCGCTGAAACGCTGCGCGCCCGCGGGATTTCAGCGGGAGTCGCCACCGCTATGTTGTCGCGCGGAGTGGCCGGGATCGCCGGGCGCTGCTTGATCATTAACGTAGCTGGGTCGCCCGGGGCGGCCAAAGATGCGGTCGGCGTGCTAGGTGAGGTATTGGGTCACGCGGTGGATCAAATACACGGCGGTGGTCACCCAACTGCTAAGCGCGACGGCGACTGACTCAGTCGGGCACGGCGTCGGTCCCAAGCCCCCAGCCCAAAGTAGCTGCCGGCAGCGAAGATCGCCCCGATTATTCCGTCGATCACATAGTGCTCGCCGGAGTAGACCAGCGCTGCAAGCATTACAAACGGATATAGCGTCAGAATCGGCCAGAGGAACCAGCGCAATTTGCCTCGAACGAGCGGTATGAAGAATAGGGCGGCCATGACCGCGAACGCCGTATGCAGGCTTGGAATTGCTGCTACGTCGTTCGCTACCGCGCGTCCCTGCTGAATCAGTTGGTTCGCCATTCGCAGGCCGATCGGATCAAGGCCGCGCGTAGCGATTCGTACTACCGGCGGAATCAGTCCTCGATTGGCCGCGTACCAAGGCGGCGCAGCTGGCATCACCATGAAGACAACCAATGCAGCGAACGACAACACCACTAAGGCTCGCGCCCACTTGAACCACAAGGTCCGGTTGCGCACATATAGAACCGCTGCGATAACCCAAGGAACTATGAAGTGGGTTATGTAGACAAGGGAGGCAACGACCTCGTACCAGTGGACGTGAGTCGGGTCGAAGTACCGGTGCTGCAGCCAGGTAGTTGGGAGGACCCCGCCGAACAATGCCTTGTCCCAAGCAATCGGACCAACGACCTGAACTGTGCTTCCGAATAGTTTGGCGGCTCCGCGGGAGTAGTCGTAGATGTAGAGCACAGCTAGGAAAGCTGCCCAGTCTCGGACGACCAAGACCATCCGGCGCCAAGGACGGCCGATCGCCACCGCAATGAATCCGCCGAAGATCCAAAGCGTTTGACCGGCCCGGTCAAACGGGATCCCAATATTGACGCAGTAGGTGAGTAGGGCGATTGCCCAGGCTGCTACCGCTAGTCGGCCGGCAAGGCGGCGTCGAGGATCGACACTGATGGTCAGCGGCTCCTCAACGGCGCTAACGGCGGCAGTCATTTGGGGCGTCTCCTGAGGTGTAGGAAGCGAACGGACCGAGAATAGTGATTCCGGGCCCGACTGCGGCAATTCTTGCCGACCTGGTTTCTGGCAGGCTGCGGGCGTGGACCCAGTCTTCTTGCCCGCTTCGGGCCGAGCCGCCCAGCCTTGGCGCAACGGCGGGGGCCTCACCCGTGAGGTGGCCGCTGGCTCGGGCGCGGGAGGTGATTTCGGCTGGCGGGTAAGTCTGGCCGAAGTGGAGGAGCCAGGCCCCTTCTCGGTCTTCCCGGAAGTCGATCGGACGATTGTGCTGCTTTCCGCAGCCGGGATGGTGCTCCAGATCGAAGGTGACCAACGGGAACTGGTGCGCTGGGAACCGTTCAGGTTTCCGGGAGAGGCGGCGACCGAAGCATTCCTTGCGGCCGGCCCGACTGCTGATCTGAACGTCATGGTCCGCCGGGGGCGGTGGGCGTCCGAGGTTCAAATCCTGGGGCACCAGGGGCCTTTGCAAAGCGGAAGCGCTGATTCGCCAGCGACTCCCGGCGATCGGGTCACTGGCACCGCACCGTCGCTCTGCTTACTCCTCGCGTTGGCCGGACCGACGCAGGTGCGCCTTGGCAGCCAAGGTTGGGCGTTGGAGGCACTAGACGCTGTCGTACTCGATGCCATACCCGTGGTGCAGCCGGCTGCCGAATCAGTTGTGGCTGTAATAAGCCTGTGGCAACTTTTGAGCTGGTGAAAGGGATCGAACCAGCATGGCGGCGTGCCGTTCGCGTGTGCTCAGCTTGACTCGCATCGCACTTAGAGACGGTCACCAAATGCCTGGGATGATCCTTCGGCGAACCCGGCGCCGGTACGCAAGGTAGTCCTTGTTGTTCGCAAGCAAGCGTTCCTCAGCCAGTGCCCGACCGCCGTTGCAGGCTGTGCCGATCACGAGAATGGCGGCGTTCCAAATGGACAGGCTTTGCAGCACGTAGCCCGATGCGAGCAACAGATACGCCGCATACATGGGGTGTCGAACGACGGTGTACGCGCCGCGCGTCACAACACCTCGGTCCGCTGCGGCGAAGCCAAAGGAGCGGCCAAGGGTAAGGATGCATGCCACCGCGATGGTGGCGCCGACGAGCTGCAAGGCGGTGCCCGTCCAAATCCCCCACTTCAGATGTGCACCTGCCGGCCGGAAGAGGACGCCGATAAATGTTCCGGCGAATGCCAGGAGCCAGTCCGCTAGCCGGCGGGTCACCAATCGCGCGGGCCGACGGATGAGAAAAGCCAGAGCCACGAGCGTTTGTTGGGTGAAGAAGATGATGCCGATCGGGCGGTGAGTTTCGAGGTAGAAGTGCAAGAACGAGTAGGAGAACAGCGCAGCGCTGCCTGCGCCGACAAGGTTGGCACCCGCCCTCAGCAGCCGTTGGGTGGGCGTTGTTTGTGCGGTGGAAGACGTGATGAGTGAGGGGATCCCGGAGCTAGCCGATCCCGCGTCTGGCGAGATGGCATCTGAGGGCACTGCGAGCCTCCCGGCGGCTGGTTCGTTTAGGTATTGACCATTGGCGGTTCGTAGGTTTCCTGGCCGACGGCGCGGGAGATGCAGGCGTCGATGCTGAATCGGCCGGCGCCGGTAAGCGTCGCGGTGAGTGCCAGGGCGGCTAAGGCCAGGTTGAGCTGGTAACCGGGAGGGGAGCTGGCCGAACTGAGTCCGGTAGCCCAAGTGACGGTGACCATCGCCATCACCATGTCGCCGGCCAGCGCCAACCCGGCCACGCGTGTGCAGAAGCCGACAGCCATCGCGATTCCACCGCCGAACTCGATCAGGCCGGCAAGAAGAGCAAAGAACTGTCCGGGTCGCAGCTGCGCGGCCTGCGACATGTAGAGCGCTGTCTGGTGAAGGCCGTGAGGGCCTCCGCCCGGGAACGCCCCGAACAGTTTCGCGGCACCGTAGTAGATGAAGATCCAGGCGAGGACAATCCGCACGATGAGCTGCGTGACGTCCACCGCTAGCCCAGCTGATGTTGCCTGGAACAGGCGGTAAAGCCACGTTGGCGCACGTCTGCCGGGCGACGTCAGCACGGTTCCGCCGGGCTGTTGTCCGGTAGGGATCCAGCGGGTTCCCTGACGGATACGAGCGCGGCGGGATCCTTCAGCGGGCGAAACGGTCCTAGGAGTTGCGCAGCGAGGACCGTGAGGTGCTGCGCACGAGATCCCTGCTGTTCGACCCTGAGGGGTCGTTGCGGCAATCCAGTGTCGGCCCTGATGGTCTCGGGTGTGGGAAACACAGCACGATGGGAGATCTGGTCCCAGATGCTCAGCACAAATCCGAGGTTCACATCTTGGGGACCGTCCACTCTGTGGTGAATTCGGTGGTAGTTCGGACTGACAAACACTCGTCCCAGCGGTCCGAATGCCAAGTTGGTGTTCGAGTGCGCAAATGCGACAGCACCGCCGTAGATCACGAGCAGTAGCGCGGGCAGTTCACCGTTGGCGAGCAGCACCAATGCAGGAACTACGGCCAGCACATACGAGACATGGATCAGTGGATGGGTTCGGAATACCGTCAAGACATTCATGTCTTCTTGTGAATGGTGAAGCTCATGGAATCGCCACAGCATCCGCACCCGATGATTTGCCAAATGCACCATCCAGTTGCAGGCATCCATCGCCACCAGGATCACGATGATTGCAACCCAACGTGGGATCACCCCAAACCTGGGAAGGATTACCCAAGGCGCGACTCGTCGTACGACGTCGGCCAGCGACAGGGTGAGTGCGGTCACCAGGGGCAGGACGACGACAGCGTTGATTGCAACGAAGAGCACGTCATGGCGGTGGCCACGGGCGACGAGTGGTCGCACCTGGGCCGGACGCACTCGTTCCAAGACAAGGAACAGTCCGATCAGCGCGGCCGCAAGCGGACCGATCGTTACCAAACGCAGGCTCGTAAGCGACCCGGCGAAATCCACCCCACCCCACCGATTCGCCCAGCCGGCCCCGACTAGCAGCAGTCCAAGCGCCGGGACTAGCACCGCCGGGAGATAGACGCGGGAAGAGACCTTGGACCAGACCGTCCTATCGGCAGCACGATCTGCGCCAGGCTTCGCGATGTTCTGCGTCGGCGCAGCGACGCCGATGGTCCTTTGCATCATTGTTTGACTCCCCCCGCTAGAACGCTGCGCCCCCGGCAGCGGGAGCCGTGGTGGTCGCTGCCGGCGGGCTAGTCGCGGCCGAGGCGCTGATCGGGTTGCCGTTGGCGTCCAGGGCCAACCACCGGCCCCATTGATCCGTGACGTTCTGCCCGTTGGTCTCGCCGGCTGATCGGTCGCCGGTAAAGGTGAATGCGGGGTGGCCGTTCACGATCATTTGACTGCCGTTTGCTAGCACCAGTGGCCAGGCGGCTAGGCAGTCACCGGTGCAGGTTTGGGCGGCTGCCGTGTCCCCGACGAGTTCGTACACCGTGAGCCCTGAGGCGCTGACGAGCACGGTGCCGATAGAAGTTGACATGGTCTTCAGCGTGGTGGCTGGCCCGCTCCCCGCCGCGGGGTTCGCGGCGGCTGAACTGCTGCCGCACCCGGCTAGGGTCACGACGAGGGCGGTGGCGCATGCGGCCCCAAGAACGAACTTTCCCTTAGCGAAGGCTGACATCTGCTACCTCACCTCTGGTCGGAAGCACCCAAACGGGGGTCTCCCTGCATCAAACGGATGTGGCCTCGCGATGGTTCAACCGCAGCTAGGAATTCGACTACGTGATTCGGCTGAAGCAGTCATGGATCAGGTGCGGGCGTGGGACCCCAGCTGCTCAGCAGGGATCTACTCGTTGGAGCGGGTGACCGGGATCGAACCGGCATGGCCAGCTTGGAAGGCTGGGGCTCTACCATTGAGCTACACCCGCAGACCCCGATGAACGTGGTCCGTTTCGGGGACGACCACCGGGTGCGCTCGGAGTCTACCCGCTCATCCTCTAGACTCTGCCGGGCGCCGCGGGGCGTAGCGTAGTGGCTAGCGCGCCTGCTTTGGGTGCAGGAGATCGGGAGTTCGACTCTCCCCGCCCCGACTCAACGCCCGGGATCCGACAACAGCGTCGGGGCCGTCGTTCAAGCCGAGGAGATAGTTCGTGAAGAGCGCAGTCGAGACCCTGTCGCCGACCCGCGTGAAACTCACTATTGAGGTTCCCGCCGACGAACTAAAGCCGAGCCTGGACGCCGCCTACAAGCGGATCGCCTCACAGGTGACCATCCCGGGTTTCCGCAAGGGACACATTCCGCAGCGAGTCATCGACCAGCGTGTAGGTCGGGGCGCCGTTCTCGAAGAGGCCATCAACGAGGCGGTTCCGCGGGCGTATGACCAGGCGGTACGCGAGGCCGGGATCGTCGTCATCGGCCGCCCTGAGTTGGACGTCACCGAACTTTCCGATGGAGCCGATCTAGCTTTCACCGCCGAGGTCGACATCCGGCCCGAATTCGAACTGCCCAGCTACGACGGTATCGAAGTCAGCGTCGCAGATTCGGTGGTTTCCGAGGAGCAGGTCTCTGACCAACTCGACGCTTTGCGCAAGCGCTTCGCCAGCCTGACTCCGGTCGAGCGCGCAGCCGTCGACGGTGACGTGCTGTTGGTTGATCTCGCCGGGGCCGATGGCGACCAGCCGGTCGACGACCTAACGGCCAGTGCGTTGTCGTACGAACTTGGCACGGACGGGCTGCTCCCTGGCTTCGACGCCGCAGTGGCCGGCGCGACTCCCGGCGAGTCACGTACCTTCACCTTCGTTCCTGATGCTGGTGAGTGGGAGGGCAAGGACCTCCAGGTCACTGCCACGATTACTTCGGTCCGCGAGCGCGCGCTGCCCGAGGCCGACGATTCATTCGCCCAATTGGCAAGCGAGTTCGACACGATCGAGGAATTGCGCGCCGACATCAGCACCCGTTTGGCCAAGGTTCGGTTACTAGAACAGGGCTACGAAGCCCGCGACAAGGTAATCGCCGAGTTGCTTGCGATAGCTGAAGTACCAATGCCGGAGAACTTCCTCTCCGCCCAGGTCGACGAGCATTTCGCTGACGGCCACGGTGATGACGCACATCGCACTGAGGTTGCCGACCAGGCTCGTGATTCACTCAAGAGTCAGTTCGTGCTTGACCGGATTGCTGACGTCGAAACGCTGACGGTGAGCGAGGCTGACCTAAGCACCTGGCTGATCCAGCAGGCCCCGCGCTACAACTTGAGCCCCGACGCTTTTGCTCAGGCGTTGGCGCAGAACGGGGACATCCCCGCGGCGATTTCCGACGTGCGTCGAGGCAAGGCCATGGCTTGGGTGCTCGAGCACGCCAAGGTCACCGACGAGTCCGGGCGCCCTGTGGAGCTGTCGGCGTTGGATGAAATGGCCGCTCCGACCGGACTAAGTGGCTTCGGCGACCATGAGGGTCACGACCACGAGGGTCACGACCATGAGGGTCACGACCACGAGGGTCACGACCACGAGGGTCACGACCACGACTGAGTGCGGAATGTTCGATTGGGCGTAAAGCCGTGAGCGAACACTGGTCAGTACGGGAACGTCCGCTGCCCCTTCGGGGTTAGGGTCACCAAGGCGTCCTTCATAGCGAAGGCTTTGCGGAACAAGGAGACATCGTGACCGGGTTGGAAGTTCCTGGCCTGACCGTCGCACGCGGCCCACAGCAAGGTGCGCCGGGCTTTGACGACTCGGTCTATCAAAGGCTCCTGCGCGAGCGAATCATTTTCTTGGGTTCGCAGGTCGAAGACTCAATGGCGAATGCGATATGCGCGCAGATGTTGTTGCTGTCGGCGGAGGACCCCAACAGCGATATTTCGATCTACATTAATTCGCCGGGTGGATCGGTATCGGCCGGAATGGCCATCTACGACACGATGCAATACGTGCGTAACGACGTTGCCACCTTCGCAATGGGCCTGGCCGCTTCGATGGGGCAGTTCTTGTTGTCGGCCGGTACGGCCGGTAAGCGCTACGCACTGCCGCACGCGCGCATCATGATGCACCAACCGTCGGGCGGCATCGGCGGAACCGCGTCGGATGTTCGGATTCAGGCCGAGCAGATGCTTTACACGAAGAAGAAGATGGCCGAACTCATTGCTTCGCATACGGGTCAAACCATCGAAACCATCGAACACGATTCAGATCGCGATCGCTGGTTCACTGCCGACGAGGCCCTTGAGTACGGGTTCGTTGACCACGTCGTACGCAGCGCTCGCGATGTCGCGGGCGACAGCGGAACCAACTGATCCGGCACCGAGGAGCAAAATCGTGTCTACTACTGGACTTCCTTCGGGGCGCACCGTTTCGTCGCCAAACGCTCGCTACATTCTCCCGCAGTTCGAAGAGCGCGGACGCGATGGCATGCGACGTCTCATGGATCCATACGCGAAGTTGTTTGAAGAGCGAATCATCTTCTTGGGTATCCAGATTGATGACGCCTCAGCGGACGACGTGATGGCGCAGTTGCTGGTCCTCGAATCCATGGACCCGGATCGCGACATCTCGATCTACATCAATAGCCCGGGCGGCTCCTACACTGCGATGACTGCGATCTACGACACCATGCAATTCGTAAAGCCCGACGTCCAGACGGTTTGTTTGGGGCAGGCGGCGTCGGCTGCAGCGCTACTTCTCGCCTCCGGCACACCGGGCAAACGATTCGCTCTGCCGCACGCGCGAATCTTGATCCACCAGCCGTACACCGAGGGCGGTGGCCAAGGATCTGACATTGAAATTCAGGCCAACGAGGTTCTTCGCATGCGAGACGAAATGGAATCCATCCTCGCTCGACACACCGGCAAGGCCGTCGAAGACGTCCGCCGCGACATCGAACGCGACAAGATCCTCACGGCCGAAATGGCTAAGGAGTACGGGATCATCGACGAGGTGCTCACGACACGGGTTGGCGTAGTCGCTTAACGCGTCCGCTGAGGGCATAACGTTCTGAGGACCAAAGACGGGCCCCGAAGGCTTTTCGCGGGGTAGCGTCTCGCGAGGACGGCGAATGGGCCGCTCCACTAGCGAGGGGAACAGCAGTGGCGCGCATCGGTGAAGGCGGCGACCTGCTCAAGTGTTCCTTCTGTGGAAAGAGTCAGAAGCAGGTCAAGAAACTGATCGCCGGCCCCGGTGTCTACATTTGTGACGAATGCATTGACCTGTGTAACGAGATCATCGAAGAAGAGCTGACCGAAGCATCCGATTTGCAATGGGACGAACTGCCCAAGCCGCGCGAGATCTTTGAGTTCCTCGATCAGTATGTGATCGGACAAGATCTTGCCAAGAAGTCCTTGGCCGTTGCGGTGTACAACCACTACAAGCGAGTTCAGTCCGGCGGCGAGCGTGCTCGCGAAGATCAGGTTGAGCTCGCCAAGTCGAACATCTTGCTGCTTGGCCCCACTGGTTCAGGCAAGACGCTGTTGGCGCAAACCTTGGCGCGCATGCTCAACGTGCCATTCGCGATCGCAGATGCGACTGCGCTGACGGAGGCCGGCTATGTCGGTGAAGATGTCGAGAACATTCTGCTCAAGTTGATTCAGGCCGCCGACTACGACGTCAAGAAGGCCGAAACCGGAATCATCTACATCGACGAGATTGACAAGATTGCTCGCAAGAGTGAGAACCCATCGATCACCCGCGATGTTTCTGGCGAGGGTGTTCAGCAAGCCCTACTTAAGATCCTCGAAGGCACAACTGCGTCCGTTCCTCCGCAGGGCGGGCGCAAGCACCCGCACCAGGAGTTCATTCAGATCGACACGACCAACGTGCTATTCATCGTCGGAGGTGCCTTCGCTGGACTCGATCGCATCATCGAGGATCGCGTGGGCAAGAAGTCGATTGGCTTCACCGCAGCGATGGAGAAGCCGGACGGAAACACGAACCCGGGCGACATCTTCAGCCGCGTGATGCCTGAGGATCTGCTGAAGTTCGGGATGATCCCTGAGTTTGTTGGCCGGCTTCCGGTCTTCACGTCAGTCACGGCGCTCGACGCAACTGCGCTTATCGAAGTCTTGACGGTGCCTAAGAATGCTTTGGTGCGCCAGTACCAGCGACTGTTCGACCTCGATGGTGTCGAGTTGGAGTTCTCCGACGATGCTTTATCGGCCGTGGCGGATCTAGCCTTGTTGCGGGGAACCGGTGCCCGTGGCCTGCGTGCCATCTTGGAAGAAGTACTGCTAAACGTGATGTACGACGTGCCTAGTCGCCAAGATGTGGCGCGCGTGATCGTCAGCGGCGATGTTGTCCGCAATAGCGCAAGCCCCACTCTCGTGCCCCGCGAAGCGGCTCCGCCCCGTCGGGAGCGTCGAGAGAAGTCCGCTTAAGCGCCTAGGCCGAAAGTCGTCGGTGTCGCCCGCGGGCGTTTGCGGGCAAAGTCTTGGCTGTCGGTTCTGCCTCAAGAGTTAGAGCCGGCTCGATAGTTAGCACGCTCAAGAGTTCGCGCGGCTCCAGTGGGAGCGCGGATACTTCGAAGGACTCGCCGGTATCGGCGCCAGTTTCCTTCATGTCCGGAAGCGGTACGACCGACCAAGCGGCCGGTAACGGACTTGCTCCGCGGGGGCTCGGCACTGACCACCCCGAGTGCTCGGTGTTTCGCCAATGGGATTCCGGTAACGGAACTCCAGGGAGCACGGTGCTGCCGGGACCTGGTGAGGCTGGATCAACCACTACTCGTAACCTGCCCATCACATTCCCCCCGGAACGTCCCCGCCGAGCGGCGAAGAGCCGATCGACGTACCGATCTGGGTCGGTACTCACGCAGATTCGGTCGTTCTTGGGGTGGGCTTAACCGACGTTGAGCCAATCGGGTGAAAGCCCAGGCGCGTCAATCCCTCTGGGAAGGCGTCTAAAGCTGGACTTCGACCGAGAGTGGGCCGGTGGTTTGGCTCAGTTGCAGATCCAGCACTCGGCCGGCAGCTATTAGGTCGGCGCTGGCCGCTGAGATTCGAGCTAGGGCATCGGCCGGACCCGTTACGTGTGCGCTCACCACATCGGTGCGCATAGACACCTTGGCCTCGGACTTTGCCTTGCGGATCCCGGAGAGAACCAGTGCGACGTCCGCTAACAGTGCCGGGTCGCCCACTGGCACCGAACCAAGTTGCCCAGAGTCCGCCAAGGCCACATCAACGGCGTCCGTGGGTTTCGGCCAACTCGCGCGATGGATGCTGCCCTCCTGCCACCAGGACCAAACCTCTTCGGTCACGAACGGCAAGAACGGTGCAAAAAGTTTGAGGAGCACAGTAAGTGTTGTCGTCAGAGTGGTGATTGCGGAGTTCGCCGCGTCCTCGCCGCGGGCGCCGTAGGCCCGTTCCTTGACCAGTTCGAGGTAGTCATCGCAGAAGCGCCAGAAGAACGACTCCGTGGTTTCCATCGCCCGGGTGTATTGGTAGTCATTCAGTGCCGCGGTGGCATCAGTGATGACCCGGGCAAGGTCTGCAAGTAGCGCCTGGTCCAAGGGTTCGGTGACCGGGCCACCAACTGTGCCAAAACTCAGTGCGAAGCGGCTGGCGTTGAGAATCTTGATGGCAAGGCGCCGGCCGGTCTTCATCTGCCCGATGTCAAATGCCGTATCCGTGCCGGGACGTCCGCTTGCGGCCCAATAGCGCAGCGCATCGGAGCCGTGCTCTTCGAGCAAGTCAAGCGGCGTGACTACATTGCCCTTGGACTTGGCCATCTTCTTTCGGTCCGGGTCCAAAATCCAGCCGCTGATGGCCGCATGTTTCCACGGGAGCTGGCCATCTTCTAGATGTGCCCGCACGACGGATGAGAACAACCAAGTGCGGATGATCTCGTGGGCTTGCGGGCGCAGGTCCATTGGGTAGATGCGAGCCCAAAGATCGGGATCGCGTTCCCAGCCGCCGGCAATTTGGGGCGACAGAGAGGAGGTTGCCCAGGTATCCATCACGTCTGGGTCACCAATGAAGCCGTTTGGCTTTCCACGCTGAGTTGAGTCATAGCCGTCGGGTGCTTCAGAAGACGGATCGATCGGAAGGTCAGATTCGTTGGGCACTAGTCGCTTTGCATAGTCCGGATTGCCGTCGGCATCGACCCCGTACCAAAGCGGGACTGGTACTCCAAAGAAACGCTGGCGACTAATCAGCCAGTCGCCGTTCAAGCCTTCCACCCAGTTCTCGTATCGCACCTTCATATGCGCCGGATGCCACTGCAGTTCGGAACCCCGTGCGAGGAGTTTCTTTCGCAGTTCTTCGTCGCGGCCGCCATTGGTGATGTACCACTGGCGGGTGGTGACGATCTCGAGCGGTTTGTCGCCCTTTTCGAAGAACTTAACCGGGTGCATGATTTCGCGCACGTCGCCGATCAAGTCGCCGGACGTCCGCAGCATTTCGGCAGTGCGTTCGCGTGCAGTGAATGTCGTTGCACCGGCGATGGTTGTGTACGCCGTGATCGCCGAATCCGACGTGATCCAAGCAGGGGTTTCGGGCAGGATTCTTCCGTCCCAGCCCAAAATTGGACGAGTTGGCAGGTTAAGTTCGCGCCACCAGATGACGTCGGTCAGATCACCAAATGTGCAAATCATGGCGATCCCCGAGCCCTTGTCGGGATCAGCCAATCGGTGCGCGACGATCGGAACTTCGACGTCGAACAGCGGCGTGCGCACCGTGGTTCCGAATAACGACTGGTAGCGCTCGTCGTCAGGGTGCGCAACCAGCGCGACGCACGCAGCCAACAGTTCGGGCCGGGTGGTTTCGATGTGGATCGGATCGCCAGCGCGATGGAAGGCGACGCGGTGGTATGCCCCTGGTCGCTCCCGGTCCTCGAGTTCAGCCTGTGCAACTGCAGTGCGGAACGTGACATCCCAAAGAGTTGGTGCCTCGGACTGGTACGCCTCGCCGCGCGCCAAATTGCGCAAGAAGCCGCGCTGGGATGCGGCCCGGGCCGTCGAGTCGATCGTTTGGTAGGTCATCGTCCAGTCGACCGAGATGCCAAGGCGCCGCCAAAGTTGTTCGAACGCAACCTCGTCCTCAACGGTTAGCCGTTCGCATAGTTCCACGAAGTTGCGACGGCTAATTGCGATTTGATCTTTGCCTGGCTCGGCCGGTGGTTCGAATCCTGCGTCGTAAGGCAAAGACGGCTCACAGCGCACGCCGTAGTAGTTCTGCACTCGACGCTCGGTGGGTAATCCGTTGTCGTCCCAGCCCATTGGGTAGAAGACTTCCAGGCCATTCATGCGCTGGAACCGGGCGATCAAGTCGGTGTGCGTATAGGAGAACACGTGTCCAACGTGGAGCGATCCGCTGACCGTGGGAGGGGGAGTGTCGATCGAATAGACCTGCTCGCGCGTTGCAGTGCGATCAAATCGGAATGTTCCTTCGCGTTCCCAAGTCTGGGACCACCGTTCCTCGATCCCCTCGATGGTCGGAGCATCGGGGATGCGTGGGGTCGGGCTGGCCTGCGTCATGGGCGCCATTCTAGAGATCCCGCGTAGACTCCCGACCCGTGGCCGACGTGCCCGGTGCTCCCGGATCAAACCAGACCACCGACCCGGCCTTCGCGGCTGCGGCGGCGGCTCTTCTGCGCCGGGTTCCTGAATCGATCATCGCGCCGACGTTGACCCGGATGACCGATCTGGTTTCGCTTCTGGGCGACCCGCAGCACTCGGCCCCAGCCATTCACATCACGGGGACGAACGGCAAGACATCTACTTCGCGAATGATCGAATCCCTATTGCGAGCTTTCGGACTTCGTACGGGGGGCTACACGAGTCCGCACTTGATCACTCCGAGGGAGCGGATCCTGCTCGAAGGCGAGCCGATCCCGGAGGATCGATTTGTGGCCGGCTACGAAGAGATCGCGCCGTATTTGCAACTTGTCGATGATCGCAGTGCGGCCGCCGGTGGCCCGCCGTTGTCGTTCTTCGAGGCCATGACAGCGCTGGCTTATGTGTGTTTTGCCGATGCACCCGTCGAAGTCAGTGTCATCGAAGTGGGCATGGGTGGACGCTGGGATGCGACCAACGTTGTCGACGGGCAAGTTGCGGTCGTTACACCGATCTCAATCGACCACGTGGAATACCTTGGATCAGATTTGGCCGGCATTGCCGCTGAGAAGGCCGGCATCATCAAGCCCGGATCAATCGCGGTGCTCGGCCAGCAGGAGCTGGCTGCTGCCGAGGTGCTGCTGCGCGAGGCCCTACGAGTCGAGGCCATCGTTGCGCGGGAGGGCGTCGAATTCGGTGTTATTCGCCGCGACGTTGGGGTAGGTGGGCAACTCATTTCCCTGCAGGGACTGGGCGGAAACTACGAGGACATCTTTCTTCCACTACATGGAGCCCATCAGGCCCACAACGCCGTACTGGCTTTGGTGGCTGTTGAATCGTTCCTCGGTGGGGGTCGCGGGGTTTTGGACCCGGACGTGGTTCGGGCCGGTTTTGCTCAGGCCACATCGCCGGGACGACTGGAAGTCGTGCGAAGGTCCCCGACTGTTTTGCTAGATGCTGCCCACAATCCGGCAGGGGCCCTGGCGCTAGCCGAGGCAGTGGCCGACTCTTTCGCCTTCGATCGATTGATCGGCGTTGTCGCGATTCTTGCCGACAAAGACGCCCGCGGGGTACTTGAGGCGCTGGAGCCGGTCTTGGATCAGGTGGTCGTGACAGCCAGCTCGTCGCCTCGGGCGCTGGCTGTTGCTGCGCTATTTGAACTTGCCGGAGAGGTCTTTGGGTTCGATCGTGTAACTCAGGTGCCGCGACTCATCGATGCAATTGATGTTGCGGTCGCGCTCGCCGAAGAAGCTGGCGAAGTTGGCGGCGCCGGCGTGCTCATCACCGGGTCCGTCGCGACTGCCGGCGAGGCCCGTGCTCTTTTCAGCCGCAATGGTTGAAAAGGGGTACTGAAATGTCGATCCTGACTCGGGCTGTGCTGGCATTTGAGGCGTTGGTCATTCTGCTCGCGCTTCCGGTTGCCACCCACGTCAACCACCAGGGCGTTTCAGCTGTGTGGTTGCTGGCGGGGTTAGCTGTGGCGGCAGTGATTTCGGCCGGGATGGTCCGACGGCCGGGCGGACTAATCCTTGGCTCCGGTCTGCAGGTTGCGATTCTGGCGGCCGGACTCGTGGCGCCGGCCCTAGCGGTCATTGGCGCGGTCTTCGCAGCGCTGTGGGTTATTGCGCTCGTCGTCGGCCGGCGAGGGGAGGCGTTGCGAGCCTTCAGGCTGGCGCAGGTAACATCGGATCATCCCAATAATCGAAGTGGAGCAGTCGTGGCAGAGCGCACTCTTGTCCTGATCAAGCCGGATGGCGTGGCCCGAAACTTGGTCGGCGAGGTGCTTGGCCGGATCGAACGCAAGGGTTGGCGCATCGTCGCACTCGAATTGCGGACCTTGGATCGAGCGACAGCCGAAGCGCATTACGGCGAGCATTCCAGCAAGCCCTTCTTCGGTGAGCTGGTCGATTTCATCACCTCCTCGCCGCTCGTTGCGGCTGTTGTCGAAGGCCCGGACGTGATCGTTGGGTGGCGCAATTTGATGGGTGCGACCAACCCGGTCAATGCCACTCCAGGCACGATCCGTGGCGATTTGGCAGCAACCATGGGCGAAAACGTGTCGCACGGGTCTGATTCCCCGGAGTCGGCAGCGAAGGAAATCGCGCTGTTCTTTCCCGGCCTGGCCTGAACACCACCTGCAGAGTTAAATCGGACATTCCGGGCTTGGGGCACTTACCGCGTACCATGGGCGCTCGGTACCGCCGCCCAGCACGATCCTACGAAAGGCCCGAGGCATGACCAACAATATGGCGTTCATCGGCCGCGACATGGCGGTCGATCTTGGGACGGCGAACACGTTGGTCTACGTGCGCGGGCGGGGCATCGTCCTGAATGAGCCATCGGTAGTTGCGATCAACCAGAACACCGGCGGAATTCTGGCTGTCGGATCCGAAGCCAAGAAGATGATCGGACGAACGCCCGGCAACATCGTGGCGATCCGCCCACTTAAAGATGGCGTCATCGCAGACTTCGACACCACAGAGCGCATGTTGCGCTACTTCATTCAGAAGGTGCACAAGCGTCGCCATCTTGCTAAGCCTCGACTTGTTATCTGCGTACCCAGTGGGATCACTGGCGTTGAGCAGCGTGCGGTCAAGGATGCTGGTTATGCAGCTGGTGCCCGCAAGGTCTACATCATCGAAGAGCCAATGGCCGCCGCAATCGGAGCGAACCTGCCGGTGCATGAGCCGACCGGAAACATGGTCGTCGATATTGGCGGTGGAACGACTGAGGTTGCGGTGATTTCGCTTGGCGGAATCGTAACGAGTCTTTCGATTCGCGTCGGCGGCGATGAACTCGATAGCGCGATCATCAACTACGTGAAGAAGGAATACTCGCTGATGCTGGGCGAGCGCACCGCTGAAGAAATCAAGATGGCGATCGGTTCGGCATTCCCAAGCCCGGATGAACCGCACGCCGAAATTCGAGGCCGTGACCTAGTGACAGGGCTGCCGCGAACTGTTGTCGTAACCGCCGAAGAGATTCGTCGCGCGATCGACGAACCGGTGAATGCGATCGTCGATGCGGTTAAGACCACCTTGGATCGCACACCTCCTGAACTTTCGGGCGACATCATGGATCGCGGCATCGTGCTCACCGGTGGTGGCGCATTGCTTAAGGGCCTCGACGAACGACTGCGCCACGAGACCGGAATGCCAATCGTTATCGCCGAATCGCCGCTTGATTGCGTGGCGCTTGGTTCGGGCAAGTGCGTAGAGGAGTTCGAGGCATTGCAGCAGGTTCTGATCTCCGAACCACGCCGCTGACCTCAGCATGAGGAATAGCCGCAGATCGCGGATAATTGCGGCGGTGTTGCTCGTCGTGGCGCTGAGTGTTGCTGTTCTGGGACTCCAAGGTGGGGCTGTGCGTTCGGCCAACCACGGCGCTTCCGCAGTCTTTGGGCCACTCGAACGCGGTATGCACAGCGTCTTCTCGCCGATTGGCCGGTTTATCACTGGATTGACCAGCATCAACTCCAAGGATCGCGAATTGGCACGCTTGCGCGATCAAGTGGCTTCCCTCAACCAACAACTGGCTAACGGCGGCTATCAAGCAAACCGCGCTGCCGAACTCGACAACCTGCTTCGAGTCGCGGCTTTGGGTAGGTATCGAGTTGTCCCAGCGCAGGTAGTTGCCGTCAATATTGCCCAGAGTTTGGCGTGGACCTTGACTCTGGATGTCGGGACCACGGATGGAATCCAAATTGACGAAACGGTATTAAGTGGCAACGGACTGGTCGGGCGAGTGTCCGCAGTATCGGCGACTACCTGCACAGTCGTGCTCCTGGTCGACGACACAAGCAGTGTTGGCAGTCGCCTCGCCGGAACCTTGTCGATCGGGGTGACCTCAGGCGATGGGCTACACCCGCTCTCGCTGCAGATGCAGCTGTTTGATCCCTTTGCTGACATGAAGGTGGGGGAGCGGATCGTCACGTTCGGTTCGGCGAACTACCGTCCGTTCGTTCCCGGTGTTCCAATTGGGACCGTGACGTCCGTCCAAGGCGTGAAGGGCCAAAGCGGGCGGATCGCATTCATCAAGCCATTTGTGGACGTCTTCAGTTTGGATTTGGTAGGCGTCGTCATCGAACCGCCGCGGACGGACCCACGCGACTCTGTCCTGCCTACGCCCGTGGCCACTCCAACGGTGACCGTGACGGTCACCGCCAGCCCGCTGGCCGGTGGGTCCGCCACGATCAGCCCCAGCCCAAGCGCATCGGGCGGTTGAGATGAGGTGGCGGCAACTGCTGCTTGCCTTGGCGCTGATAGTTCCTGCGGTGGCCTTTGAGATGGCAGTCCTAAGTCGGCTCGGATTGCCGGGGGCGACGCCCGATCTAGTTGCGGTGCTGGTGGGTGCCCTCGCTGCAACTTGCGGGGCTGGCGTCGGCTCGATCGCTGGATTTGTGGCCGGCATGTTGCTCGATTTAGTGCCCCCGGCAGACGGGACCGTCGGGGTGTGGGCCGTGGGCCTGACGTTGGTGGGCTACGTGATCGGATCTCGGTACAGCCTGCTCACAAGGTCCCGAACAGCAACAGTGGCTGAAGTGGCTTTGGCTGGGCCGGTAGCAGCACTGATTCGTCTTCTTCTCGGCGGACTTCTGGGCGATTCGAGGGTGGTGTGGCAGTCCGTCCCGACGTTGCTGACTACTGACCTGTTCTACTGCTTCGTGTTGGCAACGCTCGTATTTCCAGTTGTCGTCGTTCTGGCGCGGAGACTGACCCCAGCAGGGGAGGCGCGGATCTCATGAGTGAGAAGTCGACGCTGCGCCTGATTGTGCTCCGGGTTCTCATGGCATCTCTGTTGGTGACGTTGGTGGGCCGACTGTTCTACATGCAGGTCGTTACTGGGGCGAGTTATCAATCCGCGGCCATCGGACTCCGGACCCATCCGATCCTGACGCCAGCAGTGCGAGGGTTGATCCTCGACGATGCAGGCCGGGCATTGGTTTCGAATCGAACTTCGTTGGTGATTTCGGTTGACCGGACGACAATGCTTAGCAAGAAACTCCACGGGCCGGCGATTCTGACTCGTCTGGCAAGGGCGCTGAGCACCACCTACGCTGCCCTCTACGACCGGCTGCAACTGTGCGGCACCAAGGGAGCGAAGAAGCCCCCGATCTGCTGGAACGGTTCGCCATACCAGCCGATCCCAATTGCTAAGGACGTAACACCGAAGTTGGCGTTGCAGATCATGGAGCATCGGGCTGACTTCCCCGGCGTATCCGCGGATGTAGAGACCATCCGGGCGTATCCGGCGCCTTACGGCGTCAATGCAGCGCACATTCTTGGCTATCTCGGTCCAGTCACTCAATCTGAGTTGACCGCTCAAGCCAATCAGAAACTCCCTGCTGCCTCCCAGCTGCAGCGCACGGACTTGGTGGGCCGGTCAGGTCTTGAGTCTAAGTACGACACCTTGTTGCGGGGCTTTCCAGGCCTGAAGAAGGTCATCGTTAACCGCGCTGGAATCGTCACCGGGATTGCCAGCACTACTGCGGCCACGCCGGGCGATTATCTGGTTACCAATATCGACGCGCGTTTGCAAGCAGTGGTTGAGCAACAGTTGCTAGCGGCGATCTATCGGGGAAGATCACAGTCGGACAAGACCGGAGTCCATTTCAAGGCTGATTCAGGTGCCGCCGTCGTTCTTGATGTCAAGACTGGGGCTGTGCTCGCGATGGCGTCCTACCCCACTTATGACCCGAACCTCTGGGTCGGGGGTATCACAACTGCCGAACTCAAACAGCTGCTCGATCCAGCCAATGGCGAACCGCTCACTTCGCGAGCGATGCAGGGCGGGTACCCACCTGGTTCTACTTTCAAAATCTCCAGTGCCGCGGCCGCTCTGAAGGCCGGAATTAGCGAGACTGACGCAATTCCTTGTCCGTCGTCCTTGCAGATTGGTAACCGTTACTTCTCCAACTTCGAGTCCGAGTCCTACGGTCCGATTCCATTGAGCCAGGCGATCGTCGTGTCTTGTGACACGGTCTTCTACAAGATCGCCTATGACAATTGGCTGCGGGACGGAGGCAACCACCCAATCGCGCACCCGAATGACTATTTGATCAACATGTCACTCGCGTTCGGTTTTGGCCGCAAGACTGGCATCGATTTGCCAAGTGAAAGCAGCGGTCGGATTGAGACCCGCGCGTTGTTGGCTTCTACCTATAAGAACATGAAGGACATCTACTGCTCGCGGGCAAAGAACGGTTATCCCGAAGTGGCCAAGACAGATCCCACGCGGGCGGCGTATCTAAAGGCCGTTGCCAGTGACAATTGTGCAAACGGCGCGCTATACCGAGGTGGTGACGCCGTGAACTTCGCCATCGGTCAGGGTGGCACACTCGCGACGCCGTTGCAGTTGGCCGTGGCGTTCTCCGCGGTTGCCAATGGCGGAACGCTCTACGCCCCACAGGTTGGCAAAGGTGCGCTTAAGTCGGACGGATCCGTCGCCGCAATTTTTGCCCCGAAAGTTGTAGGGCACTTGCCAATCACTGCTGGACAGATTGGTTACCTGCAGTCTGCGATGCGCGGAGTTGTAACGAGCGGGACTGCGTCGGGTGTGTTTTCTAACTTCCCGCTTGGAACGATTCCGGTCGCCGGTAAGACCGGCACGGCGCAGATGCCTGGCACGATGCAGCCGACCTCCTGGTTCGCCTCTTTTGCACCGGCGGACAACCCGCAGTACGCAGTGGTTGTCATGGTCTCGCAGGGTGACACTGGTGCAGGCACTTCTGCGCCGAGCGTCCGCGGAATCTACGAAGCCCTATTTGGTGTAACCGGGATGAGCGTGAACCCTAAGAACGCGATCTTCCCGCTGGGTCATCCGATTGCAGCTCTGCCCAAGATCTCCGGAACCGGAGTATCCGAGATCGCGCCGGGGGCCAACCCCACTGGGAGTGCGAGTCCATCCCCGAGTTCTGGTTTGGTGGCAGTTCCATTCCTGGGTCTCGTTGGCTGGCTTGCCCGGCTACGCCGTAGGCGCGTGGTGCCCTCATGACTCATGGCTACCCGGTCACTTTTGCGCGTTCAAAGCCCAACGACAGCAATTCGGCGAGCCTGGCTTACGTTCGACGTTTGGATTGGGTCCTCATCGCAGCTGGCGGTGCGCTCTCAGTTATCGGCGCCCTCTTGGTCTGGTCTGCAACTCGACAGTGGCAAATCGACCGGGGACTGGACCCGAGTGGCTTCCTTAAGAAGCACGTCCTGGACTTTTGCATCGGCGTCGTCCTTGGGTGGGTTGTTTCGCGGTTCAACTATCGACTGCTGCGCGCCTACACCCCGATCCTGTACGTCTTGTCTCTCCTCGGATTAATTGCGGTACTCAGTCCCTTAGGTGGGACGATCAACGGTTCACACGCGTGGATCATCCTGCCGGGTGGATTCACTGTCCAACCATCAGAGTTTGCGAAGTTGGCAATCATCCTTGGCATGTCGATGATTCTCGCCGAGAAGCGCGACGCGGAGAACATTCCGCACCACCGGGACATCATCATTGCCGGAACAATCGCTGCTGTCTGCGTCGGTTTGATTATGTTGCAGCCCGACCTTGGATCAACTCTGGTGATCATCTCAATGGTTATCGGAATCATCGCGGTGTCCGGTGCTTCGAGTAGGTGGGTAGCGGGGCTTTTGATCGCCGTAGTCTTTGCCGGGTTTGGTGCGGTGCAGTTCGGATTCCTTAAGCCCCATCAAGTAAATCGGCTGGTTGCATTCGCGGATCCCAAGGCTGATCCGAGCGGAATCGGCTACAACTCTCAGCAGGCAAGAATTGCCATCGGGTCGGGTGGGATGTGGGGGACCGGGCTGTTCAAGGGCCCGCAAACGAATGGTCGCTTCGTGCCGGAGCAGCAATCGGACTTTATCTATTCGGTCGCGGGCGAAGAACTCGGATTCGCCGGATCGTCAGTGATAGTTCTGCTGCTGGGGGTGATCTTGTGGCGCGGGACCCGAATAGCTTTCCGCGCTCGAGACCTATTCGGGCGGCTGGTGGCTGCAGGCATTGTTTGCTGGTTTGGCTTCCAGGCTTTTGAGAATATTGGAATGAACCTGGGCATCATGCCTGTGACTGGTGTGCCTCTCCCGTTTGTGTCCTATGGCGGGACATCGATGTTTGCCGGCTGGCTGGCGATCGGTTTGCTACAGAACGTCCACTTGGGTAGCGACGCCTGAGCGCAGATTCAGCCCTGCAGTTACCCTGTCCACCGACAACTAGTTAGGGGTGGCGTGTGACTGGTCCGGCTTCGGTCTTCCCGCAGTTGGAAGCGCTGCTTCCACTTGTGGCTAAGCCAATTCAATATGTCGGCGGTGAACTGAACTCACGGCAGAAGGAGTGGGACTCGGTCGACGTCCGGTGGGTCTTGCTTTATCCGGACGCTTATGAGGTCGGACTACCGAACCAAGGCGTGCAGATCCTCTATGAGGTGCTCAACGATCAGGACTATGTGCTTGCCGAGCGGTCCTACGCAGTCTGGCCGGACCTTGAAGCCTTGTTGCGCGAGCGTGAAGTTCCGTTCTTCACCGTCGACACTCATCGTCCGGTCGTCGCGTTCGACATTCTTGGTGTTTCGTTCTCAACCGAGTTGGGCTACACAAACCTGCTGACCGTTCTTGACCTCGCAGGGATCCCATTGCATGCGATAGATCGCGGCGATGAGCACCCAATTGTCGTCGGTGGTGGCCACGCCTCCTTCAACCCCGAGCCGATGGCTGACTTTCTCGACGCTGTTGTGATCGGCGACGGCGAAGAAGCCGCAATCCGGGTCAGCGAACTCGTACGTTTGTGGAAGTCGGACGGAGAACCGGACGGTCGAGCTGGCCTGTTGCTACGACTTGCGATCTCCGGTGTTGTGTACGTCCCGAGTCGCTACGACGTCGAGTACTTACCCGATGGTCGGATCCGGCGAGTCATTCCGAATCACCCCGAAGTTCCGTGGCGAGTCTCAAAGCACACGGTCATGGACCTCGACCAGTGGCCGTATCCAAAGACACCGCTGGTGCCTTTGGCTGAGACGGTCCACGAGCGAATGAGTGTCGAGATCTTCCGCGGGTGTACTCGCGGCTGCCGGTTCTGTCAGGCTGGAATGATCACTCGTCCCGTGCGTGAACGCTCGATCACAACTATCGGAGACATGGTCGAACAGGGGCTCAAAGCCACCGGGTTCGAGGAAGTCGGGCTCCTGTCGCTATCGAGCGCTGATCATTCGGAGATCCTGGAGGTTGCCCGAGGTTTGGCCGATCGCTACGAAGGCACCGAAACGTCTTTGTCGTTGCCCAGCACAAGGGTTGACGCTTTCAACATCGACTTAGCGAACGAACTCTCGCGCAACGGCCGTCGCAGCGGTCTGACTTTCGCTCCCGAAGGCGGTAGTGAACGACTGCGTCGGGTGATTAACAAGAACGCGAGCGAGGAAGACTTAATCCGTACTGTTACTGCTGCCTTCGCTGCGGGGTGGCGACAGGTAAAGCTGTACTTCATGTGCGGTCTGCCTACCGAGACTGACGACGACGTATTGCAGATTGCGCGGCTGGCCGCAGAAGTAATCAAGGCCGGGCGAGCGGCGTCTGGGCGCCGCGATATTCGTTGTACCGTTTCGATTGGCGGCTTCGTCCCCAAGCCACACACGCCGTTCCAGTGGGTGGGTCAACTCAGCCCCGAAGGAATTGACGCGCGGTTGTACAAATTGCGTGATGCGATCCGAGCTGATCGCGAATATGGCAAGGCAATTGGGCTGCGCTACCACGAAGGCCAACCAGGTTCCATCGAAGGATTGCTGTCGAGGGGCGATCGCAGGGTCGGCGCCGTAATCCGGAAAGTGTGGGAGGACGGAGGTCGATTTGACGGCTGGAGTGAGCACTTCTCGTACGACCGGTGGGTACAGGCGGCAGCTGAAGTTTGGGCAGCTGACTGCATCGACATCGCGTGGTTCACTACCCGCGAACGCGAGCAAGCCGAAGTGCTGCCTTGGGATCACCTTGACTCAGGGCTGGACCGCGACTGGCTCTGGGATGACTGGCAGTCGGCGCTAAACGACGAGCAAATCGATGACTGCCGTTGGTCTCCATGCTCGGATTGCGGAGTGTGCGATCAACTTGGCACATCGATTCAAATCGGGCCCACGGGAAGAACCTTGCTGCCTCTGACGCCACGATGAGCGCCGGCCGACCCCAACGTCAGCCTGACCGCGAGGTCGCACCGGTAGTCCAACGGGTAAGGGTCCACCATGCCAAGCGTGGACGACTGCGTTTCTCCAGTCACCGGGACTTCCAGCGAGCCCTCGAACGCGCGATTCGTCGAGCGGGTGTTCCGATTGCATTTTCGGCCGGTTTCAGTCCGCATCCTCGGATCTCGTACGCCGGTGCAGCCCCGACTGGGGTGGCCAGTGAGGCTGAATACCTCGAATTGGCACTTTCGCAACACGTCGATCCAAATCAACTGGCCCTCGCATTGGACGCAGCATTGCCTCCCGGATTCGACGTGATCGAGGTTGTTGAGGCCGCGACGTCCGACTTCGTTGCCCGTCTGGAAGTCAGTTCGTGGTTGATCGAACTTCCTGACTTGGCGCGGGATCAGGTGGAGGCGGCCGGGCAACTGTTATGGGCAGCCGACCAGGTCGAGGTGTCACGGATGACCAAATCGGGATTACGCACGTTCGACGCGAGATCGGCTCTGGTGCACCTAGGCGGGGAGCAAGCAAATCCCGCTGGCTGTGGCATACTCCAAGTGGTGGTGCGACATTGCACCCCCGCTGTACGACCCGATGACGTGCTTTCTGCCCTCCGGCAGGTGGCCGACCTCGTGCCGCTGGTCCCACCCGTGGTGACCCGGCTGGCGCAGGGGCCGTTGATGCCGGACGGCCGATCGGTTGGCGATCCCTTGGTTGCCGACCGTGAGTTCGTTGCCGGATCCGGTTAGACGCGCTGATCGCGGCGGCTAACCGCCCACAGGCTTTCGCCCCGGGCTCGCCCGGGACGACCAACTGGTTCCGTGTGTGCCCCCAGGGCCCGGAGCCGTGAACGGAGCAACGTGCTCGACGACGAGCCCAACATCAGCACTTCTGACGACTCCCAGGGCGCTCCCAAGCGACGACGGGCAGTTTCACGCGCCGCCGGACCGCCGAAGGTGCCCGCCGCAGCGCCGGTCGACGCCGAGGCCACAAAGCCCAAGCGCACCCGCAAGGTGGCGGCTAGTGCTCCCACTGCCCCGGCTCCTGAGCTGAACACCGAAGATGCCGGCCAGACCAAGCCGACGGCAGCCAGGGTCACTCGCGCCCGCAAGGTGGCGGCTGTCCCAGCCGGGCCGGCGGCCGACATATCGCCAAAGGCGGCGGCTACGGCTCGCGCGATTCCGGTCCCGCTCTTCCAGGCCCCAGAGCGAGTGGCGGCCCGCCCCAAGGCTGTCAAGGCTGTCAAAACCGCCATGCCTGCCAAAACCGCCAAGCCTGCTCCGGCAGAAGCGGTAGCCGATGTCGACGCCGACTTCGAAGGCGCTGAGCCAGCTGACGACGACGATTCGGAAGCTGCGGCCGCAACTCGTAGGCGTCGCCGTCGGGGTGGTCGTGGCCGCCGTCGTCGTCCCGAAGGTGCAGCGGGCGGCAGCGAGACCGACGACCAAGATGACGCGGAGGTCGCCGAAACGGAAACCGCCGCTGGCGCCACTTCGGAAGCTGAAGATGAAGATGAAGGCGACGGGACTGGCAGCCGCAGGCGCCGACGTCGGCGCCGACCCGGCGAAGGATCCGAGGATGGCGCCGCGCCAACCCCGCGAGTGCGCGAACCTCGCCGCGACGATGCCCCAGCTGGGGTGCGTGGCTCCACCCGACTCGAAGCCAAGAAGCAGCGTCGTCGCGAGGGTCGCGAAGCCGGACGGCGCCGGGCCCCCATTCTGACCGAGGCTGAGTTCTTGGCCCGCCGCGAGAGCGTGGACCGCGTGATGGTCGTGCGCCAGGATGGCGATCGCACTCAGATCGCGGTGCTGGAAGACGGCGTCCTTGTGGAGCACTACGTCAACCGCAGCGGGTCCACGTCGATGGCCGGAAACGTGTATCTGGGTCGAGTGCAGAACGTTCTTCCTTCGATGGAGGCGGCCTTCGTCGACATCGGCCGCGGCCGAAACGCCGTCCTGTATGCCGGTGAAGTCAATTGGGACGCCGCGGGAATGGAAGGCCAACCTCGACGTATTGAGCTTGCGCTCAAATCCGGCGATCCAGTCTTGGTGCAGGTCACCAAGGACCCGGTTGGCCACAAGGGTGCGCGCCTAACTAGTCAGATTTCGCTGCCTGGGCGCTACCTCGTCTACGTGCCGGAAGGCTCAATGACGGGCATCAGCCGAAAGCTGCCCGACACGGAGCGCAACCGCCTCAAGTCGATCTTGCGCGACCTAGTTTCCGAGGACGCAGGCGTCATCGTGCGTACTGCGGCTGAGGGTGCCAGCGAAGAAGAACTGACCAGCGATGTCACGAGGCTGGCGACGCAGTGGGAAGACATCAAGACCAAGTCTGCTACTGCAGATGCCCCTGCGTTGCTGCACGGTGAACCTGATGTTGCTATCCGAGTCGTGCGCGACATCTTCAACGAAGACTTCGCAAAGTTGATCGTGTCGGGAGCAACAGTTTGGGACACCATCTCCGAATATGTCGAAGGTGTGGCCCCAGATTTGGCCCAGCGGCTCGAAAAGTGGGTCGAGCCAAAGGATATGTTCACTTCGTTCCGGATCGATGAGCAGCTGGCCAAGGCGCTTGACCGAAAGGTCTGGCTTCCAAGTGGTGGCTCACTGGTCATTGATCGCACCGAAGCGATGACCGTTGTCGACGTGAACACGGGCAAGTTCACCGGCCAAGGCGGAAACCTAGAAGAGACTGTTACTCGCAACAATCTCGAAGCGGCCGAAGAGATCGTGCGACAACTACGTCTGCGCGATATCGGCGGCATCATCGTGATCGACTTCATTGACATGGTTCTGGAAAGCAACCGCGATCTGGTGCTGCGACGACTTACCGAATGCCTCGGTCGTGACCGAACCAAGCACCAAGTCGCTGAGGTGACTTCGCTTGGGTTGGTACAGATGACCCGTAAGCGAATCGGGCAGAGCCTGCTTGATGTGTTCAGCGAACCGTGCGAGCACTGCAACGGCCGCGGTCTGCACATCCTGACCCAGCCGAACGCAGCGATCGCCATCGCTGACGAACCGAGCGAGGCCAAGGGTCGGCGCAGGCGTACGGCCCCAGCGGCCCCGGTCCAAGTTAAAACGGGACTCGATCCAGTCGACGCCATTCGGGCTGCCGCGCACTCGCTGTCCGATGAAGCCGCGACTGGGGAAGCCGCGACTGGGGAAGCCGCGAACGGGGAAGCCGCGAACGGGGAAGCTGGCCAGGCGGAACCTGCGGCGAGGGAAACTGCGACTTCGGATTCAACGGCCGGTGATGCCGGCGAGCGGGCGGCAAAGTCGCGCCGTGGTCGAGGTAGGAAGGCTGCAGCTGCCGGTTCCGAACCTCGGGACGGTGGGGTTAGTGAAACTTCCCCCGAATCGCCAAAGACCGAGGTGAGCTCAACCGGGCCGGCCAAGGTGGTAGCCGAGCCAGTTCAGGCAACTGCGCAACCCACGGCTCCAGTCGTCCGGCGGCCGCGTCGAGCGACGACGTCCGGACCGATTACTGCTGGGGTCCTCGCCCCGGCTGCACCTGATTCAGCGTGAACGAGCGCTACTTCAGGGGGCGGTTTGACCCCAGCCCGCCCCGCTCCGTACCCTTGTCCTTCGGCACCTTGTGTGCCATGTTCCGGCGCGTCCGTCGGGACCAAGAAAACGTTGAGGAGTGACCCCGGTGTACGCGATTGTCCGTGCCGGTGGCCGCCAGGAGAAAGTCGCCGTAGGCGATGTGTTCGAGCTCGACCGACTAATCGGCGAGCCCGGCTCCACGGTCACCCTGCCAGCACTCTTGCTCGTGGACGGCGCTGCCGTGACCTCTGATGCGGCGATCCTTGCCGGCGTCACTGTCACCGCCGAGCTGCTCGACCACACCAAGGGTCCCAAGATCGAGATCCTGCGCTACAAGAACAAGACCGGATACCGCCGTCGCCAGGGGCACCGCTCCAGGCTCACACAGGTCCGGATCACCGCCATCGAAACGGGGAAGTGACCCATGGCTCACAAAAAGGGAGCTTCTAGTTCTCGTAACGGTCGCGACTCGAACGCCCAGCGCCTTGGCGTCAAGCGTTTCGGTGGCCAGGCTGTGAACGCCGGCGAGATCATCGTTCGCCAGCGTGGAACCCACTTCCACCCCGGCCTCAATGTTGGCCGTGGCAAGGACGACACGTTGTTCGCGCTCGCGGCTGGCGCCGTTGAGTTCGGTACCCGCCGCGGTCGGCGAGTCGTCAACATCGTGGTCGGCGGCTAGCGTCGAGCACGCATCGATTTCTCAGCGAGGGCGGGCTTCGGCCCGCCCTCGCTGCTTTCTAGGAGGCTGACCCGTGGTCACTTTCGTAGACCGCGTAGTCGTCTACGCGGCCGCCGGTGACGGCGGACATGGCGTCGCCTCGATCCACCGCGAGAAGTTCAAGCCGTTAGGCGGCCCTGACGGAGGCAACGGCGGACGCGGTGGCGACGTTGTACTCGTGGTTGATCCTTCGACCACGACTTTGCTCGAGTTTCACCATTCCCCGCACCGGCGGGCTGGTTCTGGTCGTCAAGGCCAAGGTGGGCACCGCAACGGTGCGTTTGGGGACGACCTAGTTCTAACCGTCCCCGATGGGACCGTGGTGAGCCTCCCCAACGGTGAGCAAATAGCCGACCTTGTGGGTGCAGGCACTCGCTTTGTGCTGGCAAAGGGCGGTCGCGGTGGATTGGGCAACGCTTCCTTGGCCTCACCACGGCGCCGGGCGCCGGGCTTTGCGCTTTTAGGTGAGTCTGGGGACTCGCTTGAGGTCGTGCTCGAACTCAAGACGGTTGCAGACGTCGCCCTAGTTGGTTACCCCAGTGCCGGAAAGTCCAGTCTGATCGCCGCAATCTCGGCCGCCCGACCCAAAGTCGCCGACTACCCGTTCACGACACTGGTCCCTAATCTCGGCGTGGTATCCGCCGGCAGCACCATCTACACCGTGGCTGACGTACCTGGGCTGATCCCCGGTGCGGCCGAAGGCAAGGGCCTCGGACTGGAGTTCCTGCGGCACGTCGAACGTTGCTCGGTGCTGGTCCACGTAATCGATTGCGCCACCTTGGAATCAGACCGCGACCCCTTGCACGATCTGGACGTCATCGAAGCCGAGTTGGCCGCCTACGGTGGTCTCTCGGATCGACCGCGACTTGTTGTACTTAACAAGATTGACGTGCCTGAAGCTCGCGATCTCGCCGAGTTGATCAAAGCTGACGTTGTGGCGCGTGGGCTGGATTGTTACGAGGTTTCGGCGGTGAGCCACGAAGGCCTGCGGACGCTTACGTTCGCTCTGGCTGAAGTAGTTAAAGCAGCCCGCAAGGCGGCCGCGCCCGCCGAGGGAGTTCGCCAAATCATTCGGCCGGTGGCAATTGACGATTCTGGCTTCACCGTGGCGTTGGAGGACGGGCGCTACCGGGTTCGCGGTGAGCGGCCGCGCCGTTGGGTTCGCCAGACTGACTTCAGCAACGACGAGGCGGTCGGCTACCTAGCTGACCGCCTGGCTCGCATCGGCATCGAAGCTGAGTTGCTGCGACTGGGCGCCACGGCTGGTGCTGAAGTCGTGATCGGCGACGAAGACGACGCCGTGGTGTTCGATTGGGTTCCGAGCGTCGCAGCTGGTGTGGCGCCTGATTCGGGTCCACGCGGAAGTGACGTCCGACTGGAGGGCAGATGAGCGGCGTAGTGAAGCTGGGCCCGCGCTCAGCCGTGACTGCAGCTCGTCGACTGGTCGTCAAGGTCGGCTCGTCGTCGGTGACCACCGGCGTCGAGGGGATCGATGTAACCGCGGTTGCCCGACTAGCCGAAACGCTGGCGGCCCGGCGCGCTGCGGGCGTCGAAGTCGTGCTGGTCTCAAGTGGCGCGATTGCTGCCGGGCTGCGCCCCTTGGGTCAAACCCGTCGCCCGCGTGACCTAGCCACGTCGCAAGCCGCTGCCAGCGTTGGTCAGGGCCTGCTGATGGCCAACTACACCGCAGCGTTTGAACGCCATGGCATTACCGTCGGCCAGGTTCTCCTGACTGCCGACGACATGACCCGTCGCGCCCACTACCGAAATGCGCAACGAACTCTGACGCGACTGCTTGAACTCGGAGTGCTCCCGGTTGTGAATGAGAACGACACCGTCGCGACTGACGAGATTCGACTGGGCGACAACGACCGCCTTGCGGCCCTGGTGGCACATCTGGTGCGGGCCGACCTGCTCGTGTTGCTCTCGGACGTTGACGGGCTCTACGACGGGCCGCCCAGTCGGGCTGGCGCGACCTTGATTCGCGAAGTACCCAGCGGTTTTGATCTAAACGTTGTTGACGTGGGCGGGATCGGCGCCGCTGGTGTCGGCCGCGGTGGCATGGTTACTAAATTGCAGGCAGCCCGGATTGCAACTAGTGCCGGGATCCCGGTCGTCTTGGCTTCAGCACTGCTCGCGAGTCAGGCATTGTCCGGCGCTCAGACCGGTACTTATTTCGAGCCTGACGCCGTTTCGTTGCCGACCCGCTTGCTGTGGCTGGCGCATGCCACGGCAACCCAGGGCCGACTGCACCTAGATGCGGGCGCTGTCGCCGCCGTGGTGGGGCGGGGTGCGTCCCTCTTGCCGGCCGGCATCACGGCGGTCGATGGGCACTTCCAGGCCGGCGATCCGGTTGACCTAATTGACGAAAGTGGTCACACGGTGGCCCGCGGACTGGTCAACTTTGATGCAGCAGAACTTCCTGGCCTCTTGGGGCGCTCAACTAAGGACCTGTCGCGCGAATTGGGGCCGGCGTATGAGCGAGAAGTTGTGCACCGCGACGACCTAGTCATCGTGCGGGGGTAAGCGGGGGGGAGACAGCGGTGAGCGCACTGGCACTGTCAAGCACCATGTGGCATGTCACTGTGACTCTGGCCGGCGAGCCAGTGCCCCCCGAAAGAATCCGCCTAGGCCTTGAATACCTAGCGGTCGTGCACCCATTCCTGCTTTCCGGTCGCTTCGCTGGGACCCGGGTCGAACTTCGGTATTGGGATGAAGGCAGCGCACCGGCGAGTGTGCTGGCCTCGGCGTTACAACTATGGGAGCAGCATCGCGAGATTGGTGACCTGCCACCTTGGACCGTGGTCGGGGTTGAGGTTCTAGATCAAGAAACTTTCCGGTCTCGGATCCGGCCGGGTGACCGCGACGCCCGCGTACTTGCCCATCCGACGTTCACTCCCTTCAACCCGGTTCGCTGAGTCCGAGCCAGATCCGGGGACAATCTTGGCGGCCGACGACGTTGGTCTCGGCTACCCTGACCCAGTGACCGCCACCGTAGCCACCGAAGTGTCAGCCGACCTGCGAGCTGAGGTGCGGGCGATGGCCGAACGGGCTCGCGTGGCCGCCAGAGTCCTCGCCACCACGCCAACCGGTAGCAAGGATGCTGCACTTAGGGCAATTGCCGCTGGGATAGTTGGCGCCCGGGACGCCATTCTGGAAGCGAATGCTCTGGATGTGGCCGCGGCTGAGCAGGCCGGCACAGCGCCAGCCATGATCGATCGGCTGACGCTCACCTCCCAGCGGATCGACGCAATTGCGGCCGCAACGCGCGAGGTTGCCGATCTAGCCGACCCCGTGGGTGAGATCGTTCGCGGTGCGACCTTGGCCAATGGACTGCGGATGCGTCAGGTCCGGGTACCAATGGGCGTCGTGGGGATGATCTACGAAGCGCGACCCAATGTCACAGTCGATGCTGCGGCCCTGTGTCTCAAGAGTGGCAATGCAGCCTTGTTGCGCGGCTCATCTTCGGCGTCGAACTCCAACCGGATCCTCGTTGAAGTCATCAGGGACGCGGTTGTTATGGCCGGATTGCCCGCTGATGTCGTGCAGTTAGTTTCAGACGTCAGCCACGAGACCGTTGACCACCTGATGCAAGCTCGCGGCCTTGTCGACGTGCTGGTGCCGCGGGGTGGAGCAGAGCTAATTCAGCGCGTTGTTCAAGGTTCACGAGTGCCTGTAATTGAGACTGGTGTTGGAAACTGCCATGTCTTCGTTGACGAATCCGCCGACCTCGATATGGCCGTGAACATCATCGTCAACTCTAAGACTCAGCGCGTGACCGTGTGCAATACCGCCGAAACTTTGCTCGTCCACGAGGCGATTGCGGCTCGGTTCCTTCCGCTTGCCTTCGCGGCTCTTGCCGAGCGTGATGTCACGATTCACGGTGATCCCGAAGCGGCGAAGTACGCGGTGGGCGGGGTTGGCTTCGCCGCGGCCACCGAACACGATTGGGCCACCGAGTACTTGTCGCTCGATCTCGCAGTGCACATCGTGGACTCGGTTGATGCCGCCATAGATCACATCCGCCGGTACGGCACTTCGCACACTGAAGCCATCGTGACAAATTCGCTAAGTGCGGCCGAGCACTTTGTCGCCGAGGTTGATGCGGCAGCTGTAATGGTAAATGCGTCGACCCGATTCACCGATGGCGGCGAGTTCGGCTTCGGAGCCGAGATCGGCATCTCCACTCAGAAGTTGCATGCGCGCGGGCCTATGGGACTAACCGAACTGACTTCGACCAAGTTCATCGTGACGGGCGAGGGTCAGGTTCGATCGTGACCTGGGATACCCGCTAGAGTCCAGCAGTCGTAGGCCGCAATGGCCGAATCGCCCGCTTGTCGGGTGGTTGAAATGGAGGGGTGATGGGCGGGGCCAACTTGATCGCTACCGAGGTTGTCCGGGGCGGGCCGAACCATTACCTAGTCGGGGTTGGCGCCTGGGCGGTACTCATGCTGCTGCTGTTCCTGACGACCCGCTTCAACGCCAAACGCTGACCTCGGCCCCAGCCGGCCCGAACGTCGAATTTACTTGGGCGCGTATCGTCGTCCTGTGAATCCTCGGGCACGCATCGGAGTTATGGGCGGAACGTTCGACCCCGTTCACCATGGACACCTAGTTGCCGCCTCCGAGGTAGCCGACAGCTTTCAGTTAGACGAGGTGGTGTTCGTCCCGACGGGGCGGCCTTGGCAGAAGTCGGACTACTTGGTTTCCGATCCCGAGGATCGCTATCTGATGACCGTGATTGCGACCGCAGCCGACGAGCGTTTTACTGTCAGTCGAGTCGATCTTGATCGGGCTGGCCCTACCTACACGGTCGACACGCTGCGCGACTTACACGCCGCCTACGATGAGCAGACGGATTTCTTCTTTATCACGGGAGCCGACGCGCTCGGTGCGATATTGACCTGGCATCAGCACGATGAAGTGCTCAAACTTGCCCATTTGATCGGCGTCACGCGACCTGGACATCGCCTAGCTGATCCGGGGCTACCGGATGGTTCAGTGACGTTCGTTGAGGTGCCAGCCTTGGCGATTTCGTCCACCGATTGCCGGGTGCGGGTTGGTCGCGGTTCATCGATTGAGTACCTAGTGCCGCATGGAGTAGTCGAGTTCATTGCCAAGCGCGGGTTGTATCGGAATTTGAGTTGAGCGGTATTCGTCAACGTCGCCGGGCGCTTGAGGTTGGCGTCGGCGTTTTGCTGCTAGTGCTGGCGCTTGCCGTTGTTTTAGGTAACGCCACGCGTCCCGCAAAGAGCAGCACGGTGAACCCAAAGCCTTCGCCAAGCCCGACCACCACATTGCCTGCCAAGCCAACTCAGTCCACCGTGCTGATCGAACTTCGGGCCGACGACAACACTGCGGCCGGAAGCATCTTGACCGGCGTCGGCGGCTCTGTTGACCGGTCGGTGTGGCTTAGCGTTGATCCGCGACTGCTCGTCGAGGTGTCGGGCCTCGGTACGTCAACCTTGGCGCAGGCAGTTAGCGACCCGAGCCTGAATGTTGCTCAATCTGCGTTAAGCGACGTCGCAGGAGTGCAGATAGATGGCAGTTGGCGGCTAGGCCGGCTCGCATTCGCCGGACTGGTCGATGCGGTTGGCGGTGTCACTGTCGCTGTACCCACCGCCGTGACACTTGGTTCAAGCTCGGGGACAGCAAAGCTGGTCCTGCCTGCCGGCATTGATCATTTGCAGGGAGACGCAGCCGCGCGCTACGTGATTGCGCTTTCGCCCGGCGAGCCGCAAGCGGTTCGCACCGCCCGGATGGTCACGGTGCTTCAGCAACTAGTCATGTCACTTCCTATCGAGGCCGCGCGGATTCGGGCGATCCTCGGTTCGCTTGGCGCTACGTCCGAGTCAACGGCCAGCACCGAGGTACTCGCGGCCTACTTGGCCCATACGAGATCAAACTTGGTTTCGGGAAACTCAACCTTCGACGCAATTCCGACGCTTCCGGTCATTGGCAGTAAACCTGTTGCGGTTCGCATTGATGCTGGTCGTAGCACCAAGCTGTTCGCCGCGACGCTGCCACTGGCCGTCCGAACTCCAGGTGAGACCTCGCCGGTTCGGGTCTTGGTGCAATATGGCGCAGCGACTCCCGGATTGCCAAGCGGTGTGGCGGATCGACTGGCTAGCGCCGGATTGGCATATATCAACGGCGCTGCGGCGAGCGGAATCGGGTTCGCCGCCTCCCAAGTGCTCGTGCCAGACGATTCGGCGGCGGCCCGTGGTTGGGGCGATGCCGTCACGAAGGCGTTGGGGCTTCCCGCCTGGGATGTTCGATCGGTGGGGCACCCGATCGTCGGGGGAGACGTTCAGGTGATTCTGGGATCGGACTACCACCCGTAGGCTGGTGGGTGAATACCCGGCGTTTCTGAATCCGAAAGGCTCTCGTGACTGCATCTGCACGTGCCGTTGAACTCTCCCGCGCGGCCGGGAGCGCAGCTGCTGACAAGTTGGCGACTGACGTCATTGCAATCGACGTCAGCGAGCACGTCGTCATCACCGACGTCTTTCTGATTGCTTCCGTGGCCAATGAACGTCAGGTGCGCGGGGTGGTAGATGCCATTGAGGAGCGGCTGCACCAACTTGGCGTGAAGTCCGGACGCCGCGAAGGTTTGCGCGATGGTAGGTGGGTGCTGCTGGACTTCGGCGAACTCGTGGTGCATGTGCAGCACCGTGAAGAGCGTGCCTTCTACGCCATCGAGCGACTCTGGAAGGACTGTCCGACCATTCCACTTGATCTGGAGCCGGCAGGTATTGCAGCGGCCGAGGGCGAACTCTGAGCTCGCGTCGAGTCGTCTTCTGGCGTCATGGTCGGACGCAGTGGAACACGGCTGGTCGATTTCAAGGTCAGCTTGACGTTGAACTCGATGCGACCGGAGTTGAGCAGGCTCAACAGGCAGCGAAGTTGTTGGCTCGCTTGGAGCCAGCCGCGATCGTGAGTAGCGACCTGAGCCGGGCAGCGCGTACGGCGGCAGCCTTGGGTGACCTGACCGGGCTCGGGGTTGATCTTGATCCAGCACTGCGCGAGACCTATGCCGGAGCCTGGCAGGGAATGGTGCGCGAAGACATCACCGCAACCTTTCCCGCCGAGTGGGCGGCTTGGGGTGACGGGGCCGATGTTCGGCCCGGTGGTGATGGCGAAACTCGAATCGAAGTCGCTGATCGGGTAGTGACCAGCATCGAACGCCGCCTTGCGGCACTAGATTCTGGGGCCACGCTTGTTGTCGTCACTCATGGCGGGTCGGCCCGGGTTGCAATTGGTCGGCTCATCGGATTGCCGCCCGAGCACTGGACCGCACTTGGCGTACTCAGCAACTGCGCGTGGTCCGTCCTTACCGAAGGTCAATCGCGATTCCGGCTGATCGAATACAACGCCGGTTCACTTCCTGTGGCCCCACTTACCGACGACCGCTAGTCGGTCCTGTACGACCCTGGCCACTGGGGGCGGCGGCGGGCTGGGTCGCTCGCTCGGGATACACTCTGGCTTCGTTCGGGGCTGTGGCGCAGCTGGTAGCGCACCTGCATGGCATGCAGGGGGTCAGGGGTTCGAGTCCCCTCAGCTCCACCATGTGAAGTCTCGGGACATCGTTAACCCCTGTCCCGGGACTTTGTTTACTGTTGGGGTTCTTTCTTTCCTCGTCCGCCGCGGTGTGGGCTGCCTTTGGGTGGTCCGGGTTTGCGACCTAGCCCTTGGTAGTTGCGTTCGGGG
>CAIKAW010000044.1 GCA_903825575.1 uncultured bacterium | reverse complement strand
GGGCAGCGCGGAACGGCGCAGCTTTGCCGACAAGCGCACGGCTGCCGTTCGCCGTACATACCAGGATGTCGCCAGGTCTCATGTACTGGCGGTCAGACACCCTCGACTCGTCGACGTACTGAATCTCATCGATGTTCAGGCGAGCGTCCTGGACGTTGTTGGAGCGAAGCAGACGGACCGTGGTCGTTCGATCGCCTGAGTGCAGGTCCCTGTCCGGGTCATAAGAGACGCCGCGAATCGGTACCGCGAGGTCATCGATCCGAACTCTCACGCGCGTTGTCCGCTCTGGGGTGAGAGGACTTACGACCTCCCCAGACAGGAGCGCCTCGAGAGCTGCGCTTCGGATCTGGATCTTCTTCGCTAGAAGTTCCTCCTGCTTCGAACTCAGTTCTCGCAGACTGTCCAGAGCCTTGACGATGATCAACTGTTCTTCGATACCGGGAACGTAGAACTTCGTTGCCAGCAAGGCCGACTTCGAAATGTTGTAGCGCGTGGATCCTTGCGCCAACGCCCTGACGGCTTCTCGACCGACGGAACTGCGCATGAGATACGCCAGGTATGAGGGATGGATCGTGGGTTGAGGGAAGGGGTGGAATCCGAAGCAGAAGCTGTTGAGATGCAGCGCCTCATCGACACCGTCGGGGACATAGCAAGCGAATGCCACCTCTTCTGGAACCTCTGAAGACCCGTTCATCAGGACGTCTCCGGGGCGAACGAGGTTCTGCGACTCCGATGGTCTGATTCGGACCCGCTCCAGCTGGAGCGGGTCCATCACAACGTTGCGTATGACGTTCGTGAAGGGCACATAGAACGAAGTTCCACTGCCAAAGTCGTCTTTGGTCTTCCCGGACAATCCACCGTAGACCGAGCCCGCGGACGACAGCGCTACCAGAGTCCACTCGTCAGGCACGCGCTGCGAGACCGTCACGGCTTGGCCATCCGCTTCAAGTACTCGTCGACTTCGGCCGCGAGCTCGCGCGCCTCCTGGGTGACGTCGGCGAGGGTCTTGCGATACCGGGCGACTAGCTGGGCGACATCGTCGGTAAGACCCACCGCGACGTGATCCATTTCCCGTCGGACATCCCGCTCGATCTGCGCCAACCACTTCCCCCGGACAGAGAGCTCGATGACTTCCGGGAGCGTCAATGACGCATATGCGGTGCCCAGAGCCGCGTTGAGCTTCTCGCGTGCGCCCTTCACTTTGCTCTTGGCCTTGTCCAGGGCATCGAACTGCGCGATGAGCGTGGTCAGGGCTGCGCTTTCATCTGTCGTGCCCTGGCTAGTGCCGACCGCCTTGAGGCGCTCCTGCACAGTCCGCTTGGTCACCTTGGTGCCATCTGACACCAAGTCATACAGCGGAGCTTCCTCGACGTTCTGTTCTTCCAATAGTTCGTCGATGATCGCGCTCGCTGCTCGTTCCGCGCTCTCCGCATCATTGAGGTCGTTCGCCAAGTTCGCGAACTTCGCTGCGACCAGGAACTCGGCCGGCAACAGCTGGGAACGGAAACGAGTCTTGCCGACTGTGTAGTCCGCAACGTCCTTACTGTCGGTCACTCGGATGGGCTTCATCGCTTCCATCCAGTTCGATGACACGACGGCGAACACGTCGTCATGCATGACCGTCGCCCAGTAGCTGAGGAGCGCCTGATACGCGGCGTACTCATCCACGAGCGGAAGTGGCCTATACGTCGCCAGTAGATCCTCCGCCAAGGTCTGGACAACCAGCTTCGGCTTGTCGCCGGGGCTCAACGAGGTTAGAAGTGTTGCTGCGCGCTCTGCCCACTCAGACAAGGCCGCATCGACGGAGTCCCACCATGCCCGAAACTCTGCAGACGAAGCCACGCAGCTGGCCACCTCGGCAGGCGCCAGGCGAGGCTCCGCGTAGCCTGGGCGAGCTTCCGCAAACAGCTCCCCACGGAGTGACGGCATGATCTTCCATGCGTTGGCGAAGTGGTCAAGGTCTCGCTCGGGAACACCCCCATAGAGGTGAGCCGATAGGTCCTGGCGCGGGCTAAGTGCAGCTCCCTCGATGTAGCGAGGAATGTTCAGGTTGTAGTCGTTCTCCTTGTTGGAGATCTCCGAGAGCGGAACGGCTCGCGAGAAGCCTTCGATCTCAACACTCGTTCGGCATGTGTCCACAATCTTGTGAATATCGCGTTCGCGAAGTCGGTTCTTGGCCCCGTCCTTCATGAATCCAGTACTTGCATTGATCATGAAGATGCTGTCGCGTGAACCGGCGCCCTCCTTGTCGAGCACGATGATGACGGCAGGGATCCCTGTTCCGTAGAACAGGTTCCCAGGCAAGCCGATCACCGCCTTGATGAAGCCTCGCCGGACTAGCTCCTTCCGAATCCCATACTCCGCGTTCCCTCGGAACAGGACTCCGTGGGGCAAGATCACTGCCGCCTTACCGTCAGCCTTCAGGCTGCTGAGCATGTGCAGCAAGAACGCGTAGTCACCATTCTTCGGCGGAGGAGTTCCGTACTGAAACCGACCGAAGGGATCGTTGGCGACGTCCACGCCCGTGGTCCACGACTTGGAAGAGAATGGCGGGTTCGCGACAACGAAGTCGAAAGCCTGCAAGCGCCCCCGCTCGTCCTTGAAGTGCGGTGAACTAAGGGTGTTGGCTTGCCAGATCTCCGCCCCCTCCACGCCATGGAGAATCATGTTCATCTTGGAGAGGGCAGCAGTTGCGTTGTCCATCTCCTGGCCGTACACAGCCAAGTCAAGCCCGGTGCTTGCCAGAGCTTCTGCGTGAGCCTTCAGGAGTAGCGACCCCGAGCCGCAGGTTGGGTCGTAGATGGTCTGGTCGCTGTTGGTGGCACCATCAAGGCCGACGACCTTCGCCAGGATCCTCGAGACCTCGGCGGGCGTGTAGAACTGCCCCTTGGACTTCCCTGACTCGGTTGCGAAGTGCCGCATCAAGTACTCGTAGGCATCGCCAAGGAGGTCGTCGCCTTCGGCAGCGTTAGTTCCGAAGTCGAGTTCTGGTCGATCGAAGATGCCGAACAAGTCGGTCAGCTTGTCGACCATCTCCTTGCCTCGACCTAGTTTGTCCGGGTCGTTGAAGTCGGCCAGGTCGATGACACCCTGAAGGTCGTTCGCCGCCGCCAACTTGGCGATGACCTTGTTGGTCTTGTCGCCGATTTCTGGGTCGTTCTTCAGCGCGAGAAGGTCCTGGAAAGATCCTCCCGCGGGGACGTCGAGGAGTGTCTGGCCGGCACGCGCACGGTCGGAAACGTACTTCACAAACAGGATGACGAGGACGTAGTCCTTGTATTGGGATGCGTCCATTCCGCCGCGCAGGGCGTCGCAGGACTTCCAGAGAGAGCTGTAGAGCTCCGATTTCTTGATTGCCACGTTCGGTGGACCCCCTTCTGCGCACCTTCGGTGCCGTGTTTCTCGACTTCTTCCTCATTGAGCCTATCGGCGACCAGCGACGTTGGGCTGGCATCGCCGCAGCCGGCCGTCCAGGGTTGTCGGCGCGATTGCGATAGGACGTCCTTTGTGAAGTTTCGGGATGTTTCCCCCGTGGCGGGGGCGGGCGAGTCGCGAGTGGGGCCGATGGGTCCGCGCAGCCAGCGGGATAGCCGTTGGTTGCGGCTGCGCTCCCCGCTTGTTTGGGGCGACTTGGAGGCATTCGGATGCCACCCCTGGCAGATGCCGAGGCTCGACGCATGATCGCCCCGATCGATTTGGACGAGGTCATTGAGCGTGCGCTGGACTACCGTCCTTATGGTCTTTCCGACCACGTGTGGGATCAGATTCGGCCGTTGTTCTTGGATTGCCTCGCAGTCCTGAACCCACCGTCTGTGATGTCGTTCTACCGAGACGCCCGCGGCTTGATGCCGTTCCTAACTTGGGCACACCTGCGGGGTTTCCCTCTGACTCGTGAGTGTGTATTTCACCTCGAGTTGGTTGAGACGTGGGCTACCTGGCAGCAAACCGAAGTGAAGGCCGGGCGTGGTGTTCGTCTGACGAAAGGGTCGGTGAGCGACTACAAGACTTTGTTGCGTCGTCTAGGTCCTGTCTTGAACGAATCCGGTGGGTGGCCAGTGAAGGCGAGCCGGGTTCCCGGCGGATCGCAGAAAGGTATCCGTCGCGGTTACCCCGACTCCGAGGTCGAACAGGTGGTCCGGGCAGTTCAGGCGATGGCGGAAGGAGATAAGAAGCGTCTGGCGTGGGGAACGCTTGTGATGGGTCTCGGGTTCGGCCCGACCGTCGCTGAAGCTCAAGCGTTCACCGGCCGCGACGTTGTTAGCTCCGCTAAGGGTGTATTTGCTGCCCTCGGTGAGTATCGCGAACGTCTCGTGCCTGTCGTCGACGTGTGGGTCGATCCGCTCATGGCGTTGGCGGCTGAGTATTCGAGTGAACCGTTCATTCGCATAACTGCTGGACGAAATGCCTACGCGAACGCGATCCGCTCAGTCGACCTCGGCCGCGACGTCCCAGCGATCTCGCCGCAGCGGTTGCGGACCACGTGGATGGTCGACCGGATGCGTGCTGGCGTCGACCCTCGTGTACTGCGTGACCTGGCGGGGTTGAAGTCGCTGTCGTTCCTGATCGACATGACCGAGTTCATGCCCGACCCCGAAGAGACCGAGGCTCTGGCAGCGATGCGTCACCCCATGCGAGACCGCACATGAGCCGATCAACCATAGAAGTGCCGGTGCCTTACCGGCCGCTGGCGTTCGGGAAGAAGTACGCGGTCAAGCCACGCAACGTTGCCGACATCAAGACCCGCGATATCGTCCGGTTCATTCGTGACGCGCTGCGCGACTCCCGCGTGCTCGAACTGATTCAGACGCGCGTGGACCATGACACCGGTCGGCCCCGCGCGCTGCGTGTTGCCGTACTGATCGCAGCTGGGATCGCCAACGCGGCAGGCAAACAGTCCGACTCTCATGTTCGTGGCATCCAAGCGTTGCTCGCGTCCCTTGACCCCGGAGAGCAGCGCTACCTTGGCGTTCGTTGGACTGACCCGAACAGGGGCGGCGAGAAAGTGGTCACTGAACGGCAGGTCGCTTACCTGTTCGAACAGATCGCGTTCGCGTTCAACCCACGGTTGAACAACCACAACCACATCTTTGAACTCGACGGCAACCTGTGGTCTCCCGACGGCGAGTTCCTTTCACCTACTGATGAGCACGACCTCGCTCCCAGCACATTCGATTGCACGAGCGACTGCCCGCGAGGCGCAGAGATGGAAACAGTTTTCAATGCAATGTTGTGCCGACTGTGGGACTACTCGGGCATGCCATTCTCGGACGAGTTCGCGTTAGATTCCTCAGTTGTCGAGACCCACAACGTCACCCGGGGCCACGGCCCGAAAGCAAACATCGACCCCGATTGGGTGCAGGACGTTGACAAAGAAACCGTCGGCGGCAATCTGATCCAGCTACGACAAGACAAGCGACCCAAGCAAGCGACAGATACCCTCAAAGCCCAACTCGATCAGATCCTGGCGAACGCTCCCGCGCCCGACCCACGCGACTCGAAATCTCGGGCACCCATTCCGGCGGGCCCTGTGGTGACTGGGGATTTCACGCGTATGGATCGTCGGTTCCCCCAACTCGGCGAAGACAAGCGACTGATCTGGACCCACGATGAAGGTGCTCGCAACGCGTACCGAGGCAGCGGCAACTTTCGTCGCAGCGAAGTTCTCAACGGCCGCGACGAACACAAACTGATCTCTTCCGGCCGGTTCCCCGACGGAACTCCCTATCCCCCATTGGTCGCTGCCTACCACGCTGCACCTGGAGGGGATCACAAAGGTGAAGCAGCCCTGACCGTGTTCGGGCACGCTGCGAACAACGGAATGCACAACGTCCAAGTACAACTCGACCGTATCTACACCGAACTCCCAGCCCAAGAGTTCGAACAGATCGCTCAAGACATGGGTTTCACCCTCATCAAGGACCTCAAACATCAACAGCGAGAGAGGAAAACGTTCCAAACCGGAGTTGATCTGATCGACGGCGCTTTCTTCACCGACGGCATGCCCGCCGGACTACTTGACCTAACTCGCCCTGGCATGAAAGCGAACCGTGACGAACTACGTGCATCACAACGACGTTTCGACCAACGCCGTCCCTTCATGTTCCGACCCAGCGGGAAGACCAGTAGCGGCGGACTCAAGATGCGCGGACCAGCAGTCCCCGACCAGATCACACGCGATTCCAAAGGTCGACCGACCGCAGTCCGCGGTGTCCGAGCACGGTGCGTGAACTCGCCGTTCTACAAGCTTGTCGACAGGACCCTGGTCACCGCGATCACAACCTGCACGAAGGGCGAGCCATGTGGTTGCTCGCTCACGTTCACTGTCAGTCGCCAAGAAATGCCTTCCTCCTTCGAACCTCTGCTCTGGGGATCCACGAGGTGGGCGAAGGCGTACTACAGGAGGAACCTTTCAGAAGCCGACTTCTCCGTCACCCACCACCACTACGGACTCGGCCGGCACTCGATCCGGGTCCACGCGAAGAAGTGGAACTTGGCATACGGCTTCATCGCGCTCGCCGCTTGGGTTAGGCAGCTGTACTCGTTCGTCATGAAGCAGGGCGCTCACGCCCTCGACCCCGGCTACTACTCGGGGCTCGACCCCGACGTGATTGCCGAAGCGCTTCGCATCGTTATGACACCGACCGTGGCGCCTCGCGGGCGATCGTCAGACCCGCCAACCTAGCCCGAGCAAGACTCCGGAAACCCTGAACAGAACGCTTCGACCCTGAGGGCCACGAGCCAACAGGGTCACAGCCATGTTTACAGACGGGCCTCGGAAGGAGTTCGGCGACACAAATCGGCCTACGCGGAACTCGCCGGCGGCCCCGAGACCACGCTCGGGCGAAGAAAAGCAAAGGCCCCCGACGATTTCTCGTCAGGGGCCTTCAACACAGGGGTTTTGTGAGTAGTCAACGTGAACTACTCACTTGTGGAGGTGCCGGGAATCGAACCCGGGTCCAACGGCAACGATCAAGGGCTTCTCCGGGCGCAGCCACGATGGCGTGTTCTCGGCCTTCCCGCTTCGAGTGGCTCAACGGGAAACACGGCCCAGTTTCTGTTAGTTGTTCCTCACACCCCCGGAACCGGGATGATCGGTAAGCCTTCTAGATGACGCCGGTGACTGGGACGAAGGCATTCCCAGGCCGACGGTCCCGATACTCGCTTAGGCAGCGAGGGCGAGACTAGTGCGCTGTGTGTTGGCACTTATTGTTTTCGACGGATCGTTAACGAGTTAACCGCCGGTCCTCGGCCCGCTTCTCCTATCACGGCCTCCGCTGTCGAAACCGTTCACCCCCTGTGCAGTTATGGGCAGAGTCTACTCGCAACCCCGAGATTCGCCAGCCTCGCCCAGATTCGGGCAATCAGCCCAGATTCGCGTTGAGTCGGCGATATAGGCCCTTCACCGCCGGATAGAGCTTTCGGTACTCCGCGTAGAGCGGCGCATAGACCGCCTGGTTCGCGGGAATCGGGTCGAATACCTTCGCCACCGGGATCAGTTCCGCGGCTTGGCTGAGGCTGATCTCGCCCAATGCGGTCCTGGCATACAGGGCGACACCTCGTAGTTGGGCATTACGTGGATCGTCGACCTGTTCGACGCGGATGCCGAGAATGTCGGCGTGGATCTGACACCAAAGGTCTGACTGAGCGCCGCCCCCAAGAATCCGCGTGGAAGTCACCTTCGTGCGCAGGAATTTTTCGTACTGATCGAACAACCACCGCGCATTGAACGCGACGCCTTCGAGAACGCCACGAACCATCGCCGCACGATCCGTGCGCAACGTCATATTCAAGAATCCACCGCGCAACCGTTTATCTTCGACCGGGCTACGCTCACCGTTTAGCCACGGCATGAAGAGCAAACCTTCGCAGCCAGCGGGGACGTTGGCTGCAGTGGCGATCAGCGCCTCGAAGCTGGGGCGTTGTAGCGGGATCAAGCCGTCGTCTGGGAATAGCACTTCGTCGCGTAACCATTGCAGGCAGGCACCACCGGTCTCGTGATTGTTGGCGACCATCGGCAGGTCAGCGGTGAAGCCTGGAACTGTGGCGATCGAATGCAGCGCGTCGGTGCGCTTGAACGGAACTTGGGTACCAATCCAAGCGGTGGTTGAGATCGCGATGTGAGTTTGAAATGGCTCGACCGCACCGGAACCAACTACCGCCGCATGCAGGTCAGGGATGCCACAAATGACCGCAGCACCCGGGAGGAGGCCGAGTTCTGCGGCAACGTCGGGCAGCAGTGGCCCGAGCACCGAACCCGTTTTGAGAAGTTCGGGCAAACGTTCGGGGTCGCGCTTGGTTCGGCGAACCAGCGGAGGGTGATACGCCGGTTCAGCGCCGAGTCGGTTATCCGTCAACCACGACAAGATCATCGAAGCCGGAGTCGCGGCAGCACGCCCGGTGAAACGCAGGCCTACGTAGTCGACGGGTTCGAGCAGCACGGTCGTCTTGGCGTAGACGTCGGGATGATCTCGTTGCAACAGCAATGAATGCCCGGTCGGGTCAGCGCCCGATGGACTCGGCGCACCACCGGTCACGCGCACAAATGGCAGCGCCTTGTGCGGGGCGATCCCTTGAACGCTGATCTTTCCCCCGATCACATCGGCTACGTGGTGTCGGGCCCGCGTGTCGGCCCACAGCAGTACCGGGCCCACGGGCTGGGTATCCGCGCCCACCGGGACGCTTGAACCCCACTGGCCGGTGATGCCGATCGCATGCAGTTTGGTAGGCGCAACGTTGGCGGCTTGGACGATTTCGCGGATTCCTTCGACTAGGCCGGTCCACCACTGGCGCGCATCCTGGGTAGCAGCGCCATCGGTTCCGATATGAACGTCGCAGGGGCGAAAAGCTGTAGCCAAGATTTCACCAGTCGGCGTGACGGCGGCAACTTTTGGACCACCGTTGCCAAGATCAACTGCCAAGATCCATTGGCCTAGGTCGGGGCTGTCCGTCGGGTCGGTCGCTGCCACAGGCACAGCGTATTGCTCCCGCGAGTCACCCCGGCGTTATGCGCCCCATTCGCACGAGATCTATGAAATCGCGTGACCCACAAACAACGTCGCCGCCTGCCACTGCGCCGCTCATTTGCTGCCCGTTTTGTTTGACTTCCTTGATTTGTTGAAGCAGTCCCGGCAGATCCTTGTCATCGATGATGATTGTTGAACCGGTCCAGTCGGACAGGTCGCGGGCCAGTTCCTTGCATTGGCGCAGCCACAATTCGCGTGCCCCGATCGCGGACAAGTCAGTTGTGGCCAGGTCAGGTGAAATCAGGAGCAGAGTTATCGCCTGCGCCCAACGCGCCCGGTTGTGCAAAATGCAGCCGAAAAGTGGCTGCACCTCCCACGCAGCCAACGTCTGCTCAGTCAGGTGAATGATTTGGTTGGGTAGCGACGCGAGTCCACGAATCAAAGGGGCGGCAAGGTGCTCTTCGCGCAATGAGAAGACCACCGTGTTGGCGACCCGTTCGCTCTCAACAAGGCCCTGCCCAACTAGACGCACGAGAACCTTGCGAAGTCCGGGGAGTGAGCCGCGTCCGATGGCACGCTGGATTTGGCCGACCGTAACCTCGTCGCGGCTCATTGCCAGGGCTTGTAGGACGTCGCCGTCCAGAGTCGTGGTGACCAGCAGGAATGGGCGCCACAGATCCATGCGAAACCCCTTTCCAGCGCCCAGTTACCAGCCGCCCATTCTTGATAACGCCAACTATGCGTGCTGATGGAAAGCGCAGTTGGCGATATCCACAAGGCAGGGGTGCCCGGGCGGGCGGGCACGGGCGGGCGGCAGCCACGGGAAGCCCAATAGGTATTTGAAGAACGCCAACTACACGTTCAGTAGGAAACTGCAGTTGGCGATATCCAAAAGGGCATGCGGGTCTGGCGGGGCCCAGCGCCCGAACTATGCGCCCGAACTATGCGCCCGAGCTATGCGCCCGAACTATGCGCCCGAACTATGCTTCTGGCGCCAGCGACTGCATCATGTCCAGGAATCCCGACATCAACGCTGTCAGCGTGATTTCACCCTGCGGCGTGCCGCCGAATCCGTACATCGCACCCGACTGGGCCGGCTCCCCCGCGCGTGCCTTCGCGTACTCAACAGCTTTAGCCAAATCCGCCACGAAAGCATCAGCGATCCCGGGCTTAGTGTTCGGGCGAGTCACACAGAAGTGGAGCCCGGCCGGTAAGTGCAGCGCGTTCATGCGCCAGCCTGCCGCTGTGAGTGCATCGTTGACCAAGTAGATATCGACGACATCCGACTTGAAAGCGACCAAGAAAAGGGGATCGCCAAAGATCTCCAACTCCGGGATCTCCCTAATCCCAGCCTTCAACTTGGCCGCAGTGGCACCAATCTCAGTCGCTGCCGCCAGATACCCGGCCGCGCCCATCGTCACCATCGAGGCCCAGGTTGCCGCTATCAGACCACCGGAACGCGACCCAGCCATCCCCGGCGAGACGTACAGGCCGCCGGGCCAATCTGGAACAGTGAAGTACTGGTGGCGCCGCAGGTCACGACCGCGATAGAGCAAAACGCTCGTGCCCTTGAGCGCATAGCCGTACTTGTGCGTGTCGGCGCTGATGCTGGTAACACCCGGCACGCGGAAGTCCCAGAGTGGGACGTCATACCCCGCCCGTTCCAACCACGGCAACAAGAAACCGCCCAAACAACCATCTACGTGCAAGCCAATGCCGTGCTCAAGGGCCAGCTCGCCTAGTTCAACGATCGGATCGATCAAGCCGTGTCCGTAGTCGCCGGCCGAACCGACTAGCGCGATCGTGTTCGAGTCGATCAACTCGCGAACGGCAGCAACGTCGACCCGGTGATCCGGACCGAGCGGCGCCTTACGGACCTCGATGCCGAAGTAGTGCGCGCCCTTCTGTAGCGCCACATGGGCAGTAACCGGCAGCACAATGTTCGGCGCGACGATGCCACGTTCCGTCCGCGCCTGTTCGCGATACGTCAGCACCGCTGTCATCAAACTTTCGGACCCACCGCTAGTGAGTACACCGACAGCCTCTTGCCCGGGCTTGAACTCAGCCACTGCATCACCATGCAGCATCGCCAAAGTCATCGCGATGATCTCGCCCTCGAACTTAGTTGCAGACGGATACATGTCACGCTGGAGCACGTTCGCGTGCGCGAAGTTGGCGAACACCTCCGACAAGAACTGATAGTGCTCGTGATCGCCGGAGTACAGCGAACCCGACACCCGTCCGAGGTCACCTTGGGCATCCTCACGCCGCGCCATGCCGGCGACCTCTGCCAACACGTCGGCACGATCCCGCGCGGGCGCGTCAAGCGTGGAATGGACCGGCGCCGCATCGCGATAGGGATAGAAGGAATCGAGGAAGTCCCCGAAACCATCAAGCGGATTGCTCACTACACTCCCCCTGTTAGTGGGCCCATCAGTCGCTCATGCCTTTGTTCCGTCGGCCCACTGCCCGACTCGTTTCCCGCTTTGCGTCACGTTCGGCCATGGCTGCCCGCTTGTCGTAGGCCTTCTTGCCGTGGCCAACCGCGATCTCAACCTTGGCCTTACCGTCCTTGAAATACAGAGCCAAAGGAACCAACGTCGCGCCGGATTCACGCGTCGCCAGGATCAACTTGTGGATCTCGCGGGCGTGCAACAGAAGTTTTCGGGCCCGACGGGGTTCGTGGTTTGTCCAAGTTCCCGGATCGTATTCGGGGATGTGAACGTTGCGCAGCCACACTTCGCCGTCGCGCACCTCAGCGAATCCATCGACCAGCGAAGCCCGGCCCGCCCGTAGCGACTTGACCTCGGTGCCCATAAGGACCAATCCGGCCTCGATTGAGTCCTCGAGGTGATAGTCGTGGCGCGCCTTACGGTTCTGGGCAATTAGCTTCTGCCCCTGCTCGCGCGCCATGACTCAAACCCGCAGGTACTTGCGCAGGGTGAAGAAGGCCGCAATCACAGCCAGGACGACGCCGATCGCCACCACGATCGGGATGATCGTCAAGACCACTGGCCATCCAATGAACGCAGTGAAGGTGAAAGTAGACGCCAGCCAATGGTCAATGATCACTGCTTTCACGACAACCAATGCCATGGCCGCGAACGCCGCACCCACTAGTGCCGCAAGCGCGGCCTCCATTAAGAACGGTAGTTGGATGTAGAAATTCGATGCCCCAACCAGCCGCATAATGCCCGTCTCTCTTCGCCTACTGAACGCGGCCACGCGCATTGTGTTGACGACGAGCAGCACTGTGACGATCACCATTGCAATAGCAATAGTCAACGCAACAAGTTGGAGGGCACTCAAAGCTCGAAAGAGTTTGGCTAAGGCTTGGCGCTGATCGCGCACATCTTGCACGCCCTTGCGCCCCTGAAACTCGGTCGCCACAACCGCCACTTGATCTGGATGCGTCAACTTGACGCGGAACGACTCCGGCAACATGTCGGCGCTGACGTTGTCCAATAGCGGCGAACCCTTGAGGTACTCCTTGAAGTGCGCGTAAGCCTGTTGCGGTGTTTCGTGATAGATCGCTTGTACATAAGTCGGCTGCAGAGCAGTCAAGTCTGCCAAGATCTGCGCTCGTTGAGCGTCGGTTACCGCGCCAGCCGAACAAGAAGGGGTACCAGTGGGCCCACCGCTGTTCTTACCGCACAAGAAGATCGACACCTCGACCTTGTCGTACCAGTAGTCCTTCATCGTCGACACCTGTGCCCGCATGATCAGGCTCGACCCGAACAGGGCAAGCGCAATAGCCACCGTGATGATCATGGCAACTGTCATCGTCAGGTTGCGTCTAAGCCCAATCGCGATCTCACTAAAGACGAAGCGGAAGCGCACTTCAGCCGCCGACCGTGAATGTACCGACGCTGGCCAAGCCAGTAGCCCCGATCATCTGGCGTACCCATAGACACCGCGGTTCTGGTCGCGAACGAGGTGCCCACCTTCCAGTTCGATAACCCGTTTGCGCATCGAATCGACGATGGCAGCATCGTGCGTTGCCATGATGACCGTCGTGCCGGTGCGGTTGATTCGATCAAGCAACTTCATGATCCCGACGCTGGTTGCCGGATCAAGGTTTCCGGTGGGTTCGTCGGCAATCAGAATCATCGGTCGATTCACGAACGCCCGGGCCACCGCCACCCGCTGCTGTTCGCCGCCGGACAGTTCATCCGGCATTCGTTCGCCTTTGCCGCCAAGACCAACAAGCTCAAGCACCTCGGGCACCACTGCCTTGATCTGGCTTCGGGATCGACCAATGACCTCAAGTGCGAAGGCGACGTTCTGCGTCACCGTCTTGTTCGGCAGCAACCGGAAATCCTGGAACACGGTTCCGATTTGGCGGCGCAACGCCGGGACCTTCCAATTGGACAACCGGCCCAGATCCTTGCCTGCTACGAAGACTCTGCCCGAAGTCGGGCTTTCCTCTTTCAGGATCAGGCGCAGGAAGGTCGACTTCCCTGACCCCGAGGCACCCACAAGAAAGACGAACTCGCCCTTCTCAATCTCCAGGCTCAACCCATCGAGGGCAGGGCGCGTCTGCGCCGAGTAGAGCTTGACGACGTCCTCTAGGCGAATCACGCGGCCTCGATCGCTCGGCGGGCACAGGCTGTGGCCGGGGATTCGACCGTGTGGAAGTCTACGTCGCCCCAGATGTCAGGGCGGCGACCCGGCCCTGATCCCACGCAGCCAACCGAGCCCAGGGTCGTTATCATTTCGTTATCTAAAAGGGCTCAAGGTGGATAATCGCGCTGCCGACAACTCTCAGGCTAGGCGCGCTCTTGCTGGCGGCGCCAGCGAATCCCAGCCTCCACAAACCCATCGATTTCACCGTCGAGTACGGCTGCGGTGTTCCCGGTCTCAACTTCGGTGCGCAGATCCTTGACCATTTGATAGGGATGCAGCACGTATGAGCGCATCTGGTTGCCCCAGGACCCGCCATCGGACTTCAGCGCATCCATCTTGGCCCGGTCCTCTTGCCGGCGGCGCTCGAGCAACTTGGCCTGCAAGACCGCCATGGCGCTGGCTCGGTTCTGAATCTGGCTGCGCTCGTTCTGGCAGGACACCACGATGTTGGTGGGTAGGTGGGTGATGCGAACTGCCGAGTCGGTGGTGTTCACACCTTGACCACCAGGGCCGCTGGAGCGATACACGTCAACGCGCAATTCGTCGTCAGGGATCTCGATGTGGTCAGTCTGGGCGACCACCGGCAACACCTCGACGGCCGCAAACGAGGTTTGGCGTCGACCTTGATTGTCGAACGGGGAGATCCGAACCAGTCGGTGCGTGCCTTGCTCAACGCTCATCGTTCCGTAGGCGTAGGGCGCCTTGACCGCAAACGTGGCCGATTTGATGCCAGCCTCTTCGGCGTAGGAAACGTCGTACACCTCGATCGGCCAGTTGTGCCGCTCGCAATAACGCGTGTACATCCGCAGCAACATCTCGGCCCAGTCAGCCGCGTCGACGCCACCAGCCTCCGAGCGGATCGTGACGAGCGCCTCACGCTGGTCATACTCGCCTGACAGCAGAGTGCGGACCTCGAGTTCGCCGATCGCCGCAGCAACCTCGGCCAGTTCACGTTCAGCGTCGGCCAAAGCCTCCGCGTCCTCTTCCGCCGCGGCCAGTTCGAACATGATCGGTAGGTCGTCGACTCGGCCCCGCAGCGTCTCCAGGCGTCGGATTTCGCCCTGCGCATAGGAGAGGCGCGAAGTCACGGATTGCGCGTGCTCCTGGTCATTCCACAAGTCGGGCTCAGCCGCCTGCTCCTGCAAGTTAGCCAGTTCCTGCTTCAGCGCGGGCAGGTCGACAACCGCTTCAACGCTGGAAAGCGTGTAGGCAAGCTCGCGCAGGGCTTCGGTCGAATCGATGATGGCCACGCCTTGAGGGTAGTCGACCCGCCGGCGCAGCTAATTCAGGCGACCGGCGCCATCGCCCGGGCAGCTGCCCTGACCGTGACCGAACCGGCTCCGGTCGAGATCAGGCCAGCGAACGGGAGCACCACCACTGCCGAGATCACGACCCGGACCGAATGCCCGTCGGTGCTCACCGACTCGACCTTGAACCCTCGCAACGTTGTCGCTAGGCCGGCCGTCGAAACGTAGTCGGTGACCGCCTGACGCACTGCGATCGATGACAACGGCAGCCCGACGGTCGCTTTACCCGCGTAGATGGCTGCCAAGTCCGCCCCTTGAGCGCCCGCAAGGGCGGTGGCATCGGCTGCCGCCGCAACTGCTCGACGACCCAAATACAGCGCGGTTACGTCAGACATTGCAATGATCAGTCCGATGGCGACGGCAGCCACAGCGATGACCAGCAGCAACACCGTGCCGGCATCGTCGGGTTGGCGCTCGGCTTTGAGGTCGCTCTGACGGGGCGCCATCACGGCCAGCGCCGATAGACATCGATACGTTCGCTGTGCAGGGCAGAGATCGGAATGGTGGTCGCACTGGCTCCCGCGAGCACGCGCGGCACTAACGGCAATGCGACATTGAGTTGCACTCTCACATCGACGATGCTTCCCGGAGTCAGGCAAGCGCCGAGTCGGCAAGTGATTCGCAGGGATCCAGTTGTTAGCGTGAAGCCTTGGTCGGCGGCCGCGATGCCCGCAGCGGCCCGGGCACGAGTCAGCCCCACGGAAGTCGAGTCAGCCTGGGCGTACGCGCGACCAGCTGCCCGCGCCGCTTCCGTCACCGCGAACGCGGCTGCTTGTACGCGCATGACACATAGCACCAGGTAGATCAGCGGAACGAGCAAAAGCAACCCGAGCCAGACGAATTCAACGACCGCCGAGCCGGCGTCGTCTCGCTCATTTCCGGCGGCGAAGCTGGCCATTACTTCTCAAGCAATGCGTGCCCAGTCACCACAAGCGAGGCCGGTCCGAGCAACCCCACAAGCGGTAACCGCGCACGTACTTGGACGTATTGGAACGCGACACCGCTGCGCAGAAGCCGTCCCGAACTCACGTCGGTAACCACTCCGCCAGCCAGCTGATTTGCCAAGACACCACGTGTAAGGGCCACTCCGGCCGTCGGGCTGCCCCCAGCAACCGCAGCCAATCGAGCCCCTTCGGCGGCAGCGGCAATCAACGTGTTTCGTACGTACAGCGCAAGCGTGAGTTGGATCGTCCCCAACGCGAGCAGCAACACCAGTGGAGCGACCAGTACGAACTCGACCACGGCAGCGCCACTGCTATCCGCGCGACGAATCACGGCTTAGTTACTGACGTGATCGCCTTGCCGAGAATGTCCTTGAGTTGCGTGTCGGCCACCAGCCAAATGGCCATCACGAGTCCGGCGGTCATAACTGTCACGAGCACCCAGCCCGGCACATCGCCGCGGTCATCGTTGGCCGACGAAAATTGCAATGCCCAACCGGTCAACCGCCGGGTGAGCCAGTCTTCGAATCTGGACATCTTTCCTCCCTTGGAGATCACACTGTGAGTTCAGGGCACGGTCAGAGTCAGGGCTCTCAACCCCGGGAATAGGGCGACAACTACCACAGTCGGCAAGATCAGAAATACGACCGGCATCAGCATGAACACCTCGCGGCGGCCGGCGGCTTCGATAAGTAGGCGGTGACCGTGGGCCCGGGCATCGGCAGCCTGCCCCCGCAACACTTCGGCCAGCGGAGTACCACGATCGAGCGCGACCACCACTCCATCGACAAACCTTTGAATCTGAGCGACTTCGATCCGATCAGCTAGGTTGCCCAGCGCAGTCAACAGAGGCAAACCCGCGCGAACCTCGGCCAGCAGGTCCGCGAGTTCAGCCGCAAGGTGTCCGCTCGAACAATCGACTACCCGCGCTAAGGCTCCGGGGGTGCTTTCCCCGGCTGCCACGGCAAAAGCCAACAACTCGGCTACCGCTGGGAATTCGGCGGCCATCCGGCTTTCGCGCCGCCGAATCGCCATCGTCAAGATCCGATCGACCAGTAACAGGCCAATGCCTACTCCCAATGTCAGACCAAGGATCACCACAGGCGCCGTGGTCACGCGTCCAGACAAGGAGGCAAGCCAAACACAGGTAAGGCCGCCAATCAGTGCACCGGCAACTAACAGGATCCGATACCCATCCGGCGACAGCGACGAACCCGCGCGATGTAGCCGTCGACTTAGGTCTCGGTCCGACCCAAAACGCTGCAGGAGTCGCCCGAGTTGTGCCCGCACCTGCGCGATCGCGGCGCGGCTCAGCGTCGCCGGCTCAGTCAAGGCAGGGCTGACGACATTGCGCAACCGCCGAGACAAAGCCGGTTGCCGCGCGTCCAATGCCCATTTGAACAAGCCAATGCAACCGAACGCGGCACAACTTGCACAAGCCAGGGCCGCTGGGTAGAAGATCACCGCAGGGCCCGCGCTTCAACGGGGAGCCGGCCGATTCGCAGCATCATGCGGTACGCGACCCAGCAGGTAACGCCGGCACCTGCAAGAACTAGTCCGCCGGTGGGAGTGCCGTAAGCCGCGAGCGAACTGGGTCGAAGTGCGAGCAATGCCAGCGTCAGCCATGGCGCGACAACCGCCAGTCGGGCCGCATTCACCGTCCAGCTCTGTCTAGATGTCACCTCGGCCCGAAGTCGTCCTTCGTCGCGCAGCGCCATAGAAAGGGTGCGCAAGAGTCGCCCCAAATCCATCCCTCCGACATCTCGGGCAATCCGCAGCGATTCGATAACCCGATCTGCAACTGGGTCAGCAAGGTCGTCCTTAAGCCGATCCAGGGCAGTTGCGAAGTTCGAATCCGTCCGTAGGTGAGCCGCAAAAGCATTGAACGCCGGACGCAGCGGCTCCGGGCCGTGGATTCCTAGGTCAGCAACCGCTTCCGGAAGGCTCAATCCGGCTCGCACACCTGCGGCAAGCACATCAATCGCATCCGGCCAGGCTCCATGTAGGTCCCGGGCGAGACGCTGATCGCGGTGGCGCACCAACGTAAACGGCAGCCAGCAACTCCCGGCCCCGGCCGTCACTGCAAGCACCGGCAAACCGGTAGCCAAAACCACCAGCAGCGCCGTGCACACAGCAGCCGTCGCTGCAACAAGGACGATCTTGCGGCCCTCCCGGAATCGCACGCTAGGACCGTGGGCCAACCCCGCGACGTCGCCGTGGTTGGTGACAGGTCTAATCCAGCGCACGAGCAACACCGTGGCGCCTAGCACCCAGACGACAAGTACGAGGAGCACTTCGATGCCCGCCATCACGCCACGCGGAGGGGTGGCGAATCGAGCAAGGCCGCTAAGTCAATCCCGGCTCGCGCGAAGCGATCGACGTGCGGTGGGTACCCCATTCCGCGCACGAGATCCAAGCCATCCGATACGAACAACTCGGCAATAACCACGACCCCGTTCTCCGTCCGACCGGGGAGCGCGATGATCTCGCTGACACGCCGACTTCCGTCCGGCGTTGTCTCGACGTGTACAACAATGTCAACAACTGCGGCAACCGTTGGTGTGACAAATGCAGCACTCACATTCTCCCCTGCCAGCAGCGGCAGCGTGCACAGTTTCGCAACCGCTTCGCGTGCACTATTCGCATGTATTGAACACATTCCTGGCATGCCTGAGTTGAGGGCAAGCAAAAGATCAAGTGCCTCCTCTTGTCGCACTTCTCCAACAACCAGCCGGGTTGGCCGCATCCGCAAGGCTTCTTTGACTAACCGACGAAGCCTGACTTCGCCCGTGCCCTCCAAACTTGCTTGCCTTGTCTGCATCGCCACCCAGTCAGCAAGGTCAACCTGGAGTTCGAAGGTTTCTTCGCAGGTTATGACTCGTTCGCCAGACGGAACGCAACCGAGTAGCGCATTTAGCATCGTGGTCTTGCCCGCCTGCGTGCCGCCAGCAACGATGATGTTAAGTCCGGCCCGAACAGTCGCCGCGAGGAATTCCGCCGCATCGGCAGGCAGGGTGCCCAGCCGCACCAAATCATCGACATGGCGCGCCCGAACAACGAACTTACGTACGTTCACGGACCAGTGCTGGCGCGTGATATCCGGGATCACAACATGCAATCTGCTGCCATCAGGCAACGAGGCATCAACGAATGGGGAACTCAAATCCACGCGTCGGCCCGTTGAGCGCAGCATGCGTTCGACCAAATCCCGGACGGCCTCGGCAGTCAGAATCGTTGCGGTCAGTTCACTTCGACCGCTGCGGGCGACGAACACTCGACCCGGCTCATTGATCCAGAGTTCCTCGACCTCGGGATCGTCAAGGTGTTCCTGCAACGGCCCAAATGGGGCAACTCGCGCATACACCTCGATAGCAAGGTCACTGGCGGCTAGGTCTGACTCATCAACGTGGTCGGCAACAGCGTCGGCGACCAGAGATCGAACGGCTCCGGCATCGGTCACCAGATCCAATCCGCGCGATTGTGCGGTAGCTCGGACCCAGTCTGCGAGCTGTTCGGGTGTGTACAAGGTTGCGCCTCCGTTGGGCCCGCCAAACTTCTGGCGAATGGGGCAGACGGGCCCGACGTCCCCCGAGCACCGAGCCGCGTCTGCTCCGAGACGTTAGAAGTGACACGGGGCGCAAACAAGGCGAGTTGGGAGATTGTGGACGCGCCCACCAGCGATCCGCCGCACACCGCGGACCACGCGCGTGTGGTTCGGGCTGAGCGTCACCACTAAGTCCAGCGCTCAGCCGGAAAGGTTTCTGATCGTCCGCAGCGCAACCGACAAGGTGGCCGCATCCTGGGATTCAAGCGCGAGGATCTCGTCCAGAGTTGTTCGGGCTCGGGCCAAGCCTTCGGAATTCGTGCTCTCCCAACGGGCAATCCGCTCGACCGGTTCGAGACCGTCAGGCGTTAGGCGCAGCACCGAAGTGGTCAGGCCCGCTAGCGCGGTGTAAAGGTCGCTACGCAACGCGCTGCGGGCAAGCGTGGCCCAACGATCGGCACGCGGAAGGCCAGTAATCCGATGCAGCAGCAGGTCCACCTCGTAACGCTCGGAGACTGCGAAGTACAGCCGGCCAACCTCCTCGGGCTCGAGGTTCGAAGCACGCGCAATCTCCACCACATCTAGCAGCGCGAACTCATCGAGTTGCGATGCCACTTCGCGCGCCAAATCTGCCGGCGCACCCTTGGCAACAAACTCGGCGGTGCGTCGTTCCAACCGGGCCCGTTCATTGCCCACCAGAAGTTCGGGGATCAGGGGCGAAAGTCGCGCCATGGGCGCAGCAAACCGCTCGACCTCGGCGGCGACGTTGATCGAACCACCGCGCGTCTGCAACAACCAACGCGCAGCGCGGTCCAAGAGCCGCCGAGCTTCGACGATTAGTTCGCGCTGAGCCGAGATGCCCGATTCGCGATCGAGGACCTCAATTCGTGCCCAGAGGCTTGGGAAGTCGAAGACCTGGCTTGCCACAGCGAACGCCTTTGCGATTTCGACCGGCGATGCCCCGGTCTCCTCGGCGGCCCGGAAGACTGCCGTGATACCGCCGCGGTTAATCAGCTCATTCGTAACAAGAGTGCCGATGATTTGACGCTTCAGCGGGTGGGCCGCCAAGCGATCGGCGAACCGATCTACAATTTGCGGCGGGAAATACGAACGCAGGTCACGCTCGAACCAGGCGTCTGCGCTAAGAGCGCTCTCGTTGAGGTCGTCTGTAACCGAGATCTTCGCGTACGCCAACAAGACTGCTAACTCTGGCGACGATAGTCCTTCACCAACCGAGTATCGCTGTGCCAGCGCCGAATCCGACGGCAAGAACTCAATGTCACGGTCCAAGATCCCGCGTGCAACAAGCTGGTCGATCAGGCGACGATGCACCGGTAACAGAGTGTGCGCTCGCTCACGTGCAACACCGAGAAGAATGTTCTGCTCGTAGTTGTCGCGCAATACATGTTCGGCAACTTCTTGGGTCATGCTCGCGAGGAACTCGTTTCGCTCTTCATAAGTCATGGCGCCATCGCGCACAACCTGATCAAGCAGGATCTTGATGTTCACCTCGTGATCTGAGGTATCGACGCCGGCGGAATTGTCGATGGCATCGGTGTTGATGCGCACCCCTGCGCGAGCAGCCTCAACCCGACCAAGTTGGGTCAGCCCGAGGTTTCCGCCCTCGCCAACTACGCGGCAGCGCAACTGCGAACCGTTGACACGAATCGCATCGTTGGCCTTGTCTCCGGCCTGCGCATTCACCTCGGTCGAGGACTTCACGTAAGTGCCGATCCCGCCGTTCCACAGCAGGTCCACCGGCGCAAGCAGGATTGCGCGCAACAATTCATCCGGGCTCATAGCCTCGATACCGTCTGCGATCCCAAGACTCGTTCGGACTTCGGAACTGATGGGGATCGACTTCGCGGTGCGCGGGTAGATGCCGCCGCCATTTGAAAGCGCGGCGTTGTAGTCGGCCCAAGAAGACCTCGGCAAGTCGAACATTCGACGACGCTCGGCATAAGAGACCACGGCATCTGGATTCGGATCAAGGAAGACGTGGCGATGATCGAATGCGGCAACGAGCCGAATGTGCTCAGAAAGCAACATCCCGTTGCCAAATACATCGCCAGACATGTCGCCTACCCCGGCGACGGTGAAGTCTTGGGTTTGGGTGTCGTGTTCGAGTTCGCGGAAGTGTCGCTTGACCGATTCCCAAGCGCCCCGAGCCGTGATTCCCATGACCTTGTGGTCGTATCCGACCGACCCTCCGGAGGCGAAAGCATCGCCAAGCCAGAAGCCATATTCGGCCGCGACACCATTTGCGATGTCGGAGAAGGTCGCTGTGCCCTTGTCGGCAGCCACCACGAGGTAGGTGTCATCGCCGTCATGTCGTACGACCCGTTTGGGTGAAACGACTTCGCCACCGACGAGGTTGTCTGTGATATCGAGTAGCCCGCTGATGAAACGGCGGTAGCACGAGATCCCATCGGCCAGGATGGCTTCCCGGTCACCGCCAACCAGGGGCCGACGAACTACGAACCCACCCTTGGCACCTACGGGAACGATCACAGCGTTCTTGACCATCTGCGCCTTCACCAGCCCGAGGATTTCGGTGCGGAAATCTTCATGGCGATCACTCCAGCGCAATCCCCCACGCGCTACTTGACCAAAGCGCAGGTGAACGCCCTCGACCTGGGGTGAGTAAACCCAAATTTCATACTTTGGGCGCGGCAGCGGCAGGTCCGGAACCTGCGCCGGATCGAGCTTGAAGGAGATGTACGACTTGGGGCGGGCGTCCGCATCGACCTGGTAGTAATTGGTGCGCAGAGTGGCGCGCACGAGGGTGCCAAGGGCTCGCAAAATCCGGTCCTCGTCCAGACTTGCGACGGATTCCAAGGCGGCCTCGAATTCGACGATCAACCTGGCAGCACCAAGGTCACGATCTTGGCCAAAATCTGGATCGAACCGCACTGCGAAGAGGTTGAGGATCGCCCGGATTATCGGACCGTGGACGGCAGTGACGCGTTCGACGTAGGCCTGGGAAAACGTGAAGTTCGTCTGACGCAAGTAGCGGGCGTAGGCCCGGATCACCGCGGCCTCACGCCAAGTCAATCCCGACGCCAGTACCAAGGAATTGAATCCGTCGGCCTCAGCCTCACCGCGCCAAGCCGCTGCAAAGGCCGTCTGGAAACGATCGCGCAGGCTGTCGACATCAACAACTGCACCCGGATCGAATCGGAGCCCGAAGTCGTAGATCCACGCAACCGAACCATCGGCCCGCTGCAACTCATAAGGCCGCTCGTCGACGACCTCGACGCCCATTGACTGAAGGACAGGTAGGACCGCGGACAGCGATATCGGAGCCCCAACTCGGAAGATCTTGAAGCGGCGTCCAAGGAATTCATCCACGGGCTCGTACAGCAAATAGGTCGGGTCATCGGCTGCGCCGAGCGCCTCGAGATGGAGCAAATCGGAAACTGCGACGGCAGCTGGGAAGTCCTCCTTGTAAGACTCAGGGAAAGCGTCGGAGTACTGCCCCCACAAACTGGCCGCATCGTGTTCATCAAACTCGACGCTCAGGGTGACGAACAAATCGTCGACCCAAGACCTGGTCGCTTCAACCAGGCGAGCTTCGACCTCGTCGGGATCAATGTCAGTCAGTTGCTCGGACTGGTCGACTCGGACGACGAAGTGCAATCGCGCGAGGACTGACTCAGTGACCCGCACCGTGTACTCGACGCTTCGTCCATTTAGCGCTGAACGCAGCAACTCGGCGATGCGAAGTCGAACCGCAGTGTTGTATCGATCGCGCGGCAGGTAGACCAAGCACGAGACGAAACGGCCGTAGGCATCACGGCGCATGAACAGCTTCGTCTGTCGGCGCTCCTGAAGGTGGAGCACCCCTTCGGCGACTGCGACCAGGTCATCAACGTCGACTTGGAACAACTCGTCGCGCGGATAGGTCTCAAGGAACTGGAACAGGTCCTTGCCCGAGTGCGACTTGTTCGCCAGGCCCACCCGCTCGAGCAGCACCTCGGCCTTACGTCGAAGCACGGGAATGTTGCGAATGGATTGCGTATAGGCAACGGCACTGAACAGACCCAAGAAGCGACGTTCGCCGATGACGCTGCCATCGGCGGCAAAACGCTTGATGCCGACGTAGTCGAGATAGGTCGAACGGTGCACAGTCGAGATGCTGTTGGCCTTAGTCAGAACCAACGGCACTCGCTCGTGGGCCTTGACCCGAACCCAAGCCGGAAGTTTGGCGAATGCCGCCGAAACAGGATGGTCGGCACGCAGAATTCCGAGCCCGGTGCCGGGAATGGCGGCCAATAACTCGTCGCCCTCGTCACCGCGTAAGTCATATTCGCGATACCCAAGGAACGTGAAATTGTCCTCAACCAACCACTCCAACAAAGCCGCCGCTTCGGAATTCTCGCTCAGTGCCGAGCCGCTCGAGGCCTGAAGTTCGGCTGCAATCTGCACTGCCGCGTGCCGCATGCGGGGCCAGTCCTCGACCGCCTCGCGGACGTCGCGTAAAACGGATACGACCGCGGCCTTGAGCGCGTCGCGATCCTCCGCAGAGGCGATCCGATCGATCTCCATCCGAATCCAGGATTCGCGAAGCGCAGCGCTATCGGCGGGCAAATCGCTCGGGTCAATGTCGAGTACTTCGTGCAACGATCCGGCCACGTCGCGCACAACGGCTAGCAACGGGTGAGCCACTAAGTGGATTGCTCGGCCGCGTCGTGACAACTCCGCGGTGATCGAGTCGACCAGGAAAGGCATGTCGTCGGTGACGATTTCAAGGACCGTGCGATGCGCGGAACGATCTGGCGGGGTCGGGTTCTGAATCCGAACCAAGGCGACGCCCTGCGGCCGGGCCAAGGCTAGGTCGCGGTGCCCGAGAGCTGCTGCCAGAACGGCGGGCACATCGCGATCGAGTAAGTCCTCAGCTGACACGTGGCGGTAGTACTGGGCAACAAGTCCGGCATCAGCTTTGGCCTGCTCACATGCGGCCGCCAACAGTTGGGTTCGGGCGGCTTCCAGTTGGATCGTGCCGCTGCCGACGAGGAGGTCTTCGGAAGGGTCGACAGCGATTGACTCCGAGGCAAAAACATCGGACACGCGTAAGCCTCCGCCTAGTTCGATCCACGCCGTTGTGGGCCTAGACCACCCTAGCCCCCAAGCCACTCATTGTTGTGGCAGAGTCTGAGCGTGACCCGAGAACTTAGCGCCACCATGTCCTATCCGGCAGGAATCGATCGCGTGTTTGCGATGTTCCTAGACCCCTCCTACGTTGCAGCCAAGGCCGCAGCCCTAGAAGGCACCGAAATTGTCGCCGAGGTGTCTGTGACCGACGACGGTGGTGATCGGGTCGTCTGCGGGCGCTCGATCCCCGCCGACGTTCCCCCGGCGGCCAAACCATTCGTGGGCGAACGCATCACGGTCACCGAAACCCACGACTGGGCCCCCTCAGACAATGCCGGTGAGCGCCACGGCAAGGTCAAGGTCGGGTTCAGCGGTGCCCCAGTCTCGGTAATCGGCACGATCCGACTCGTTGGCGATGCAACCTCGGCTAGCGCCACCCTTGACTTGACGGTCACGGCTTCGGTGCCGTTCTTTGGCAGCAAACTCGAAGAGATCGTTGGCGACCAACTCGAGAACGCCGTCGAGTTCGAAGAGACGATGGGACGAGACTGGCTTAATCGCTAGCCGCTCTACCCTTGGTGCGGATAGCTAGAAATGACCGGTGGTAACAAGTTCTCCTTGATTGAACGCACATTCGTCCAGCGCATTAGGTTCGCCGCTGATCCGGCCTTGTCGTTTGTACCGCTTGCTCTGGCACCGCCAAAAGGCTGTTGTCCAACGACCGCTCCTGTTGGTTTGTCGTTGATATAGAAGTTGCCGGCCGCAAAACGCAAGTTGGCCATTGCGGCGGCGACCGCGCTGCGATCTTGCGCGATGATCGAACCCGTCAGCGCGTAAGGCGCGATTGATTCAAGTTGCGTGACCACCGCGTCGTAGTCGCGATCGGCGAAGACATGTACCGCGAGAAGCGGTCCGAAATACTCAACCCGGAAGTACTCGCTGGCTGGGTCAGCGCAAAGCAGCACCGTCGGGCGAATGAACCAACCAGCGGTGTCGTCGTAAGTTCCTCCGGCCCCAATCTCGACGCTCGGGTCAGCCTTGGCGCGTTCAATGGCAGCCGTCACCCGGGCATAGGCGCGTTCGTCGATGACCGCGCCGAGGAAGTTGGTGAAATCAGTCACCGGGCCCATAGCGAGTGCATCAACCTCGGCCAGGAAATCGGCCCCCATCTGGTCCCAAACACTTTGGGGAACGTAGGCCCGCGATGCGGCCGAGCACTTTTGGCCCTGATACTCGAATGATCCCCGGACTAGAGCAGTTCGCAGCACATCCGGATCGGCCGATGGATGGGCAAGAACGAAATCCTTGCCACCCGTCTCGCCGACGATTCGAGGGTAGGACCGGAAATCAGCTATCCCGGTGCCGATGCGCTGCCAGAACGATTGGAAGACCGCTGTGGAACCGGTGAAGTGAATTCCAGCCAGATCAGGGTGAGAAAGCGCGACGTCGGTAACGGCGCGACCATGACCGGTCACAAGATTGATCACACCAGGGGGCAGACCGGCCGCCTCTAGCAACTCCATGAGCAACGTTGCTGCAAGCAGTTGCGTCGTAGCAGGCTTCCACAGCACCACGTTGCCCATTAGCGCCGGCGCGGTCGGCAGATTGCCAGCAATAGCCGTGAAGTTGAACGGTGTGACTGCGTACACGAAGCCTTCGAGCGGACGATAGTCAACCCGGTTCCAAACACCGGGCGATGAGATCGGTTGTTCCGAACGAATGGCCTGCGCAAAGGAAACATTGAACCGCCAGAAGTCGATCAGTTCACAGGCCGCGTCGATCTCAGCCTGGATTACCGTCTTGGATTGTCCAAGCATCGTCGCCGCATTGAGTCGCTCGCGCCAAGGGCCGGCAAGTAGATCGGCCGCGCGTAGCAAGACGCCGGCTCGCTCATCGAATGAGGTGTTGCGCCAATCGGCTGCTGCGGCACTGGCCGCAGCAATGGCAGCGGCGGCATCGGACTCGGTCGCCTCGCGCGTGACACCCAGCACATTCCGGCGCGCGTGCGGCTGAACAACTTCGTCGATGGAGCCCGAACCCATTCGTCGCTGCCCGCCGATGGTCATCGGCAGGTCTCGCACTTCACCGGCCAACTCGGTCAACTGCAGTTGCAGTCGCGACCGTTCGGGACTGCCCGGTGCATAGTTCTGGATCGGCTCGTTGTGCGGCAGCGGCACCTGGCTTCGAATATCCACGACGGACTCCATCCCTCCCCGCTCGGCCGGTGCCGAACCGGACCTAGCCGAGCACCTGGTCAGCCTCCTGAACGCCATACCAAGCCAAATCTTCGTCATCGCCGGCCAGAATCGCAGCGACCCACGAAAGTTCGATCACGGCGGTGATTCGAACCGCCCCAGGGTCGTCCGACGTTCCTACGTCCTCGACGCCGGATTCCGGCACTTCTAGCGGCAGCACAATGCGGCGAGTTCCGGCGGCGGCGGATTCACTGGCGCGGAAGCAAGCGGCGTGTTCGAGTTGTTCGTCGTCGCCAGTTCCATACCAGTCTTGCAATGAAGGTGTCACTGCGAATCCGGCTGCCAAAGGCAACCGTCGGTCGGCCAGCAAGGTGCGAAGTTGGCTGGCGGTGACCGGCACGTAGACCCGTCGCACTTGCGTCATTTGGTCATTCTCCCGCACTCGAACGATCACTGCCCAGCCCCGAACGTCCCTTAGCGGTGGTCCGCAGGATGGCTAGTTCCTCCAGAAGCAATCCAGCGAGCAGGTCGACGTCCGGCAAGGCCTCGCGATCGGCATTCAGGCCGAAGAACACTTGGCCGTTGTACGAGGTGGCACCGATACTCAGCGCCTGTCCGCGGGCCAGCGGCACAACCGGATAGCAAGTCAAAAGCCTCGCACCGCCTGCGAAGAGCGGAACTTGCGGGCCAGGGACGTTGGTGACAACCAGATTGAACAGCCGGCGCGACATGCCGCTGGCAACTCGCGCACCCAAGTTGTGCAACGTGGGCGGGGCGAAGCCAGCCAGTCCGGCCAACGCCTGAGCCCCGGTCAACTGTCCGGTCGACTTATGTTGGCCCATCTCGTAGGCGATGCGCTGCAATCGCAACAGCGCCTTCGGCTCGCCGATCGGCAAGTCACACAAGAAGGCGGCAATATGGTTGCCGCTGCTCGATTCGCCGTCATCACGCACACTGACCGGGACCAATGCGCGAACCGTCGAACGCAACGTCACCGGTTCGCCGCGTTGCTGCATCCACGATCGCAAAGCTCCGGCTACAACAGCGAGTACAACGTCATTGATGGTCACCCCGTGTGCAATGCGTAAGGCTTTGAAGTCAGCCAGATCAGCGGCAGCCCAAGCGAAGCGCCGAGCCTGCCCAACCGGAGCGTTTAGCGGACTGCTCTGAGGTGGCCTGGCAACTGTGCGCATGGCCGAAAGCACCCCAAGGGACTTCTCACCGATCCGATTGGCAAGTCGCTGCAAATCGACGGCTTCGGATCGGATGCTTTCCAGGATCGACGCTGGGCTGCGCACCGCGTCAGCAATCGCACCCGTCACCAGATCAAGTGACGAGGGCGAGCGTTGCGGGACCCACGGGACAATTTCTGACCGGGCCGGTTCGGCAGTCTCGTCGAGGATCACTTGGCCAATGTCGATGGCGCCGAGGCCGTCGACCAGTGCGTGATGCGTCTTGGAGATCAGAGCGAAACGTCCTTCTGACACTCCCTCCACCAGATACATCTCCCACAGCGGCCAATCCCGATCCAGCGGCCGCGACATGATGCGCCCGACAAGTTCCTGCAGTTGCTCGTCAGTACCCGGGCGAGGAAGTGCCGAGCGACGAACGTGGTAGGCGATATCGAAGGCTGGATCGTCAACCCAGACCGGATTGGCCAAGTGCGCCGGAACCCACTTGATTCGTTGGCGGTAGCGGGGAACGAGGGCAATTCGCTCGGTGATCAGGCGCACGAGTCGGTCGTAGTCGAACCCCTCGGTGGGCACCTCGCAGATCAACACAGCCCCCACGTGCATAGGGGTGTTCGCCTCCTCGAAATACAAGAAGGAGACATCCATGGTGCTCAACCGGTCCATCCGCCCATCGTGGCACGGCTTAGCCCGCAGGTCAGTCGCGGAGGGCAATCCCGAGGATCGCTTCAAGCTCCAACGCTGTCGTGTCGTAGTCGACGTGGTGAACCCCGACCATGCCAAGACTGACTGCCGCGCTCACGTTGTGCCGCAGATCATCCACGAAGACGCATTGGCTAGCGGCCAGCCCAAGCAGATCCAGAGTGTGGGTGAAGATCCGCTCTTCTGGCTTGCGCATGCCGACCTCGCCGCTGATCACGACCACGTCGAACATCTCGTCCCATCCATCCCTTGGGTAAGTGTTCCCCCAGGAGTTAGACAAGAGCGCCGTGTGCACCCCAGCGGCGTGCGCCCGGTGCACCAGCCCAACCATGTCGTGGGCATGTTCGAAGAACTCAAACATACGGTCCAATAGGCCTACCGGCTCATACGTAAGACCGTTTCGGACAGTCAGAGCAGTCGCAAGTTGTTGTTCGAAGTCTGGAACCGTCAGTTGTCCGCGTTCGAGCTCATGGATCGGGTTGATGAGCGCCGATGCAGATCCATCAGGAGCCAGCCATTCGCCCAGCACTGCGTAATAGTCCGCCGGACTGACCCCTTCTTGGGCGGTCCATTTGTCGACCACTGTGGAGATGCCGTCAGTCAGCACACCGCCCCAGTCGACGATCAAGGCGATTACGCCATCAGGATCTAGCACTTGGCTCCTAGGCCGGGCAGTTCAGACGCGTACTGGATTGGTCACCGACCCGAGGTCGGCCAACTGCCCCTAGGGTAGTCATGTATCGCGAGAGGAACCATATGACCGAGCGCAGCCGCTGGCGCCCACTGCCATTCATCGCCCTAGGCGTCGCGATGATCATCATCGACGCAACCATCGTCAACGTTGCGATCCCATCAATGATCCGCACGATCGGCCTGACGACCACCACAGCCGAGTGGGTGAACGCCACCTACTCCCTTGTGTTTGCTTCGCTGCTACTTACGGTTGGTCGACTTGGTGACGCGTTTGGCCGGCGGCGCATGTTCCTGTTAGGGACGGCAATTTTCGTTGCAGCCAGTCTCGTTGCGGCGCTGGCACCCGGACCAGGTGTCCTTATATTCGGGCGGGTGCTCCAGGGAATCGGCGGTGCCCTGCTGCTCCCCTCGTCGCTGTCAACCGTTAACGCCACCTATCACGGTCGCGATCGCGGAATTGCCTTCGCCATCTGGGGTTCGACGATCGGTGGTGCAGCGGCACTTGGGCCACTTCTTGGCGGCTGGCTCACCACCGAGTTCTCGTGGCGCTGGGCGTTCTTGATCAACCTGCCCATCGGTTTGATCGTCGCTTTCGGCGTTTGGCGTTTTGCGCCTGAAACTTCCGACCCGACAGCCACCAAACGCATCGATTTCGTTGGTGCGCTGCTGAGCACCTTGGGCTTTGGAGCACTCGTCTTCGGCTTGATCGAAGGGCAGCGGTACGGCTGGTGGCACGCCAAGCCAGCGTTCGCAAATGACTCATTGGTCCGGACGTTTGGCGGCAGCTCGCCCAGCGTAGTTGCGTTCGCCGTATCGGCAGTGGCTCTGTTCGCGTTTGTCGCAGTCCAGCGACTGCGAGCCCAGCAGGGCAAGCACATCTTGCTCGACCTAAAACTGTTTGAGATTCGCTCGTTCCGCTACGGAAACATCGCAGCGATGATTGTCAGCTTGGGCGAGTTCGGCCTGCTTTTCGCACTGCCGCTCTTCCTGCAAAGTGCGCTTGGCTACTCGGCGCTACGCACCGGAGCTGTGCTCGCAGTGCTCGCGGTCGGCACCTTCCTCTCGAGTCCTTTCTCGGCCAAACTCACCGCCAGCCATGGTGCCCGAATGGTGGTGCGACTAGGCCTGCTGCTTGAAGTGATCGCGATCGGGTTCCTTGGTGCCGTTCTGTCGACGCATCTGTCTCTCTGGTCCCTGCTGGCCGGCCTTCTCGTATACGGCGCTGGCGTCGGATTTGCCACCGCTCAACTTACTGGCGTAGTGCTGGCCGATGTGCCCATCGCGGCCTCCGGCCAAGCCTCGGCGGTGCAAAGCACCACCCGGCAGGTGGGAGCAGCACTGGGAACCGCCATCCTCGGGGCGGTGCTCGTGGTGTCGCTTGGGCGGGGCGTGAGCCGCGAACTTGGACACATCGGAGTCCCGGCTGACCAAGCGGGGCACTTGGCCGATCTAGTCGCCACAGCGCCAGCCCAGGCTCTTCCGGCCTTGGCTGGATTCCCTGACAGCGCCGCTGTGCGGGCTGCGGTTGATGCGGCCTTCGTGAGCTCCACTAGAGCAGTCGCGTGGGCAGCAGCCGCGTGGGTGCTCTTGGGACTGCTCGCAACGTTGTTGCTACCCCGTGTCGACGTCACGAAGCAGGCTGGGGATGAGCCGACGGTGCCCAAGGCTGACATCGTCGGCGAAAGCTGAGGTCAACAGATCAGCTCGCAACGCTTCACCGAATTCGGCTAGCGAGCGACGCGCCAGCGAGTTTGGAGCAACCTCGGCGATCGTGCGTCCGGCTAGGACGGCCTCGTCAAATGCGGGCCGATCATCGGGCACCAACCAAGGCGTTTCGCTCACGTGCTCAGCAAGGGCTTCACAGATCGCACGCTCCGGGAACGGCCCGACCGCACCACGCCGAACACGATTGATCACTAATCGAAGGTCGCGGCCCCGAACTACCTCGCGCAGTCGGGGCAGCCCGGTAACTAAACGCGCCAATCCAATCGGATCAGCGGAGCCGACGACAATGACTGTGTCGGCGGCAGTTAGTGCAGACACCGCGACCGATCCCGAACGGCCAACAAAACCGTCCGCAATCGCGGCTAGGTCGCTCCCGACATCGATAATCGTCAGTGGCACAAGTTGCGCGGCCGCGCTCCAGATCGCCGCCAGCCCGGCCGGTCGGAGTTCGCCGGAATGTTGACTGGGCACGCCGGCGAGCAAGCTGAGGCGGTGACCGATCCGCGCGGTCAGTTGAGACAGGTCGGTTGAAGCAAACCCTGCCCGTCCAGCCCGTCGAACCGCCACTAGCAGCCCCGGCACGTCGTCGCAAAGTCCGAGGAGCGCACTTAGCGTCGGACTCGTCGGATCTGCATCGATCAGCAAGGTCTCCACGCCGGCCCGAGCTGATTCATCGGCAAGTGAGAGAGCAACGCTGCTACGCCCAGGCGAACCAACCGGCCCCCAAACTGCGACGATTCGCCCAGCCCCCGGACCTTGTGCAACGCAATCTTGGGACACAGCAACAAGTCGCGGCCGCTCCAACCGCTGCTCGACAACATTGGCCAGTTCGTCAATGGCGCCAGTAACGTCCTCGCCAACAGCCACAACCGCATCGCATCCGAGTGCGATCAGGTGCGCACCGCCAGCATCGTTTTCGGCATCGAACAACCCAACAACCAGGACTCCGGATTCGTGTAGATACGCCACCGCCGACCGGTCGAGTCGAGACACGGAATTGGCTATGAGAGCGACAGCGCCGTTACGAACCGCTGCCACAGCGAGTAGATCGGCTAGATCCGGACACCTTCGAACGACAGCGAAACCACTATCAGCACGCGCGAGGCCAGCGACCAACCCTGTCTCCCAATGTGCCGACCCCAGCGCAAGCAAAAGGCCGGTCTTCATGTGGTTCTACCGACCAAATCGACCGAACCACTACGCAGCGCCGAAATCAGCTCCGCTGCTTGGCCCGGAGCCACATCGAGTACGACCGCGACTTCACCGGAACTGCTTTGGTCGGTTGAGACAGTTGCGACGAGTGCAGCCGCTAGGACTAGTCGAGATACTTCACTCGCACCAGCCGAATCACGAGGGGTCACATAAACATCAACGCTGGCACCGTGAGCCAAATCAGCCGGTAGGTGCAGCGGCTCTACCGGCAATGTCACTAGGCGCCGATCTGCCCCAGCCGTGAGGGCGCCCTGACGTACTAACTCCCCGGCGGAAACTGCCGTAAGCAGTCGCTGACCGACCGGGCTTGAACCCGCAGTGGGTAGATATCGACCCTGAACCGCCCCTAGATGCACGGGCACTGCAACCAGATCGCCGGTCTTTAGAACCGATCCTCCGGCTAGGTCGTGTGACGCGGACCAGACCGGCACCTGAGCGCCAGCGGAAGTAAGAATGCGCGCCCCAATTCCGGCACTGGAAATGATCAGCAAAACTCCCACAATCAGTCGTGGATCTCGCCCGCGACGACGACGAGTGAGTCGATCAATGGAATCCGGGGTTCGCCAGTGAAACATGTGTCCTCCCGTACCGGCCGTGGGGCGCCAGTCTGACGTCGCTCAACCGCCTGCGCTTACCTGCGTCCACAACCGCCAACGCTCTGTCCACAACTTGCACCGCCCCGCCCCCGCTACACCCACGTCAGTGGCAAAATCTTCTCGATGTCACAGCGCTTCCTTACCCTCGCGGACGTCGCCGAAACGCTAAATGTTTCGGCGGCCCAGACCTATGCGCTGGTGCGTGCAGGTGAACTCCGGGCCATGAAGGTCGGCGGTCGGGGCCAATGGCGGGTCGAGACCAGTGAACTCGAGGCGTATATCGAACGCAGTTACGCGCAGACTGCCGACTTCGTCCTGGCCCACCCCTTGGGCGAATCAGGCAGGGTCGGCTTATCCCGCAAAGTCGACGCCACAAGCAAGTTCGACGACGCAGATCGCTTCGGTCGCAATGCTCACCCGGGCACTAGCGGTCACTAGATCTATTTGGTCTGCCCCCACGCGGATCAAGGAGCCTGCTCTCCTTGTGCCGTCGCGCAACTCAACGCAGACCCGCAGGGTCAGCCAGCGGCGCAGGACCGAAGCCATCCCAAGACGTCGTTCCACTTGACCCAACCCACCAGGATCTACGCAGCATTCGGTTAGGCCCAGCACGGTATCGATCGCACTGGATGCGACCAGACACGCGCGCCCATCACAGTCCACTCGGAGTGCGTCGAAAAGCACCTGCACCAGGACCCCGGAGTAACTCCGTCCACCGACTTCAATAACCAAATGGCCGCCAACCGCAGCACGTAAGCGATCGATCAGATAGATGTGCGAAGTCTCGATCGCGATTCGCTCCGTGACCTCGGAGGCTAGATCAACGAAACCCTCGGCTACGGCCCGGGCGTCTAACGCCGCAAGAAAGTACTCGACCGAATCAGGATCAGGCTTCGCTCCGGACACCCAAGCAACGTACGCCCAGCACTCAGCCCAGACTCGAGCCCGGACCAATGCGCTGCCGCCCTGCCGACCAAACATCGCGCACCAGCGGAACTCCCGGGCGGTAGGCCAAATACGCAGCTGCCGGCGCGTCAAGCACAACGAAGTTCGCTTGAGCACCGACTCCAAGGTGCCCGACGTCTGTGCGACGAAGCGCACGTGCCCCACCGGCAGTCGCAGCCCAGATCGCCTGGTCCGGAGTGAGTCCCATCTCGCGCACCGCAAGGGTGATGCAAAAAGCCAGGCTCGACGTGAAGCAGGAGCCGGGATTGCAATCAGAGGCCAGAGCGACGACCACACCTGCGTCCAACAGACGTCGGGCATCGGGATAAGGATGCTTCGTGGAGAACTCAACGCCGGGCAACAGCGTCGCAACCGTGCCAGTTTGCGCAAGCGCGCTGATATCTTCGTCATCGATGTAGGTGACGTGGTCAACTGCGGCGGCACCCAACTCGCAGCCCAACCGCACCCCTGGACCCGGGCCCAACTGGTTGGCATGAATGCGTAGGCCTAGGCCCACGGCCTTACCAGCTGTTAGCACGGCCCGAGCTTGATCCGCGTCGAACGCACCGCGTTCGCAGAACACATCAATCCACTTCGCATGCGGCGCACAAGCCTTCAACATGTCGCCGGTAACAAGACCAACGTATTCGTCTGCAGCTAGACCGGCCGGCACAACATGGGCGCCTAAGTAGGTCGTCTCCGATGTGAACTCGGCGGCAATGCGCAGACTTCGTGCCTCATCTTGGACCGTTAGGCCATAGCCGGACTTAATCTCGACAGTCGTGGTTCCCTGCCGCAACATTTCGGCAACTAGCTTTGCGGTGCGCACCCGCAAGTCATCGTCGCTGGCCTCCCGAGTAGCAGCAACAGTGCTCTTGATCCCCCCGGCGGCGTAGGTCTGCCCCGCCATTCGGGCCACAAACTCGTCGACTCGGTCGCCACCGAAGACTAGATGCGAGTGACTATCAACGAATCCCGGAAACACCGCCCGACCACCGACATCGATCACCGAATCGGCGGGCGGCGCCGTCGCGGCTGGACCGGTCCAAGCCACAACCCCGTTCTCGATCAGCAAAGCCGCTGACTTGATCCGACCGACTCCTTCACCAATAGCCGGATCGTTAGTTAGCAGTTCGGAGATACCCGTGATCAAAGTCGACATGGCTTAGCCCAAGGGTCCAATCGTTGACTCCACTGCTGCTAGCAATGTGCCAGAACGCAACAACTCTTCGGCCGCCGAAAGCTCCGGGGCCAAGAACCGGTCGGGCCCAACCCCGGGAACTGCTTGCCGCAAACATGCCAGCGCGGCTCCGGTACCCGGTGCAGGTTGCAGTGGCGCCCGCAGATCTAGGGCTCGAGCCGCCGCAACCAATTCAACCGCCAGAACTCGACGTAGATTGTCGATCGACGTTCGAAGTTTGCGCGCGGCCGACCATCCCATCGAGACGTGGTCCTCCTGCATTGCCGAACTGGGAATCGAATCGACGCTCGCAGGTACAGCTAGGCGCTTCATCTCGCTCACCAGTGCAGCCTGGGTGTATTGGGCGATCATCATTCCAGAATCAACGCCGGGGTCAGCGGCAAGGAATGCCGGCAACCCGTGCGACCGGGCTGGGTCCAGCATCCGGTCGGTACGTCGTTCTGAAATGGACGCTAGATCGGCAGCAACAATGGCCAAGAAGTCCAGCACGTAAGCAACAGGAGCGCCATGGAAGTTTCCGTTGGATTGGACTCGACCATCCGGCAGCACTACTGGATTGTCGATCGTCGCCGCTAGTTCGTTGGCGGCAACAGACATGGCGTATGCGATGGTGTCGCGAACGGCCCCAGCAACTTGCGGGGCGCACCGAAGCGAATAAGCGTCCTGTACTTTCGTGTCGCCCTCTAAATGCGACGACACGATTGCTGAATCCGCCAGCAGTCGAGTCAAGTTTGCCGCACTTGCGGCTTGCCCCTGATGTGGGCGCAGCGGCGCATGTAGCTCGGGTTGGAACACCCGATCGGTCCCGAGCAGACCCTCGACACTCATGGCAGCAGTGATGTCGGCAATCTTGGACAGTTCGACCAGGTCAGCTCCAGCCATCAACAGCATGCCGAGCATGCCGTCGGTGCCGTTGATCAGCGCCAGACCTTCCTTGGCTTCCAGCACCACCGGTTCAATTCCGGCTGCCGCAAGGACTTCTGCCCCGGACTGAATCTGGTCAGCGGCATCGAAAGCCAAACCCTCGCCCATCAACACCAGTGCGGCATGGGCCAAAGGAGCGAGGTCCCCGCTACAGCCAAGGGATCCGAACTCGTGCACCACAGGGGTGATGCCCGCGTTGAGCATCGCCGCGATCGTCTCCACAACCACGGGACGCACTCCGGTTCGACCGGAGGCCAAAGTCTTCAATCGTAGGAACATCAATGCGCGGACCACTTCGGTCTCAACGCTGGGTCCCATGCCAGCGGCATGCGAGCGCACCAGCGATCGCTGCAGTTGGGCTCGCAATTCCAACGAGATGTGACGATTGGCAAGCGCCCCAAAGCCGGTAGAGACTCCGTAGGCCGGCGTCTCAGCCGCCGCCAACTTCTCAATCACCACGCGCGCAGCAGCCACTGCTTCGCGAGCCGGGGCCGAGATGATCACCCGGGCATTTCCGCGAGCAACCGCAATAACATCTGCAGCCGTAACACCGCTGGTACCGAGCAGGACGTCTTCCATCCTCAGGCCTCCTGCATTGGGATTCGAACTCCGCGTTCTGCTGCAACGGTATCGGCCAAGTCGTAGCCGGCATCAACGTGCCTGATTACGCCCATTCCCGGGTCATTGCGCAGGACGCGCGCCAACTTCTGGGCAGCAAGTGCGGTGCCGTCCGCCACTGACACCTGGCCCGCATGCAGCGAGCGCCCAATACCTACGCCTCCGCCGTGGTGGATTGACACCCATGAGGCCCCGGAGGAGGTATTGACCAACGCATTGAGCAACGGCCAGTCGGCGATAGCGTCAGACCCGTCGAGCATGGATTCGGTTTCTCGGTAAGGCGATGCCACCGAGCCACAGTCGAGATGATCACGCCCGATTACGATCGGCGCCTTAACTTCGCCCTTCGCAACCAGTTCGTTGAATGCCAATCCGGCGACATCGCGTTCGCCATATCCCAACCAACAGATCCGAGCGGGCAAGCCTTGGAACGCCACTCTGTCTTGCGCCAAGGTGATCCACCGCCGCAGGCCTTCGTTGTCGGGGAACAACTTGAGCACTTCCTGATCGGTGCGCCGAATGTCGGCCGGATCACCTGAAAGCGCCACCCAACGAAAAGGTCCTTTGCCTTCGCAGAACAACGGACGAATGTAGGCCGGAATGAAACCGGGGAAATCAAAGGCGCGACCGTAGCCACCTTGACGAGCCTCGTCGCGAATTGAATTGCCGTAGTCGAAGACCTCGGCCCCCGCATCCATGAAGCCGACCATGGCTTCGACATGGTGCGCCATCGAAACCCGAGCGCGGTCGGTGTATTCCTCTGGCTTAGCGGCTGCGTACTCGTGCGAATCCGCGAATTCGATGCCCTCGGGGACGTATGCGAGCGGGTCGTGCGCCGAAGTTTGGTCGGTGACGATGTCGACAGCGACTCCGCGACGGAGGAGCTCTGGAAGTACCTCCGCCGCATTTCCTACGAGCCCGACTGACAACGCGCGCCTAGCGGCCTTCGCCGCTAGCACCCGCGCAATTGCGTCGTCAAGATCGTCCGTCATTTCGTCGAGATAGCGGTCAACTACCCGGCGCTGCAACCTGGTCGCGTCGATATCAACAATCAGACAAACACCATCGTTCATCGTGACTGCCAACGGTTGCGCACCGCCCATCCCGCCACAGCCGGCAGTCACCGTAAGGGTGCCAGCCAAAGTGCCGTTGAATCGCTTCGCTGCAACTGCGCCAAACGTTTCGTACGTACCCTGCAAGATCCCTTGCGTTCCAATGTAAATCCATGATCCAGCGGTCATTTGACCGTACATGGTTAGGCCCATGGCCTCGAGCCGGCGGAATTCGGGCCAGTTTGCCCAGTCGCCGACGAGGTTTGAGTTCGCGATCAGTACGCGCGGCGCCCACTCGTGTGTTTGCATCACGCCTACCGGACGTCCGGACTGCACCAGCAGAGTTTCGTCGTCCTTCAATGTGGTCAGCGTCCGCATGATCGCGTCGAAAGAGTTCCAGTCGCGCGCCGCCTTGCCGGTTCCGCCGTACACGACCAAGTTCTCAGGGTGCTCGGCAACGGCTGGGTCCAGATTGTTCTGCAGCATTCGCATGGCGGCTTCTTGAGGCCACGAACGAGCAGTCAACGTCGTGCCGTGTGGAGACCTGACGATTCGGCTACCAGACATGAGAACTCCGTTTCCCGGCCGAGGCAGACCGGCAACCCCGGTCCAGCAAGCATCATCACCCGCCCTCGCGGCCTGCGATACCCACGCGTCGAAATCCTCGTCTCATATCTGAGATACTGCGCCGGTGACGACGCCAGCGCCCCGCGGCCCGGAACGAGCGGTAGCAGTGTTGCGGTTTCTAGCGACCCGAACCGAGCCCACGGCTGCAGCCACTATCGCTCGCGAGCTAAAGCTCCCGCGGGCTTCGACCTATCGCATCTTGCGCGCCCTAAGCGATGCCGGTTTCGCAACCCACTTCATCGATGACGGTAGTTGGGGGCTTGGTATCGGCGCATTCGAAATCGGAACTGCTTACCTGCGCCAAGGCCCGCTGGAACGACTTGCGCGCCCACAACTGCAAAAGTTGGCACTGAAACTGCATGTTACGGCCCAATTCGGCGTCCTCCATGGCACCGATTTTCTATATCTGGTAAAGGAATCCACCCCGCGCGCTACCCCGTTGGTTACCGACGTCGGGGTCCGGCTACCGGCGAGTCTGACTGCTTCGGGGCGAGCCGTGCTTGCGGCCTTGCCTGCCAAACAACGGGCCGCTTTGTATCCGCGCGATTACGTGTACCCGAATCGCACGGGGCGAGGACCGCAGACCGGGCGCGAACTTAACGCGTTGCTGGCCGCCGAAGCGGAACGCGGCTGGTCGGCCGAGGACGGAGAAGTCACCGTTGGGCTCGCATCTGTGTCCGCAGCCGTAATCGGTCCCGATGGATGGCCGACTGGGGCCGTAGGTGTGACCTTCGCCCGGGATCGCTGGACTGACTTGAGCCAGCCCGCCCAAGCCGTGGTCCTCACAGCAGATCGGCTCAGCCGCCGACTCGGTCCGGGTAACTGATCTCGGCTACGCCCCGCCAAGATCCCTGGCCCGGGCACGCCTTGGGCTGGCCCGTTATCCACGAATCCCGTAAACCAATTGGCTCGCCCCAACTGCAGGTCTAGACAAGCAACCACAGGCAAACACAGGCAACCGGCCGGATCAGCCCTACGGAAATCGGGTCGACAATGAGCCAAGTCCAGCGCTCCGACATCCCCATCGCCGCTCGCCCACTGCTGTGGTTGGTATCGGTACCGGACCTAGATCCCCCAGCCAACGAGGCCGCCAAGCGAGCTCCGTTGACTTTGGTTGGCCCAGACCAGTTAGCAATGGAATTCACGATCCCGGGCGCCCTGCCGGAAACCCTAGGCGCCACCCTGTTCTCGGTCCCCGATCCAATTCCGGAAGCTGCCCCGGAGGCCGCGCCGGGACGTGCGAGCGTCGAGGACGATTCGTTTTTTGCTGTTCAGAGGTCGCATACGAGTGAACTCGCTGAACCAGTTGAGTGGACCGGACGACTAGTGCAGGCCATCGTTGAAGTACTTGCCGGCGAACGTCCGGCCCAACAGTTGACACGGTGGCTCACCCCAGAAATCCACGCTGCAGTAGTTGCGCATTCCCGCGCGACCAATCAAGTCGGCGTCGAAGTTCGGCGGCACCGGAGCCGACGCCGGGTTGGCAGCATTCGTGTTACGGCTCCGGCTGACGGAGTTGTCGAAGCCAGCGCAGTCGTGCTTGGATCACGGCGCAGCCGAGCTATAGCGTTGCGACTCGAGGGGCTGGACGGACGTTGGCGTTGCACCGCACTCGAAGTTGGCTGATTCCGGTCATTGGCGCAGCCACCTCACCGCTAAATCAGCTTGCCGACCGATTCCGGGGATCACCATGGCACCGCTTGAACTTCTTCCCCGAGCCACAGGGGCATGGGGCATTGCGCGCAACGTCGCCGTACTCACCCTGATCAGTGTGGGCCGCCGTCCGACTTACTTCGGCCGCACCATCAACCGTCGGTGCCGAATACTGCAAGGCCGCGGGACGGGCTGGGGCCAGACCCGGCGCCGAGACGGTCGGGTGACTATGGTCGTGGCCGGGTTGATGATCGTGCGCAACTTCGGACCCTTCGACGGCTGTGGCTTCGACCTCAACTTCGACGTTGAATAGATATGCCACCGCTTCGTGCTGGATCGAGTCCATCATCGCGCGGAACAAGTCGAAGCCCTCACGCTGATACTCAACGAGCGGATCACGCTGAGCCATGGCACGCAGGCCGATGCCCTCTTGTAGGTAATCCATCTCGTACAGATGTTCACGCCAGCGCCGATCAAGCACCGAAAGGATTACCCGTCGCTCGAGTTCGCGCGTTACTTCTTCGCCGAGAGATTCCTCGCGGCTGTCGTAAGCATGCTGGGCATCTTCGGTGAGTTCGGCGATCAAGTAGTCACGGGACAAACCAGCTCGACTTCCGCCGCACTCTTCTTCCAACTCTTCAATGGTGCGACCGATCGGGTACGTCGTACGCAATTGAGTCCAGAGCAGGTCGAGGTCCCAGTCCTCGGGGTAGCCCTCTGCCGTAGCCGCTGTCACCGAGACGTCGATCGTGGCATCGATGAAGTGACGCACTTGCTCGTGCAAATCCTCACCGGAAAGCACGCGACGACGTTCGTCGTAGACAACAGTCCGCTGGCGGTTTAGCACCTCGTCGTACTTCAAGACGTTCTTGCGGATCTCGAAGTTCTGGGCTTCAACCTGAGTCTGTGCGCTGCGGATGGCATTGGAAACCATCTTCGCTTCAATCGGCACATCATCGGGCACGTTGAAGCGACGAAGGAAGGCGTCGACTAGGTCGGCTTTGAAGAGCCGCATCAAATCGTCGGCCAGGGACAAGTAGAACCGAGTTTCGCCCGGGTCGCCTTGACGACCGGAACGCCCGCGCAACTGGTTGTCGATACGACGTGACTCGTGGCGCTCGGTGCCTAGGACGTACAAGCCACCCAGAGCCACCACCTCTTCGTGCTCGCTTGCTACCGCATTCTTGGCTGTGGTCAGGGCGGCCGGCCAAGCTGCCTCGTAGGCCTCAGCATCGTCAACCGGACTCAAGCCCGCTCGGGTCAACTCGGCGGCGGCCATGAACTCAGGGTTGCCACCGAGCATGATGTCGGTGCCTCGACCGGCCATGTTGGTAGCAACTGTGATTGCACTCTTATGCCCAGCCTGAGCAACGATCGACGCCTCGCGGTCGTGGTGCTTGGCATTCAGGACCTCGTGCGGGATTCCGCGCCGCGTGAGCAGACCGGACAGGTGCTCACTCTTCTCGACGCTGACGGTCCCAACCAGCACCGGCTGGCCCTTCTCGTATCGCTCGGCGATGTCTTCGATTACAGCGACGTACTTGGCGTCCTCGGTGCGGTACACGAGGTCAGCTTCATCGCCCCGGATCATCGGACGATTGGTCGGGATCTGGACCACGCCGAGCTTGTAAATCTGGTTGAACTCAGATGCTTCGGTCATGGCCGTTCCTGTCATGCCCGACAACTTGTCGTACATGCGGAAGAAGTTCTGCAGTGTGATCGTCGCCAGCGTCTGGTTCTCGGCCTTAATCTCGACGCCTTCTTTAGCCTCAATGGCTTGATGCAGGCCTTCGTTATAACGCCGTCCTTGCAGGATGCGCCCGGTGTGTTCGTCGACGATGAGAATCTCACCATTCATAAGCACGTAGTCGCGGTCGCGCTTGAATAACTCCTTGGCCCGCAGCGCATTGTTTAGGTAGCCGACAAGCGGGGTGTTTACCGCTTCGTACAAGTTGTCGATTCCTAGCCAATCCTCGGTGCGCTCCACGCCCGGTTCGGTGATGCCGACGGTTCGCTTCTTCTCGTCGACCTCGTAGTCGTCCTCAGTACGCAACCGCTGCACGAGTTTGGCGAATTCGACGTACCACTTCGTGGCTTCGTCAGCAGGTCCGGAAATGATCAACGGCGTACGGGCCTCATCGATCAGGATCGAGTCAACCTCGTCGACTATGGCGAAATTATGGCCGCGTTGGACTAGCTCTTCTAGATCCCAAGCCATGTTGTCGCGTAGGTAGTCAAAGCCGAACTCATTGTTAGTTCCGTACGTGATGTCGCAGTTGTAGGCCTCGCGCCGTTCGGCAGGCGTCATTGTCGACAGGATGACGCCCACGCTTAGGCCTAGGAAGCGGTGGATCCGACCCATCCACTCAGAGTCGCGTTCGGCTAGGTAGTCGTTCACAGTGATGACGTGAACGCCCTTGCCCGCTAGCCCATTTAGGTAAGCGGGCAGCGTCGAAACCAAAGTCTTGCCCTCACCAGTACGCATCTCGGCGATATTGCCTAAGTGCAGCGCCGCACCACCCATGAGTTGAACGTCATAGTGCCGCTGCCCCAAAGTCCGGCGGGCCGCTTCACGCACTGTGGCGAACGCCTCTGGCAGTAGGTCGTCCAAACTTTCGCCAGCTTCCAGCCGCTCGCGATACTGCGGAGTTAGCGCCCGCAGCTCGGCGTCAGACAGGGCGACGAAATCGTCCTCGAGCGCGTTTACTTGATTAGCCAGTCCGGCCAGTCGGCGGACGATTCGACCCTCGCCAGCTCGCAGGATCTTGTCGAGAATCGCGGACACTCGGATCTCCCGGACGAGAGGGGCGGCCCTTCCCCACCGGGAAAGACTGCGCGACGGGCTCCCGCCGCCTAGCCATCCTAGACGGGCCGCCCGACCGGCAACCTGTCAGCGAGGCCCAAGCCCGGCACAATGTCCTCATGTCCCTGACCTTGCCCCGGCAAACGGCTCCACGGCCGCACGCCAAAGCTGTCAGCACGGACTGGCGCCGGCAGGTCCCGCGAGTTGGCGCAGTGGTTTACGGGCTGGTCGCCACGTTCAGCCTGGTCACTGCGCTGATCCCCGAACTTCGAACACCGGCAGCCCCACTGCGGACGTTCTTGGAGTACTTCTTCATCTCGGCCGCGCCGAACCTGGCCTGGGCAGCATTGCTCGCGATCGTCGCTTCGTCCCTGCGGAAGCGCAAACGGGTTGCGTGGTGGTATGTGGTTACCTGGCACACGTTGGTGGCCGTGATCGCAATTCCGACATCGGTGGTCGACCCTGAATTTGTCCCCAACGCGATCTTCGCGCTCGTCGTGCTGCTGATCATGTTGTTTTCACGGCGCGAGTTCTACGCCAAGGTGACCAAGGGAAGTTTGCTCTGGGCTGCGGTAGTCCTAGTCATAACGATGTCTGTCAGCCTGGTTTCTGGTTGGCTGATTGTTGAAACCTTGCATGGTTCCCTTACAACCGCTAGTCGCCTCCCCTACACCATCTCGCAGGTCGTGGGCGGCAACGCAACCGTTATCGGCAACCCTCCGAGAATCGTCGCTTTCACACTTGCGCTGCTCGGAGCCCTGTCATATCTCGCTGCGGCTTGGGCGCTTGTGCGCCCCCGCCGTAAACATGAGCGACTTTCCATAGCTGACGAGGTGGCGATCCGCGCTCTACTTGCCGAGTACGGGGACCGCGACTCGCTTGGATATTTCGCCACTAGGCGCGACAAATCGGTGCTGTTCTCGGCTACCGGCAAGGCGGCCATCACCTATCGGGTCCAAAGCGGAGTGAGCCTTGCCAGCGGCGATCCGATCGGAGACCCCGAGGCCTGGCCCGGCGCAATCGACGCTTGGATCGATGAGGCGCGGGCCTTTGCGTGGGCCCCAGCCGTCGTTGGCGCCAGTGAAACCGGGGCTTCGGCCTATACGCGCGCTGGGCTTGCCGCGCTAACCATCGGCGACGAAGCAATCGTTGAGTTCGCTGATTTCCGCTTGGATGGACGTGCGATGCGCGTGGTCCGCCAAGCGGTTCGGCGCGTAGAGCGCGCTGGCTACACGACTCGAGTGCGTCGGCACTGCGATATTCCCGCGGAGCAAATGTCGCAGGTCGTCTTCGCCGCCGACGCTTGGCGCGACACCGAAACCGAGCGCGGCTTTTCCATGGCACTTGGACGCCTCGGAGACGCCGCTGACGGTCGTTGCGTGCTAGTAGAGGCCGTAGACGCGGACGGTGAACTGCGAGCGTTGCTTTCGCTCTCGCCGTGGGGCCAGCGTGGGGTGTCTTTGGATCTGATGCGACGCGACCGGGCCGCCGATAACGGTCTAATGGAGTACATGGTCAGCGAACTTGTTGCCTGTGGACCGCGACTGGGAGTCGAACGAGCATCGTTGAACTTCGCGGTCATGCGATCGGTGTTTGAAGAAGGCGAACGAATCGGTGCCGGGCCGTTCCTACGCGCAGGTCGCGCCATGCTGCTGTTTCTTTCGCGATTCTGGCAAATCGAATCGTTGTATCGGGCAAACGCCAAGTATCAGCCCGACTGGGTGCCACGATTGCTTTGCTATGACGCCGCAGGCGACTTGCCGCGGGTACTGATTGCGGCCGCCGGCGCGGAAGGTTTCTTGACGACTCGTACGCCATTGGCAAGCCTGCGGCGGGCCGCCGTTGACACTGTTGGCGGCCAAAGTGTCGGAGCATTGGTTGACGAAGCTCTGCAACAAGTAGCACCTGTCGTAGCAGACACCTCCGAGTCAGACCGCCGCCCCGAACAGGACCAAGTTCGCCTGGCAAAACTCGAGCGAATGCGCGCCGAAGGATCGGACCCCTTCCAGGCATCATTCCGGCGCAATGCCACGACTGCAGAAGTGCGAGCTGCTCACCAGGATCTGCCTCCGGACACTAAAACGGGCAGCAGCGTCACGGTTGCCGGCCGCGTCATGCGCAATCGAGTCGGTGGTGGCCTGACGTTTGCCTCCATCCGAGATGGGTCAGGTGACCTACAGGTCATGCTCTCCGCTGAGACCACCGGACCTGAGTTGTTAGCAAAATGGAAATCAGATATCGATCTTGGCGATCAGGTCGGCGCTACCGGCGAGGTGATCACGTCAAAGAGTGGCGAACTTTCCGTACTCGCCACCGATTGGACTCTCCTTGGCAAGTGCTTGCATCCGTTGCCCGACAAACACAAAGGTCTGACCGACAGCGAAGCTCGAGTTCGTCACCGCTACCTAGATTTGATCGTCAATCTTGAATCCAGGGATTTGCTGCACATTAGGTCGGGCGTCACGCGCAGCATTCGAGAATCGCTATGGAGTCGCGGATTCGTCGAGGTGGAAACACCGATGCTCCAACCGATTCATGGCGGAGCGAACGCCCGGCCGTTCGTTACGCGAAGCAATGCCTACGACCTACGCCTTTACCTTCGCATCGCTCCGGAGCTGTACCTCAAACGACTCCTGGTAGGAGGGGTAGAGAAAGTATTCGAACTGAACCGAAACTTCCGTAATGAAGGCGTTGACAGCTCACACAATCCGGAATTCACGAGCCTGGAAATGTATGAGGCGTATGGCGATTACGAAACCATGCGCGAGCTGACCCGTGAGTTGATCATTGAAGCGGCAAGCAACGTCCTCGGGACAACGCGGCTTATTCGCGCTCTGCCTGATGGCTCAACGCACGAGATAGACCTTGCGGAAGAGTGGAGCCAACGTGACGTCTGCACGGGCATCTCTGAAGCCCTTGGCGAACACGTCACGGTAGCCACATCCGAAGCCACGTTGCGGCGTCACTGCGTTGCGTTAGGGCTTAACGCACCGGAAGGCGAGAGCGTTGGGGCACTCATCGAAAGGCTCTACGCGGAAACCTGTGAGCGTTACACCGTCCAGCCAACCTTCTGGCGCGATTTCCCACGAGCAACATCCCCACTCACGCGCAGCAAGCCCGGCGCGCCCGACCTCGCCGAACGTTGGGATTTGGTGGCCATCGGCGCCGAACTCGGTACGGCCTATACCGAACTGACCGATCCGATCGACCAGCGAGCTCGACTGACAGAGCAATCACTACTTGCGGCGGCAGGCGATCCGGAAGCAATGGAACTTGATGAAGACTTCCTGCGGGCGCTGGAATTCGCCATGCCCCCGGCCGGTGGCCAAGGAATGGGGATTGACCGGCTGGTCATGTTCCTAACTGGCCGGGGCATTCGGGACACCATCTTGTTTCCATTGACGCGTCCCGAGTCGTGACGCCAGCGACGCTTTCCATTGCTCAGGCGCGCCACCTGGCATTGCGCGCGCAAGGACTTGCCGCTGGATCCAACTCGGTCGCAGCTGGTGGGACGCGAGCGCAGCGAAACCGAGTCGTCCGGATGGTGGCTGAACTTGGCGCCGTACAACTAGACACGATCAGCGTCCTAGCCCGCTCCCACGAACTCGTCGCCTACTCCCGCCTAGGGGCTCTCGAACGTTCAGCGATCGAGGCCGGTTATTGGTCAGATCCGCCCAACGCGTTCGAATACTGGTCACACGCCGCGTGCATCCTGCCCCTGGATAGTTACCCCTGGTTCGGATTCCGGCGGCGGGAATTCGTAGCGCGCGGGTACCGCTGGCACGACGTTCCGCGTCAGGCGCTGAAGGGGGTACTCAAACGGCTGGCGGCTGAGGGACCCCTGACAGCTAACGAACTCGGTGGCGCAAAGGCGGGAGCCGAGTGGTGGAACTGGTCGGAAACCAAGATCGCCGTCGAATGGCTCTGGGACATCGGCGAAGTCGTCGTCACCAGACGGGCCGGTTGGCGACGCGTCTACGACTTGGCTGAACGGGCGCTCCCCGCTTCGCTACTCGAGCTGCTCCCGGATGACCGTGCTTGTCTGACCGAACTGGTTCGCCGCAGCGGCCAGACACTCGGCGTCGGCACCACCACGGATCTTGCAGATGTTCACCGTTTGAGTAGTGCTCAGGTCCGAAGCGTTGTCGCTGAGAGCGGGCTTGTGCCTGTAACGGTTGAAGGCTGGCCCAATGGCTGCTACGCAGATCCCGCCGCGCTTCGCTCCGTAGACCGACCGGTTACAACTGCGACCGCCCTACTCTCACCGTTCGACTCACTTGTCTGGAATCGCGCTCGGACCGCCCGGCTATTCGGCCTTGAACATCGACTTGAGGCGTATACGCCAGCTGCGAAGCGAATCCACGGTTACTTCGCAATGCCCGTGCTCCATAAGGGTGAACTCATCGCCCGCGTCGACCCAGGCCGCGAAGGCAGCACGCTAGTGGCTAAACATGTGACTTTCGAAGTCGCGAACGGCGCTGTTCCAAGGAGCGCGATCAGCGGGGTAGCTACCGCGCTGAAGAACGCATCCAGCTGGATCGGCTCCACCGATATTCGGATCGACCGAGTTACACCTGACGTTGCTCGCAAGCCATTGCTGGCTGCGTTAGCTCGCTAGCAACACTGCGCTTCAAACCGCCGCGGGTTCTTCGCCCAGGCGAATCAGGCCGTAGTCATACCCGCGGCGGCGATAAACCACGGCCGCTTGTCCGGTCTGTAACTCGCGGAACAGAAAGAAGTCGTGGCCGACTAACTCCATCTCGTAGAGCGCCTGCTCAACATCCATCTGGCCTGCCGCGTGGGTCTTCTCGCGCACGACCACAGCGCCTTGGGCAAAGACTTCATCATCGCCTTCGGCATCCGAAGGTTCGCTAGCTGGAGTTGCCTCGCTCATCGCCGCCATGCCGGTGCCGTGATGGGAATCTGCAGTGCGGTGATCACGACGGCGATCCGCCGCCCTACGTAGCCGCTCCTCAAGTCGGGTGTAGGCCAGATCTAGTGCGGCGTATTTGTCTGCAGCCGCGGCTTCGGCCCGAATGACTGGTCCAGAACCAATGCAGGTCAACTCAACCTCAAAAGCGATTTCGCCGCGACGAGAACTGCTCTCACGGGACACTTCAACGTCTATATGTGAAAGGGGAACACCGAATCGGGCAATCCGGTCGAACTTGGCGGCCGCGTGATCTTGAAATCCTTGCGACACCTCAAGGTGGCGACCCCTCACGCTAACTGCTACGGCGGTATTCACAGCTGACCCCCTTCAAATCGAAGAGCGAGGAACGCTCTTCGGACGCCTTTCGCGAACGACTTCCACGTTAGTCCCGGTGGCGGCCGAGCGCAGGTGCTGTTCGGCACTTGTCAGCGCTACTACCGCTGCCCCGAATGGTATGTGACCGCCAGCCCTGACTGCGCGCGCCAATTCGGTCAAAGTTGCTCCCGAGGTACTGATGTCGTCTACGAGGATGATGGCCGCGTCAATTGGAATCCGGATCGGCCGCAGAGCGATGGCCCCCGACAGATTGGCTCGACGTTCATTCTCAGACAGCCCCACTTGATCAAGTCGGTGCCGCACTGAGATGGCCGCGGGGCAGACGACGACCCGCCAGCCGTGTCGTCGCAGGGCACTGGCAGCTTCCTTCGCGAGCTCGAGCATCGGACTAGATCCCCGGCGCCGATCGACCCCACGACCGCTTGGGGCGGGAATGAGCCAGAGCGTCAGACACCGCGCATCCAGACCTGGCAGCCGCGCCACCGCCTGTGCCAACGCCTCCCCGAGTGGAGCGGCAACTGCTAGTGCGCCGTGTTCCTTGTAGGCGATCAGCGATGAGCGAGTCACTCCGCCGTATTGGGCCACGGCCGCAAGCGGAAGGCCGGCGACCTGGCCCAACGCAGGCCTGACCTGTTCGCGTTCGAGCGACTGGCGGCAAACGTTGCAGAATCGTCGTCCTGCCGAACCGCAGCCGGCACATTCGCGGGGCAGGATTAGATCGAGCAGGGCAGCGGCAGAATCGGTTCGCACCGGCTCATTCTTGGCTGACTTCAACGCACGTGGACCGAGCTACGGCAATCAGTGGACGAGCGATCGTCGCTAAATCAGCCTGGGTAAGTCGGATTTGATCCACTACCAGTGGCCGTCCACGCACCACCAATTGACTGATACACCAACCCGTCCGCGGCTCCGATCAGAATTGGCTGACCCGAAAGCGCGGCTATCGACATTGGGCTACTGGGAGCACCTAACGGCTGACTCGCGCCGTGCGCAACGTCCACCAAGTAGGCCTGCGGTTCGCCATCAGCTACCGAACCCAAAACGACGACGTGGTCTGCGTCAGCCCAAGCGGTGGCAGCGACGTCAAGGTCAATCGCGATACCGCGACGAAGTCCGTCCAGCAGAAGTCCGCCGTTGTTGCTCACCCTCCCGAACAGCAGTTGGTTTCCGCTCGAAGTCTTGACGATTACCGCAGCCCGGATGCCGTCGCGTGCAACTGCGATCGACACCAAGCTCACCTTCGCAAGTCCGAGAATGGCGATCGTGACCGGTCTTTGGGTGCCAGCGATCTTGGGCTCAAGCGGAGCGGCGTCAGAAAGGTAGCGTAAGCGCCCCAAACTGACCCACCAAAGACCGCCGAACCGGTCGAACGAAGGCCTTGCCATCACCGATTCGTTGATCAGGCGCAGCGCCTTGACACCGATCGGGCCTAGCGAGATCCCTCCCGCGCCAGCGGCCGCCACCGTCGCGCCGTCCCAAGAGATCGCGGCAAACGGTGCAGTACCAGAACCTGAGGTAGCCAATGCTGCGGTCGGCGACGCGGTCGATGGACTAAAGCCGCGTACTGTCCCATCGACAAGAGCCACGGCGGAGTTGTCCGGCCCGCTGGCGGACGGATCGAACTGCGGCCACGAGTCGGCCGACTCGACGCTGGATGCACCAGGCACAAGGAAGGGTTGGCCAGCCACAGTTATTCGCACCGCCGAGATTTCCGGCAGCGTCTTAAGGCTCCATACCAATTGCGCGGCCAACGCTACCCGAGAGGCACTACCGGCTGCCAACACTGCACTGGACAGGTCTACCTCCGCAACGCCGTTGACAATCGGCACCGCATCGACTGTCAAGTGGGTGCCGGGTGGGAACGCCGTGCGTACCGATTTTGCATACCACGGAGTGGGTCCGGCCAGTAGATTTTGAACGACCTGTGTCGCGGCCGCCGAACCTAGTACGGGAAGTGTTAGCGGATCTGGAACCAACACTTGGAATTTCGGATCGAAGTAGTAGACGTCGTAACTCCTGAAAGCTCTTGCGACATCGAACTCTGACAGGAGCAGTCCGTCCGGCACGGATGAAATGCGCCACTGCCCTGCAACGCGAGTCAGCGCGAACGGAATCGATTTCGATATCGGAGCAGCTGCCAGCCGATACTCCCCCGTCGGGCCAATCGTGGCCACTAACTGTCCGTGGGCGCTGACATCGCTATCTGTTGCCGCAAGTTGCAGCCCATCTTGGGCAAAGACCTGGACTCCGATTCCCGGGTGCCATGATGAAGCGCGGGCGGGTGTCAAATACTCCCGGGCAGTCGCGGCCTGATCCGAGAAACTTGCACTGGCGACCAGAAAACCTTGAACAATCTCAGTCGGCGTCATTCCCGCTCGGGGCGGTGCCGCGATCACTCGAATCGCCTGTGCGCCACTTCCGGCACCAACAGCCACCCCAGCCTTGATCGGGCCAGAAGTCGGAATAGTTGCGCAGGCACACAGCAAGCCGCTTGCAACACATGCAAGCAGCGTCCGTCGCGTTCTAGTTCGCATCAGCTACACCTGCTTCAACATTTGCTGCGGCTGGGATAGCTGCTCCGGCATCCGGAGGATGCAACGGAAGCGGTGATGACTTGAGCACCACAGTCCTATCGCGAGGCAAGGTAAGTCGAAAATGCGAACCGCGTCCCGGCGCCCCCCAAGCCTGTAACCATCCGCCATGCAGTCCCGCATCTTCCCTCGAGATTGAAAGTCCTAGCCCAGTGCCGCCGGTTGTGCGCGCCCGAGCCGGATCTCCGCGCCAGAAGCGATTGAACACCAGCCCACTCTCAGCCTCGTCGAGGCCGGCGCCATAGTCCCGGACACCGACTGCGACGGCGTCGGCGTCGGCACCAAACCAAATTCGCACCGGATGACCTTCGCCATGTTCGATGGCATTTACCACGAGGTTACGCAGGATTCGTTCGACTCGGCGTGGATCGGCCATGACAATACATTGGCTCGGTGCGCTGGCGACGATAACCATGCTGCGATGCCGCTGCGCCAGTGGCAATGTGCGTTCGACGACTCGCGATGCAACCAACCGCAGGTCTACGGGCTCAAGATCAAGAACTGCTACCCCAGCGTCGAACCGACTGATCTCAAGTAGGTCACCGAGCATCGCTTCGAATCGATCGAGTTGAGTCTGCAACAACTCAGCAGAGCGCGCAGTTCCGGCGTCGAAAGACGATCGGGATTCAAACAACACGTCAGCAGCCATCCGCACTGTAGTCAGCGGCGTCCGAAGTTCGTGGGACACATCAGCAACGAATTGCTGCTGGACTCGCGAGAGCTCCTCGAGCTGACCAATCTGCCGCTGCAAACTCTCGGCCATGTCATTAAACGATCGGCCGAGTCTGGCTAATTCGTCATCCCCGTGAGGCCGCATGCGTTCGCCGAGTTGACCACTACTCAAGCGTTCGGCCGTTTCAGCCGCCTGTCGCACCGGGCGCACCACCTGTCGAGTCACGTATCCGGCCAGTAGTCCAACAGCCGCCAGAAGGAGGGCCCCGGTGCCGAGCACTGTGCGGCGCACCAGATCAAGGGTTTCTTGCTCCTGGGTGAGAGGGAACAGGTAATACAACTCGTAAGGTCCGATACTGCGAACCGTCAGGGGCGCCCCGACTGCTAGTCCGGGGGCGGCCGTCCCGTCTAGATACTTGATGGTGGTGAACGTGTACTGCTGATTCTGTCCATGGCGCACGGAACTACGAAGATCAGCCGGCAGACTCACTTCTGACACCAAGTAACTTCCGCGCTCGGGTGCTACCGATCCCGTCGGCAACGCCGAGAGCAGCAAGACCTCAAAGAGTGGTGGACTCCCAGAACGCGACAACAGCACGGTTACCACCTGGTCCACCAATGACTGCGGACTGAGCGGTGTCGTACTTGCGCCAGCCGCATCCAGGATGCGCTGTGCTTCCACCTGGCCGGCGGCCGCCTCGACCAGACTCACGCGCACCTTTGCGGTAACCAAACCATCGCTGACTCGGTTGAGCAGCATGAATCCAAGGCTGGTCAGGATTACCAGTGACACCAACAGAGTGGTGGCGACGACTCGCAACTGCAGTGATCGCCGCCACGGACCTAGAAGTCCCGACGTCCCGGCCCGAGGCACTGCGACTCCGGCCTTCCCCGCGGATCGCTCCGCGGCTGGCTTCACTCCGTGCCGCCAAGCCCAACCACGGTTGCCCGGTCCCCAGTGGCGCCGCCGGCTTTGTATCCGACGCCGCGTACGGTCAGCACGATGTCTGGATGTTCTGGGTCGATTTCGATCTTCGAACGCAGTCGTTGGACGTGCACGTTGACAAGTCTGGTGTCGGCTGCATGGCGATAGCCCCAGACTTCTTGGAGCAGC
>CAIKAW010000043.1 GCA_903825575.1 uncultured bacterium | reverse complement strand
CTGCGTCCCTACCTGGGTGGCCGCGAAAAGTTCGAACCAATCTCCTGACGTCGGTCGCTAGACGGTCGGGATCCCGGCCAACCCGGCGGCTAGGCGAGCCTCGTCGAATTCGAGGTCGACCATGTTGCCCGACAGATATGAGTCATACGACGCCAGATCGAAGTGGCCGTGACCGCATAGCGCGGTCAAGATGACCTTTTCCTCTCCGGTTTCCTTGCAGCGCAAGGCTTCGCGGATTGTTGCCGCAAGCGCGTGCGTTGGTTCGGGTGCCGGAAGGATGCCTTCGGTACGAGCGAACAAGACGGCCGCAGCAAAACATTCCTTCTGCGGAATCGCCACTGCGTCCATGAGACCGAGTTCGTAGACGTGCGAAATCAGCGGCGCCATGCCGTGATAGCGCAAGCCACCAGCATGGATCGGGTCAGGAATGAAGTTGTGCCCGAGCGTGTGCATCTTCAACAGCGGAGTCATGCCGGCAGTGTCACCAAAGTCATAGGCGTAGACGCCCTTCGTCAGTGACGGACAGGATGCTGGCTCGACCGCGAGAATGTCGGGCGACATGCGTCCGGCCAACTTCTCGCGCAAGAACGGGAATGACAGACCAGCGAAGTTCGAACCGCCGCCGGTGCAACCAACAATCAGGTCGGGGGTATCCCCAGCCATCTTTAGCTGCATTAGTGCTTCTTCACCGATCACGGTCTGGTGCATTAGGACGTGGTTCAGAACCGAGCCGAGGGCGTAGCGAGTGTTCGGGTCCTTCGCGGCGACCTCTACTGCCTCGCTGATTGCAATGCCGAGTGAACCGGTGTGGTTGGCATTCTCAGCGAGCAAGGCGCGCCCGGCATCGGTCAAATTCGAGGGTGAACGGTGAACCTTGGCGCCGAAGGCTTCGATCATCATGCGGCGGTATGGCTTCTGGTCGTAAGACGCACCTACCTGCCACACCTCGCACTCCAGGTCGTACCAAGCACACGCCAATGCAAGCGCCGTACCCCACTGACCAGCGCCCGTCTCGGTGGTCAACTTCTTGGTGCCGGCCTTTGCGTTGTAGTACGCCTGCGGTACGGCGGTGTTCGGCTTGTGCGATCCGGCCGGAGAAACACCTTCGTACTTGTAGTAGATGCGGGCCGGAGTGCCCAGCGCCTTCTCAAGTCGGTGCGCCCGGTAGAGCGGCGAGGGCCGCCACTGGCGGTAGACCTCGAGGACATCGCCCGGAATCTCAACATAGGAGTCCTGCGACACCTCCTGCATGATCAAGTCCATCGGGAACAGCGGCGCTAGATCGTCTGGGCCGACCGGCTCGTGGGTGCCTGGGTGCAACGGCGGCGGCGGCGGACTCGGCAGGTCGGGGATGACGTTGTACCAAGTCGTGGGCAGGTCACTCTCGTCAAGCAAGTACGCGTGTCGCTTCGATACGTCTGCCACAACTGCCTCCAAAAGACCCGGACACCTATTGGCGCTGAAAGGCAAACGCTAGCGGGTGCCTGCCCGCAGTGCTCAACCAGCGAGCCAGTGGCGAGTCCCGTAAGTTGGAGCGATGGGCCGCATCCTCGTCACCGGAGCTTCCGGATACGTCGGCGGGCGACTGGTGCCCCGGTTGATTGCCGCCGGTCTGCAAGTGCGGGTGCTGGCCCGAACCCCCGCCAAGTTGGCCGTTGCTCCTTGGATTGAACAGGTAGAGGTGTCGCCCGGAGATGTAGGCGGGGACCTTGACGCTGCAATGCAAGATGTCGACGTCGCCGTCTATCTGGTCCACTCGATTGGCCAGGGACCGAATTGGCGGCAACGCGAACTGGCTGATGCCCAGAACTTTGCTGGGGCAGCGGCGAAGGCGGGAGTCGGGCGAATCGTCTACCTGGGTGGTCTGGGGCAAGTCGACGATCGACTCTCCCCGCACCTGCTCAGTCGTCACGACGTTGGCCAAGCGTTGGCGGCATCGGGTGTATCAACTGTCGAACTGCGCGCGGGCATGATTCTTGGCTCCGGTTCAGCAAGCTTCGAGATGCTGCGGTACCTCGTGGACACGTTGCCGATCATGGTCACACCGCGCTGGGTGACAACCAAGGGGCAGCCGATCGCGATTGCTGACGTGCTCACCTACCTAGTGCGAGCAATCAGTGATCCGGCGCCCATTTCGGGGGTCTTCGAGATCGGTGGCCCGAATGTGATCACCTACGCCGAACTGATGACCAGTTATGCCGCAGCTGCCGGATTACCGCGGCGGCGACTGATTCCTGTGCCAGTTCTCACGCCGGGCCTGTCCGCCCACTGGGTTGGACTTGTTACTCCCGTGCCGGCGACGCTCGCGGCGGAATTGGTCGAGAGCCTGGTCAACGAAGTAACCCTTTGCGACGACCGAGCCGAGCGCCAATTCGATGTTCGGCCAATGTCAGTGCGGGAAGCGCTTGCCCGGGCGCTAGCTAGCCAACAGCGCGGTGAAGTCCCCAGTCGTTTCACCGATGCAGACGCCTTTGCGCTTACCCCGACCGATCCAAGTTGGGCCGGGGGCACGTTGCTGCGCGATGAGCGGCAGCGCGACTTCGATACAACGCCCGAGCTTGCCTTTGCTGCTGTGACACGTATCGGCGGCACCAACGGTTGGTACGGCGGGTCCTTGCTCTGGCGGGTGCGAGGTTGGCTCGACATCATTGCCGGGGGTCCGGGCCTGCGCCGCGGTCGACGCGACCAAGACGATTTGCGCATCGGTGAGCCGTTGGATTTCTGGCGGGTCGAGGAATTAACTCCCGGACACCTCCGGTTGCGCGCTGAAATGTTGCTACCCGGCCACGCCTGGCTGACCTTTGACGTCACGCCCATCCCCGGCGGATGTCGGGTCCACCAGTTAGCCGAGTTCAGGCCGCACGGACTACTCGGTCGCCTCTACTGGCTGGCCGTGGCCCCCTTCCATCGGTTTGTGTTTCCTGCGCTGTTGCGCGGAATCGAGCGCGATGCAAAGGATTTGGCCGATGCTCGCAAGTGACCTTGATGGCACGCTGCTGCGATCAGACGGAACGATTGGCCCGCGCACTCACGCTGCGCTGCGGCGCGCGCGAGAAGTGGGCTACCCGGTTGCCTTCGTTACCGGTCGGCCGCCGCGCTGGCTGCCTGACATTGCCGAGCAGACAGAACACCAAGGACTTGCTGCCTGCGCCAACGGTGCCCTGCTTTATGACTTGGCCACCGATACCGTCATCGCGGCACATCCGATAGGTCCAGCTGTCGCAGCCGAGGTGGTGGCGCGACTTCGTGCGGCCGTGCCGGGCGTGAACTTTGCCGTCGAACGCTTTGGGGACGATCAGATCGCCTTCGCACATGACCATCACTACCGTCCCCGTTGGCCAGCTCCCGCAGGAACCCCCGTGGGAAACATCGAGGGACTCATCGAAGGCGGAGGCGTCGTCAAATTGCTGGCGCGAGCCAACACAGGCACCGACCACGACGCCGACTCGCTGCTGACGTTGGCTGAAGCCGTATTGGCGGACCTCGTTGAAGTCACACACTCCAACGCCGACGACGTGCTCCTTGAGATTTCGGCCCTTGGGATCAGCAAAGCAAGTGGGCTGGCCGAACTCGCAGCCCGGCTCGGCGTGGCCCAAGGCGAGGTAGTCGCGGTTGGCGATATGCCCAACGATTTGCCCATGTTGCGCTGGGCCGGACGTGCCTATGCGGTGGCCAATGCGCACCCGCAGGTGCTGGCCGAAATCCCCACCCGCCTGCCTTCCAACGACGCCGAAGGTGTTGCTGAACTACTCGAATCCCTCATAGAACAGCGAATGTGACTTAGGTCACTTAGGGATTCCATGAGGATTTAGCCCGATCTGGGCTTGGCCCAGCTCAACTCGGCTGCTAGTTTCGCCCGGTCGCTCGAACCAGCCGGGACCCCTCGGCGCGGGCGGCACGCCAAGTCGTGAGGCGGAAACTCCTCACGAATCGGGGACCCAAGCAATTGGGGCGAATCCGGCCTAGGCCGGTAGGGCGCGCTTCTCCCGCCCGAGCCCGTCAGCTAACCCGGTCGGCGGTGGCGAGAGAGGGCTTTGCTGCGTGCTGAACCCACGATTGGGCCGTGCCTTTGCGCGCGCCCTGCTTCCGGTCGCTGTGCTGGCCGGCCCCACAGTCATCAACCTCGAATCCGCGCACGCCACGACGGTGGTGGCACTAGCGGCCCCGACAGTGGTGACCACCACCAACACTCCAGCCCTAGCGACGAAGATTCCTACCGCCGTAGTCAGCGCTGCCACCCTTGCTCGACGGGCAGCCCTGGCGAAGGTTGCCGCTCACCGGGCTCTGGTCCTGCGACGTAACACCGCGGTCGTCAAGTGGGCCTTGCGCCATGTCGGTGCGCGCTACGTTGCCGGCGCCTCCGGACCTTGGGCGTTCGACTGCTCCGGGCTGACGTTGGCCGCTTGGCGAACTCAAGGAATTTACCTGCCACATCTGTCCAGGGCGCAGTACAACGTCCTAAAGCACGTGTCACTGAGTCAACTGCGTCCGGGCGACCTGCTCTTCTACTTCCGCAGCGGTGCGCATCACGTGGCGTTGTACGTGGGGCACGGCAAGATGGTCAGCGCCGATGACCCCAAGCAGGGCGTCAAACTCGACAGCATCTACCTAGGTTGGTTTGTGCGACACCTCACCGGTGCCGCGCGCGTACTTCGCTAAACCTCAGCCGTCCTGGCGAATCTGCCCGAGCCACTCGCGGGCAGCACGGAAGTTCTCATCGCTGGTCCCAATTCGCACGTGTGAGTTCTTGCCGTCATGTCGCGCGTAAGAGCCAAGGAAGCGAATGTCGGCGCAAACCCGTTGCAATCCCATCAGCGCTTCGCCAACGCGCTCATCGGCCACATGTCCTTCAACGTCGACTGAGAAGTAGTAGTCCCCGAGGGCGCGCTTGGTCGGACGCGACTCAATTCGAGTCAAGTTGACTCCGCGGACGGCAAACTCTGTGAGGATCTCCAACAGCGCACCCGGATGGTCCTCGCGGATGTAGAGAAAGAGTGTCGTCTTGTCGGCACCGGTCGGGCTAGGTAGCGGTCCGGGATTGCTAACGAGAACGAAGCGCGTTGAGGCGTCGTCGTTGTCCGCGATTCCTTCAACAAGCACCTGCATGCCGTACAACTCAGCAGCCAGTGGTGCAGCCACAGCGGCGTCGTAAGGCTGTGGTTCCTCGGCGAGACGCTGAACTGCTGCAGCAGTCGAGAGCGCAGGTAACAACGTGACGCCAGGGAGGAATCCGTAGAGCCAGCCCCGAGTTTGGGCTTCGGCGTGCGGATGAGTCGCCACCGTTTTGACGCTTGCCAACTCAGTTCCGGGACGTGCGATTAGTGCGAACCGCACCGGGATCGTCACCTCGTCGATGATCTGCAGTTGATCACCCGAGGCCAGGTCGTCCAACGTCGACGGAACCGAGCCTTCAATCGAGTTCTCGATCGGCACCAGCGCACCGGCAACTTCGCCGCGTCGAACCGCTGCAAGGGCCAAGCCAACTGAAGCGAAGGCAACGTGCTCGCAACCGTCGGCTGCTGGCAGCAGTCGCAGTGCCGTCTCGGCGAACGTTCCGCGCGGACCAAGATATGCGTAACTGGTCATCGACCCCGCCGTCCCATCGCGAATTCAATGGCCTGCAGTTCTTCCGGCGACAACATGGTGTCGCTCTTGCCGCCACGGACACCCTTTAGGTACTGCCTAGTCTCGCTGCGTCCCTGAATCGAAGTGAGCACCATGCCGTCGCCACCGTCGTCGAGAAGGGCAGCGCTGAAAGATAGTCGACCGCCGAGGTCTGCAAATGCGTCGTATCGAACTACCGAGACGTGCCTGATCGCGTCGCCTAGTTCGGTTCGGGTGCGGTCAAGTAGCACCCGAAGCGAGTCGACCTCCGACCGCAACGCCCGAACCTCTTCTGTCTTGCGGGCGACTACCTCCACGATCGAGCGCTCGTCGTCCCGTGGTGCAAGCAGAAGGTAATCGCGGCGAAGCCGATTCATCTTGACTACCGCAATGACCGCGACCACGAGTGAAACCGCCGCAAGACCGACTCCGGCCACTGCGATTGCGGCGGTCGGAGTCAGGGAGGTCACGCGGGCAAGGGTAGTCGCTGGGTGGTTGAGTTCAGCGCAGCGTTACTTGCCGGGAGATTATTCCGCCCCGAATCCGGCGCTCATCAGAAGACAGTGGTCGATCATCGGCCAGGGCTTGGTCCAGTCGCTTACCGAAGTCGACGGCCGGTTCGGCCATATCTTCGGCAGTACTACCTGGGACCAGGCTCCACACGGGCACGAGCAGCCCGTCCGCCCGGAATGCGCCCACGAACTTCGTCCCAGGCCCGAGCCGGTCGGCGTCTTGGACTCGCAGGCGGGCTAGTGCATCGGTCAATCGGTCCTCGTCGTGCGGTTGGACCCACCGCAGGAATTCCTTGTCCCCGATCCGGCACCAATACGCCGCAGCGACTGATCCGACCTTGCCTGAGGGCACGATCGAGGAGTTGGCCTGATCAAGTGAGGCTTTGACGTCCTCGGTCATTTCAGTTCCGGTCGAAACCCAGAAGTCCAGACCTTCGTGTACCTGCACCGAAAGCGGGTGCGTCAGGTCCAAGAGGTCCTGCAGCCGAGGCCCGGGGGTCGCTCGGCTAAGAGATTCGATCGCGGTTCCAGCAGGTGCCGCGATGGCGCGTTCCAGCGCTGCAGCAAGGTCCCGACTGGCATCGCCCGAACCGCCTTGAACCTGAAGTCCAAGCAGGAGTCGTCCGTCATCGCGGTGTAGCGCTGGCCACGCCATTGGCAGCACGGACGCCAGCATGACCTCACGGCCGTCTAGCAGCCGAAGTTCGGCCGTGGCCGCCGGAACGATCTCGCGCATTGCAACCCAGTCGCACTCATCCGGCAAGCCCAAGAAAGGTCGCGCTATCGCCGGTGCCACTGCGGCCACAGCTCGGCCGTGGCAGGCCTTGTAGCGACGTCCTGACCCGCAGGGACAAGGTTCGCGGAGCCCAACGACGGGAATCTGTTCAGCAGCCATGCGAAGACCCTAGTCAGCCGGAGCGGAGCAACGTTCGGCACGGCGGGCGAGTACCTCGGCAGGTCGGTTGCTGATGATGGCGTCGACACCGAGGTCGAGACACAGGTCGATGTCGGATACCTCGTCGACGGTCCAGACGTGAACCTGATTGCCTGCGCTTTGTACTTTGGACACAAACTCCGGGTGAGCCCGGATGATAGAAATCCCAGGGCCCGCGATTCGCGACCCGAAGGGCAGTTGGCCATCGCGGTACCTAATCGCGACGTGCTGCATGAGCAACACGGTCGGAACATCCGGTGCAAGGGCCCGCATCCGCCGCAGGGCCTGCGTTGAGAACGACATCACTCGAACGCGCGACGGCCCCTCAGCCGGCGAACGATCGAGACCAAAACGCGCCAGCAGTTCGACAACTCCGGATTCGACTAGCCCGCCATACCGGGTTGGATGCTTGGTTTCGATCGCGAGTTGAACGTCAGCAGCCGCAGTTAATTCAAGTAGGCGCTCGAGCGTCAGAACGCGACTGCGGGATTCGTCAATGTCAGGCGGATCTTCAAAGTCATCCCAGTTGTCATGCCAAGAACCGAAGTCGTGCGCATCAAGTTCGGCCAAAGTAGCAGTGGAAACCGGACCGCGGCCCGACGAAGTGCGATCAATGCGACGGTCGTGGACGCAAACGAGTTTGCCGTCGGCCGTAAGGCGAACGTCGCACTCAAGTGCATCCGCCCCCTCAGAGATAGCCCGCTCATATGCGGCCAGAGTGTGCTCTGGGGCAGCGGCACTGGCGCCTCTGTGCGCTACTACTTGCGGCCAAGTCACCCGCACATCCTGTCAACTTTGACACCGACACGTCGTCGCGCCCGGCCAGTGCCACAATGAATTTCGCGTGGCAATTCGTCACCAAGGAGGGACGCCAATGATCGTCGTCACCACCAATGACCTCCCCGGATACCGCGTCGATCGCGTCATCGGGGAGCTCTACGGACTCACGGTTCGTTCTCGAAACGTCGGAACTCAAATCGGGGCCAGTTTCAAGGCCCTAATCGGCGGAGAGCTAAAGGGATTAACAACCCAGTTGACTCAAACGCGCGACGAGGCGATGTCGCGTCTGGTTGAGAAGGCTGAGGCAATAGGGGCAAACGCAATCCTGATGATGCGATACGACAGCAACGAGATTGGGCAGGGCTATCAAGAACTAGTGGCCTACGGAACGGCAGTTGTCGTTAGCCCACTTACCTAAGACCGAGTCAGCCGGCTTAGGCCAAGCCGAGCCCGGCTGCTTCTTCCCAGAGTTCTTCGCGAATGTCGGGATGGGCAGCTTGCTCGATTAGGTTGCGCGCTTGTTCTTGTTGGTTGTAACCCCAGATTTCGGCGACCCCGTTCTCCGTGACCACGGCCGAATGCTGGAAGGAAGTGACCGGTTCATCCAGGAGCGGCACGATCGTTGACACCTGAGCTTTGGGGTGCCAGGACTTCATGGCGATGAACGCTTGTCCACCAACTGCGTGAAGCGCTCCGACAATGAAGTCAGTTTGGCCACCGAATCCGGAATGGATCCGGGTGTTGATGCGGCTGGCGTTTGCTTGTCCGAAGAGGTCCACTTGCAGGGCGGCATTGACGCTGGTCATCAAGGGCTGCCTGGCAATCAGTGAGGGATCGTTGCTGTGTTCGGTTCGCACCATGTGCACCCGGCCGTTGTGGTCAACCCAGTCGTAGAGAGCCTGGGAGCCAAAGATGAAACTCGTCGTTAATTTCGCGTTCGAGTCCAAGGCACCGTGCGCGTCCAATTTGAGGACACCGTCGCTGAACATCTCGGTCCAGACGCGGAGCCCACGGCGATCGAGCAGCCGATGCAGCACCGCGTCAGGAACCGCGCCGATCCCGAGTTGCAGAGTGGAGCCATCGGCGACTCGGGCTGCAATTCGTTCCCCAATCTCCAACGACATGTCGTCAGGATCGGTCGGCTCTTTCGCCGGCAGCGGTTCATCTACTTCAACGAGATAGTCGATGGCCTCGACTGGAACCGTCGCATCTCCAACTGTGAATGGCATTCGCGTGTTTGCCTGCGCGATCACAATGCCGCCCCGGGCGCGGCAGGCTTCGATCGCCGCGGGCAGGATGTTGACCTCCACGCCAAGTGAGACCGCACCGTTTGCAACTGGTGTCGTGTGGATGAGCACGACATCCGGGGGCATCGTCCGGCTGAAGAGGAACGGCACCAAACTGAGCCGGCAGGGGACGTAGTGCAACCGGGGACTGTGTCGCATTCCCGGTCCCACGAAGGCTGACTCCGGTGTAACTCCGACCCGATCCGGAATGCCCAGCTGCGCATTGAGCATGAACAAGCGGTATTCCGCCAGTTCCCGATCGAAGACAGCCAGCGCTTCGAGAGGAGTCGCGAAGTTGCCGGAAACCACTAGCCGCGGGTTCCCCGGCAAGGTTGCCGTGAGACCGGCAAGGTCGTCCAGGGTTATGACGCGCATGGGTCCATCCTGCCCCTACGATCGAAAGCCTGCGAACCCTCCGGAGGAACCAGTGCCCCGCGTCGACCGTAATCGGCTGTCCGAACTCTTGGCACGCGAGCGCGCCACCTATGTCGTGGCACATCCACAGTCAGCTGCGCTGTACTCCCAAGCCGACCATCTGTTTGGCCGCGTGCCGATGACCTGGATGAACATGTGGTCCGGTGGCTTCCCGTTGTACTTGGCTACCGCGCATGGAAACCACATCACAGATGTCGACGCCAACACGTACATCGATTTCGCACTGGGTGACACCGCCGCAATGGCCGGCCATTCGCCTGAGCCAACCGCGCGCGCGGTTGCGTCCCGCATGAGTGAACTCGGTGGAATCACCACAATGCTGCCAACCGCCGAAGCGCAGTGGGTTGCCGCCGAGTTGACGCGTCGCTTTGGGCTACCACTGTGGTCATTCGCGCTTAGTGCGACTGACGCCAACCGCTGGGCACTTCGCATCGCGCGCCTAGTGACTGGCAAGCCAAAAATCCTGTCGTTCGCTTACGGGTATCACGGGACCGTTGATGAGACCTTCGTCATCACTGCACCTGATGGCAGCACCCTTTCGCGCCCGGGCAACGTGGCCCCAGCAGTGGACCCCGCGCAGACCACGCGGGCGGCCGAGTTCAACGATCTGGCCAGTGTCGAGCGGGCATTAGCCCACGGCGATGTGGCTGCAATCCTCACCGAACCGGCGCTAACAAACATCGGCATTGTGCTTCCGGAAGCGGGTTTTCTCGCCGGACTGCGTGAACTGGCAAACAAATACGGTGCGCTGTTGATGATTGATGAGACTCACACCTTCAGCGCAGGAGCTGGGGGCGCAACAAGGGCTTGGGGTCTCGAGCCAGACATATTTGTTATCGGTAAGTCGATCGGCGGCGGAATCCCGTGCGGCGCCTACGGAATCACTGCTGCGATCGCCGAGCAAGTCTCGGTTCATGGCGATGCCGATCTCGTCGACGTAGGTGGGATCGGAGGCACCCTGTCGGGCAACGCACTGTCGGTCGCGGCCATGAAAGCCACACTCGATGAAGTACTGACCGAGGCGGCGTTTGAACACATGATCGCCTTGGCGACGACGTTTGCAAGTGGCGTGCAAGAAGTGATCGACCGGTACGACGTGCCATGGTCGATTTCGCAGTTGGGGGCTCGGGCCGAATACCGCTTTGCGCGTCCGGCTCCTCGCACGGGGTCAGAGTCTGCCGCCGCGGCTGACAACGATTTGGACGAATACGTGCACCTCTACACGTTGAACCGCGGGATCCTCATGACGCCGTTCCACAACATGGCCCTCATGTGTCCAGACACCACGGGGGCCGACGTTGCCCGGCATACCGAAGTGTTTGGCGAACTCGTAGCCGAACTGGTCAGCTAAGCGCGTCGAACGCCGCAGCGAACTGCGAATACCCAGGAGCAACGAGCGGCCAAGGATGGGCAGCCTCCCAGGCGGCGGCCAAGTCGATCAGCCACGTGTCCTGTCCTCTTGCCGCGGTGACCTGAAGCCCGAACGGCACGCCATTTGCAAGCACTCCGGCCGGCAAGCTAATGGCCGGATGGCCAGTCATGTTTTGGATTCCGGTGTTGTAGTCCTCAGGGCCACGCAGGCCAACCCGCCCGGTGTCGTCGAGCCGGCCGTCCGCCGGAAACCCTTCGACCACGTTGGTCGGACTCAGCATCAGGCCGGTGCCACCGATGAGTTCGTCGAGGCGCTCTGCGTAGTAGAACCGGCGCCGCCGGGCCGCTAGGTACTCATCAAGTCCGAACTTGAGTCCGTAGTCGAAGAACTCAGCCGTTACCGGGTGGAATTCGCCGCGATGGGCCTGGACCCATTCCCGCCCCAAGGCGCCCACGTGCTCAGCCGACGTAATAAGGAACCAGTCAGCATCCGGGTTGCCCTCAGGAATTACCTGCAGCGGACTCAGCGGTCGCGGATCGCAACCAACCAGCGTCGCGAACTTCGCGACCGCCAAGGCAAAAGCTTCGGCCACCATGGCCGGGAGCGGCCCATAGTCGGCAGTGCGCTCAACAAGGAGCAGATGAGACGCCTTGGCTGGCGAATTCAACACCAGACCGTGTGATTCCGGATCGCCGACGGCCCGTCCGACCATGAGGTTGAACAACAGTCGAAGGTCGGCAGCGTTGGTGGCGAAGGGCCCATCGGCTGAAAAATCCATCCAGTCCGGGATCGGGCGTCGGCCGAACACGCCGCGGCTAGCCTTCAACCCGAGCAGTCCGCAGAACGCCGCGGGGATCCGCACCGAACCACCGCCGTCGGTGCCGGTTGCCAGCGGGGCCAATCCAGCGGCGAGCGCAGCGGCCGAACCACCACTGGAACCGCCCGGGGTCCACCCCAAAGACCACGGGTTGCCCGTCGTGCCGAAGAGCAGGTTTGACGTCCAACCTTCGCTAGCGAACTCCGGCAGGTTCGTCTTTCCCACCACGATTGCACCGGCAGCGCGCAGTAGTTCAGGGGTACGACTATCACGCACCGCCGCTGACGAATTGGCTAACGAAACCGATCCAGCTGTCGTGACCATTCCGGCCACATCCTCTAAATCCTTTACCAGCAAAGGCATTCCGGAGAGTGGGCCTGGATCCTCGCCGCGAGCGATTCTCGCGTCCATGGCGTTGGCCTCGGCGATTGCCAAGTCGTCGCGTCGGGCCACCACCGAGTTGATCGCAGGGTCGAGTTCGTCGATTCGCCGCAGACTCTCGCGCACCAAGTCGGCGGCAGTTATCCGCCCAGCTCGTACGGCAGCAGCAATAGCGCTTAGTTCAGTCACGGTTCACCACGTAGATTGGTCGAAGACTAGGTGGAGCCAAATCCGTCGACTACTTGTCGAACTGGCGCGTAATCCACCAGGCACCTGGAAGCACCGCAGCAGCGACCGCGGCCTTGACGAGGTCTCCAATCAGGAACGGCGTAACCCCTAGGTGTAGCGCGGTGCGCGCGGACAAGTGCAGGTCCAGTGCCAGCCAGGTTGCCCCGAACAGGTAGATCACGGCTGACCCACCTAGGAATGAGGCTGCTGTCCACCAAGGCTTGCGGTCCAAGCCGCGACGGGCCGCCAACCCAAGTACCGAGCCGGCGACCACAAATCCGATCAAGTACCCAAGAGTCGGCAGGTGGAGCACCGCGGAGCCCGTGGTGTGGGTCCCACCGGAATTTGGCGCCAAGACCGGCAGGCCCACCAGCGAAAGCAATAGGTAAAGCGCCAGGCTAACCACGGCCCGCACCGGGCCAAGCGCGGCTCCGATGACAAGAACGCCGAACGTCTGGCCCGTGATGGGCACGGGGTTGCCCGGCAGATAGAAGGCCAATTGGGCGCACGCAGCTGTTAACGCGGTGCCAGCGAGCACCGGGAGCGAGGCCGCCAGGGCGGCCGGGAGCCGGGAGCTGACTACATCGGCAAGGACCGGACGGGCAACTACGACCGAACTGGACATCTTTTCTCCTTGGCCGGCTTCGAACTGTGGGTGCGCGAGGGGGGAGTTGAACCCCCACGCCCTTGCGGGCACTGGAACCTGAATCCAGCGCGTCTGCCTATTCCGCCACTCGCGCATGCCGGCGCGGACAAGCCCGCAAACGGCGGCCAAAGGCTAGCACGGCGGCATGTCGACTCTTGCCGGGCCGAGTTGACCAAGAGCACGACTAACATCTATGTCGACCGTCGCCGACGGTCCCAGTTGGCCCAGGTCAGGAGGAAACTTGAATCTCCTTGACCGTTTTGAGCAACGCATCGACCAATTAGTTAATGGCGCGTTTGCCAGAGCCTTCCGCGCTGAAGTTCAACCGGTCGAGATAGCCGCGGCCTTGGAACGCGAAATTGGCGATCGCGCCGCTGTGGTGTCGCGCGAACGGACCGTTGTGCCGAACGTGTTTGTCGTCGAACTAGCACCGGTCGACCATGAGCGGCTCGGCGTCTACCAAAGCACGCTCTGCGGCGAACTCGCAGATCTGGTGCGCGAGTACTGCACGGAACAGAACTACTCACTCACCGGTCCAGTCGAGGTCATCTTCAGCCTCGACGAAGAACTCGACACCGGTGTCTTCCGAGTCCGCAGCGAAGCTCGCGCCGGAGTGGTATCCGTAGTGGAGCCGATGGAGCAGTCGCCGATCCAAGTGGGCGGCACTCACACCGGTGGTACTCACACTTCAAATGCACCACCAGTTCAACCGCGGCTGGTGATCGCAGGTAAGTCGTACCCGCTGAACATTGCTGTCACGCGCATCGGTCGAGGCACGGATGTCGACATCCGCATCGATGACCCGGGAGTGTCCCGGCACCACGCCGAAATCACGATGGGTGCCGACGTAACCTTGCGCGACCTAGATTCGACCAACGGGACTTACCTCGACGGGGTGGCGGTACGGGTCACCACGCTGTATGACGGCGCCGAAGTTCGCCTTGGGACCACAGTGCTCGAGTACCGGAGCGGCTGACCAGTGTCCGAACTGGCACTGACCCTGCTGCGGTTCGGTTTTCTCGCGCTGCTCTGGATCTTTGTAATCTTCACCGTAATAGTGCTGCGCCGCGACCTACGGGCGCCGCGCGACTCGAGCGTGGCTAAGGCGCTTACTGCCCCGGGAGTGCCGCCGGCGCAAGTATCAGCAGTCATAGGTACCGAAGGACGCAGTTGGCGCCGCAGCAATCGGAAGGTCGCCAAGGGCCAAGCCACCAAACTTGTGGTCGTCGAAGGTGAGCTAGCCGGAACCGTAGTGCCGCTTGACCAAGCCCCGGTGACTATCGGGCGGGCCGCCGACGCAACTCTCGTGCTTGAGGATGACTACGTATCCAGCCGCCATACCCGCCTGTTCTTGTCAGATGGACATTGGCTCGTTGAGGATCTTGATTCAACAAATGGGACGTGGATTGGAAAGACCCGGATTACGACAGCGACGGTAGTTCCGCTGGGTGAGCAACTTCGAATTGGTCGCACAATTATCGAGTTACGCAAATGACCGGGTTAGCCCTGCGGTGTGCCGCGAAGTCGGACGTCGGTCTTGTGCGCAGTGGCAACGAAGACTCCGCTTACGCCGGTCCACGCCTGCTTGTAGTTGCTGATGGCATGGGCGGACACGCTGCGGGCGAAGTAGCCAGCGCAGTTGTCGTTGCCTGCTTCGCCTCGCTCGACGCCTTGGCTCTGTCTCCCGGCGAGGCTTTGGCGGCGCTGAGTGCCACGGCCGAGGAAGCTAACGAAACCCTCGGTCGACTAATTGCTGACGACGAAGAGTTAGCTGGTATGGGCACGACGGTGACGGCAATTGCCTGGCTCGGAGACCGAATCGCACTTGTCCATGTTGGTGATTCACGGGCCTACCTGATGCGCGAAGGTGAGCTCAGTCAGCTCACCCATGACCACACATATGTGCAGACCCTGGTTGATGCTGGACGCATCACTCCAGAGGAGGCAGTCGTACATCCGCGGCGCAACTTGCTAATGCGATCGGTTGATGGAACGCCCCCAATTGAGGCAGACCTTTCCATCCGCGAGGCTCGCCTTGGTGATCGCTACCTGCTGTGCTCCGACGGACTCTGCGGAGTTCTTACCGAATCGCAGATCGCCGAGTCCCTCAGCCGCGGCGAACCAACTGGAGCGGTAACTGCGCTAGTTGAGCGAGCACTCGCGGCCGGGGCCCCGGACAACGTCACTTGCGTGGTCGCCGACGTAGTGCCGGCAAGCGATGCGACAGCGGAGGCTGATTCCGCCGGAGTTGTAGTGGGAGCTGCCGCTGAGAGCCGAGTGCGCCGGCAATTGCCAAGTATTGCCTTCCCCGCCGACGTCGAACCGTCGGACGGGAACGATCGAACCACCCCAGCGCTGGTAGTTGAACCTCCGACTCGACGCAGTTGGCGACTGCCCGTTTTGATCGCTGGGGCGATCGCCATCGGTGCCATTTTGGCGTTCAGCTCAGTTCTGTTCTGGGCCCGAGCACAAGTATTTGTTGGGCAAAGTAATGGCTACGTAACGATCTACCGAGGAATTCCGCAAGGCATCCTCGGCGTGCAACTGTCATCGGTGGTAGAGCAAACGGATCTTGCGATCAGCGCTTTGCCTGGATATGACCAAGTCTCCATTAGCGAGACAATCGCAGCCAAGTCGATTGGCGACGCTCAGACAATCGTTGCTCATTTGCGCTCTGAGTCAAACGCCACGGGATGAAGCGTTCTTTATCTGGTGGCATCCCAACTCGTCGCAACACCGAGTTGGCTTTACTGGTTCTCGCAGTGGCACTTGGAATGCTCGCGTATGCCCAAGTCAGTTTGGCTACCGACGGACGTCTTCCGCACTCGTTCTGGATCGTCGGCGCGGGCATGGGATTGCTTGTACTCATCGCTCATATCACCTTGCGACTGCGCGCCCCCTACGCAGACCCAATCTTGTTGCCCGCAGTCGTGCTCCTAAATCTCCTCGGTCTGACCATGATCCACCGACTTGATATCGCAGACGCCCAACGGGCTGTCCGCAATGGAACCAAGCCGCCAGCCCTTGAGGTTTACGCCCAATTGACTTGGACCACGCTGGCGGTTTTCCTTTTCATTGCTGTGGTCTTCGTCGTTCGAGATCACCGGCGACTACAGCGTTTCACCTATATTTCCATGTTGCTCGGCATTGGTCTGTTGCTCTCACCTTTGACTCCGGGTATCGGAGCCACGATCAACGGCGCGACGCTCTGGCTACGAGTTGCCGGCTTCTCGTTCCAGCCAGCCGAACTGGCAAAGGTCATGCTGACCATCTTCTTCGCCGGCTATCTAGTGATGAAGCGCGATTCTTTAGCAATTGTGCGAGCCAAGGTGCTTGGTGTAGGGATCCCGCGTGGCCGCGACCTCGGGCCGCTTGTAGTCATTTGGTTTGCGTCGCTAGGAACCCTGTTCTTTGAACATGATGTCGGCATTGCCGCTTTGTTCTTCGGATTGTTCGTTGCACTGCTCTACGTAGCCACCGAGCGCCGAGGGTGGTTGGTTATTGGCTTCATCATGTTCTTGTTAGGTGGCGGCTTGGCCTACGCCGCATTCGGGCACGTAGCCGTCAGGTTCGAGATCTGGTGGAACCCTTGGGCGCATCAAGCAACGACTGGGTACCAGTTGGTGCAATCCTTGTTCGCCCTCGCAAGCGGTGGGCTTACGGGAGCAGGGTTGGGTCAGGGGTATCCCCAACTCGTCCCGTTCGCGAAGAGCGACTTCATCACTGCTGCCATCGGCGAAGAACTCGGGCTCACAGGCTTGATGGCAATCCTGGTCCTCTACGCAATCATCGTTGAGCGGGGATTACGCACCGCCATAGCTAGTCGAGATCCATTCGGCACGCTGCTAGCGGCCGGATTGTCCTTCGTGACCGCGTTGCAGGTGTTCTTGGTCGTTGGCGGTGTCACCAGATTGATCCCACTCACCGGCCTTACAACGCCGTTCCTGGCAGCCGGTGGCAGCTCACTTATCGTCAACTGGATGATCATTGCTTTGCTATTGCGGATCAGCGATCGAAACCGTCGACCGCAGGACATAGCAAAGACACCAGATGAATCACTTACCCAGGTGATTCGGCTATGAACCGCCAAATTCAACGCATTGGCGCGGTGTTTGCGCTCCTGTTTGTGGCGCTGTTGGTCAACTTGACGGTCATCCAGGTTTTTCAAGCGCCAAGTATTCGAGCTCGAGCTGGTAATAGTCGCGTGTTGTTGCGCGACTATCAGAAGAAGCGCGGCCCAATCATGGTTGGGACTTTGCCGGTGGCATATTCGATCCCAACTACAGATCAGTTGAAGTACCTACGGCTCTACGGCAATGGACCCATGTACGCGTCGGCCACGGGATTCTTCTCGATGGTTTATGGCGCGACCGGCCTAGAACGCATCGAGAATGATCTGCTTTCCGGTAACGACCCACGACTGTTCGTCAACCGACTCGGGCAACTCATTGCAGGACGCGAACCTCAGGGCGGCACTGTTGTGCTCACCTTGAACGCGAAAGCACAGGAAGTGGCTTTTAAGGCCCTTGCCGGCAAGGTCGGCGCGGTGGCTGCTATCGATCCGGCGACCGGAGCAATCTTGGCTTTGGTCCAGTCGCCATCCTTTGATCCGGCGTTGCTTTCCTCGCACGACCCAGCCGCGATTCGCACCTACTACGACTCGTTGCTGAAGGATCCGAATCAGCCGCTGCTCAACCGGCCACTAGTCAGCGTTGATCCCCCAGGCTCGACTTTCAAACTCGTGACGCTCGCTGCAGCGCTTGAGTCTGGGAACTACACGAAGGATTCGCTGATACCCGGGCCGGCGTCCCTTAAGTTGCCGCAGAGCACTCACGTTCTTCACAACTGGAGCGGGTCCCCGTGCGGCCCGAACAACAAAACTACGCTCGCCAACGCTCTGAACATCAGTTGTAACACGGCCTTTGCTTGGCTCGGGATGCAAGTTGGCGGTGACGCATTGCGCACTCAGGCCGAGAAGTTTGGATTCGACTCTAGTTTTTCGGTCCCGATGCGCACCGCGATCAGTCGATTCCCAGCGACCCTTGATCCGCCAACCACCGCCATGGCGGCCATCGGGCAGTTTGACGACCGGGCAACCGTGTTGCAGATGGCACTGGTGGGCGCAGGAATAGCTAACGGCGGAGTTGTGATGAGCCCCTACTTGGTCCGTGAAGTACGAGCCCCCGACTTGACCATCTTGCAAAGTGCCCAGCCGACGATCTTCTCTCGTGCCATGACGGCTGCGAACGCTGCCACGGAACTGCACATGATGCAGGCAGTAGTTGACATAGGCACCGGGTCTAACGCCCAGATAAGGGGTGCAGCAATTGCGGGGAAGACCGGAACTGCGCAAACCGGCAATGCAGCCCCATCGGTGGCTTGGTTCGTTGGTATTGGTTCAGTCGACAATCCACGAGTCGCCGTCGCCGTAGTAATTGAAGATGCCGGTGGCCAGGTGGAAATCAGCGGCAATCGCTTAGCTGCGCCCATTGCCCGAGATGTTATTAAAGCGATCTTGGGGCTATGAGCGAGCCAACGCAGCAGGGCCAACGTCGAACAGGCACGATGTACCTCGTGAAGGGGAACCAGTGGTAGCGGACGAGCACCGCCTGCTAGGGGATCGCTATGAATTAAGCGACACCTTAGGTCGAGGCGGTATGGCTGAGGTGCACGAAGGAAGAGACCTCAGATTGGGCCGTCGGGTAGCGGTGAAGATCCTGCGCCCCGACCTCGCCCGCGACCCATCGTTCCAAGCCCGGTTCCGCCGCGAGGCGCAATCCGCTGCATCTTTGAACCACCCAAACGTCGTGGCGGTCTACGACACCGGGGAGGACAATCTCGACAGCGCCAGTGAGCATGTCGTAGTTCCGTACATCGTTATGGAGTACGTCGACGGTATGACGCTGCGGCAACTACTCCAGAGCGGACGGCGCCTGCTCCCCGAGCGGGCACTTGAAATTACGGCTGGCGTCTTGGCGGCATTGGATTACTCGCACCGCCACGGGATCGTGCATCGGGACATCAAACCGGCAAACGTAATGCTCACCCGCACAGGTGACGTGAAGGTCATGGACTTCGGGATCGCTCGGGCACTAGCGGACTCGGCCACGACAGTCACAGCTTCGGCCACAGTTATGGGGACCGCCGCCTACCTGTCGCCCGAACAGGCGCGCGGTGAGGTAGTGGATGCCCGAAGTGATCTCTACTCAACGGGTTGCCTGTTGTACGAACTCCTAACCGGGCGACCTCCATTCACCGGCGACTCGCCTGTTTCGGTTGCCTACCAACACGTCAGCGAGCACCCAGACGCTCCCTCGCTCATCGACGATGCCGTTTCTCCAAGTGTCGATGTCGTTGTGCTGAAGTCACTAGCCAAACACCCAGACGACCGCTACCAAAGCGCCTCTGAGATGCGGGCAGACATCGAACGCTGCTTGGTTGGCGGTCCGCCGACGGCCGGAATCCCAGCGGTTTCCTCAGATTCCACAGTGCGCATGGCTGCGGTAGCCGGCGCCGGAGCCACCCGGCTCGCGGTCGATGGCAGCGAACCGCCGCGGCGGCGCAGCGGTTGGATTTGGTTGGGTGTTGTGGCCCTGGTCATTGCCGTGTCCGCCGGAACCCTGTTCTTAGGCAAGGCACTATTTGGGCCAGGCACTACCCAGCAGGTAACCGTTCCTTCTTTGTACGGCATGACTACCAGCCAAGCCGCAGCGGCGCTGCAGGCGCAGGGGTTGGTGCTCGGGCAAACTAATCCGACCGTCTCTAACCTGCCAAAAGATTCGATCATCGACCAGAACCCCAAGGCCGGCGAACCGCTCCAGCGCGGACAAGCCGTCTCCGTGACCGTTTCGGCCGGTCAGCAACAGATCTCTGTCCCGCCTTTGACGGGTCTGACGAGCGTGGCCGATGCAAAGGCCGCCCTCGCCGCCGTGGGTCTGAATCTGGGCACGGTTACTAACCAAGACAGCAGCCAACCGGCAAACTACGTTCTGGCTCAAAGCATTAATGCCGGAACGATGGTCAACGCTGGCAGCGCCGTGAACATCACCATCTCTTCCGGCTTGATCGCAGTACCGGACGAGCGCGGAGTCTCAGAAGCTCAAGCCAAGAGCGACCTGACAAATGCTGGATTCCAGGTCAACACCGGCCCGCCTCAGATGTCCGCTGGCCCCGTTGGAGTGGTGCTCGCGCAGACTCCGCAGGGCGGTCAAATGGCCAAGAAGGGTTCAATGGTCACGATCACGATTTCCATCGCGGAAGTCACGGCCAGTCCGACACCGTCCAGCTCCACCAGCCCATCTGCTTCGGCTTCGGCCTCAGCGACCGGATAGGCCTACTGCGCGACCACAACTGGGCCTAAGCCGACTGCTCGGGCCGGAGCCTCCGGGTCGCCGCAGGTGACCAACCAGTTTGCAAGCAACTTGTGCCCGCCTTCGGTCAGCACGCTTTCGGGGTGGAATTGCACGCCTTCGACGTCCATCGTGCGGTGCCGCAGGCCCATGATCACGCCGTCGTCGGTCCAAGCTGTCACCACTAACTCGTCCGGAACCGATTCCGGGGCGACCGCTAACGAGTGATAGCGCGTCGCAGTGAACGGATTTGGTAACCCCGCCAGAACACCTTCGCCGCGATGGTTGACCAAGCTGGTCTTGCCATGGCGAAGCTCCGGTGCCCGAACTACTCGGCCACCAAAGACTTGACCGATGGCCTGATGACCGAGACAGACCCCCAAAATCGGAACCTGACCGGCCCAGCGATCTAGCAAGTCAAGGCAACTGCCGGCTTCATCCGGCGTCCCAGGGCCTGGCGAAATCAGGACCCCGTCATAGTTGCCTACCTGATTCAGATCTACCGCATCATTGCGAAGTACCTCGCAACTAGCCCCGAGTTGGGCAAGGTACTGCACCAGGTTGTAGACAAAACTGTCGTAGTTGTCGACGACGAGGATGCGAGTTGCCACTAGGTAATCATCCCCGCCCGAAGTAGACCTCAGCCACCGGGGACAGTTCCGGTCTGAGTGACTGCACTAGGTGTTGGGCTCGAGTTAGTCGCGACTGTCACTTGATTGAAAGGAAGTCGCGGCTCAGCCCAAGGAAACACCACCGTAAACAGCACCGCAATCACTAGGAAGACGAGCAGCCCCCCCACTAGCGCCTTGATGGCCACCGGTCCCGGCAGTTTGCGCCATAGCCACGCGTACATGTCAGGCTCCCAACTGAGCGGGCCGTTGCCCACCCTTTACCGGCATCCGCTGAATCAGGTGTCCCCACCACACCCAGCGTTCGATCGCCTGCCAACGCGGGTTGCACGTGGTCATGGTCAACAGTCGCTGAGTTGGCACCTGCGTTGGGTGGCCAGGTACTGGTTGGACCACCCACCAGTCGTAAGGGCTGACGACTTGGTGGCGATCCAGTGAGTAGACGTACCACCAGTCCTTGGTTCGGATAATTACGACATCACCCGGGACCATCAGATCCACATTGCTCAGTCGGGCCCCGTGCGTCATCCGGTGCCCGGCCATTGCAAAGTTGCCGACCTGACCAGGCATGGCAGTCCCCGGGTAGTGCGCCATCCCAAGGGCCAACTGGGTCAAGGTGTCGCCCTCAACCAAGGGAAGACCCCAGACCTTGTCTCGAAGTTTTGGGATGTAGACAAAGCCGAAAGCTTCGCTCACGGCCGGAGCCTTGGTCAGTTCCGGAGGTTGGCCGAACATGCCGACGCCGGGCGCACCACCGTTGCCCGTGGCCCATTCTTGGTTTAGCGCATGG
>CAIKAW010000042.1 GCA_903825575.1 uncultured bacterium | reverse complement strand
TCACCGATCCGACCGTGGGTGTGGTCACCGTTCGCTGCGCAATCAAGAGTTTGAGTTATGGCGGTTCACCGGACGGCAGCGCAAATTTGCACTTGGGGCAGGACGCCCTGATCCTGACCGATACGACTGACGCGAATGAGTCTTTGCAGTTCGGATCTGGTAGTGCCGACAACGAGTGGGGATGGCTTTCCTTTTCGGGCAACGTGCGTGCCAAGGGAAATGTTGGAAGCATCGGTATGGACGCCAAATCGGGAAAGGCTTGCCTGACCTACACAACTGATCCGGGCACGAGTTGCGACCAGATCATCGTGAGCAACGGAGCCGTGTGGGCGAGCAAAACCTGTGCGTCCCCGGGGATCTTCGCGGCCGGTGGAGTCAACTGCAACAACACGTACTCAGCCGGCACTTTGGTCTCAGCAAGCGGTAACGGAACCACGGTCACCTTCACCACCGCCGTGGCCCATCTGCTGTCTGTGGGGCAGAAGGTGACGATCACCGGAGCAACCCCCGGCGCGTACAACTTGACCAACGTCTCCGTCAGCAGCGTGCCGACAGCCACGACATTCACAGTGACCAATGCTGCCAGTGGTACCTATGTCTCCGGCGGCGTCTTGACGTCGACCGTTGACTTTGGAGCTCAGATCGATTCGATCCTTGCTAAGGCAACGACCGTGGGTGGCGAACTGCCGTTCCCGGCGACCACGGGGGTTGTGGACCGCAGCGCACTGACCGGAGCAGTCTGCACGCCGGCTTCGGGGAAGATCCCGGCGACCATGACGTTACTGCCGGGCTATTACGGCGGCGACCCAACTAGCACGCTTAACAAAGCCACCGGTGGCGGTTACTACGTGAAGTCGAATAAGACGGCTTGCATCACGACTTCTGCTGGCGCGGATCGGATCAAGGATGTCCTGCTGTCTCCGGGGGTTTACTACTTCGGGTTAAGCAAAGACTGGGTTGTTGCTGATGGCTACTCGGTTGTGGGAGGGGGGACCCCATTACCGTTGGCAACCGATCCGGCTGGAACCGGCACCTCGTATTACTACTGCGACCCGACGAATGCGGCAGGTGTGCAATTGGTGTTCGGTGCTGCTAGCAGTGGAGCAACTGTCAATGGCATTAACAACTCGGGCACCGTGACCCTCTGCGGGCAGGCAAACACGGCCGCCGCCATCGCGCTGGGTGGTCCGAATACCGTGGTGCTTCGAGGCCTGCGCAATCCCGACTTCAGCCCAGCGGTGTCGCTGAAACTGAATGCAGGCAGTGGCCCCACGCTGTATGCGGATGCCACGTGCACTCAATCCACCAGCGCCACTTGTGGCTTACTGACAAATGCGGCTACCGGCGCATTTAACGTCACCGGTTTTGTGTTCGCGCCAAATGATTCGTTCAACCTCAACCTGAGTCCCGACTGCGGCACAGATACGACATGGGAACTCCTTGATTGCGAAGCCAACCCGACAATTGGCAATGGGGGAATCGCCTCGTTCATGGGTGGGGTGGTCCTGGACGGCATGTATCTGAATATCGTAAAGAACGGTGGAGTCAACAGCGCGTCGGCCGCCGCCAAGTGGCAGGGAGTGCCCTGGGTTCCGACGACCGGGCTTCCCAATCCCAGCAGTGGGGTGAATGCGGCCGACATTGTGCTGACGGCAACCGGCGCCGGGTTCAGCGGCAGCGCTGAGATTACGGTCACTCAATACGCGCCAGGCAGCAATGTCTTTAGCAACCTGAAGACGATTGCTTGGAGCAACGGCTAGGCCCGGTTCGCGACCCATTCCAGTGCCTCAGCCAAGGGCATTGGCTTCGCGACGAAGTACCCCTGCAGTAAGTCGGCGCCCGCGGTCCGAGCGAACGCGTCTTGCCTGCTGCCTTCGATCCCCTCGGCAATGACTTGTCCACCCAGCGTGTGAGTGAGTTCGACCGCAGACTTAAACAGCGTTGAGGTTCGTTCAGATTTGGCCGAGGTTGGCAGGAGGGTGCGGTCCAGTTTGATGAAGTTCGGCGCCAACGTAACCAGAAGTGTGAAGTTTGAGTAGCCAGTTCCATAGTCGTCAATAGCGACTTCGGCGCCGGCATCAGCGAGCAGTTGCAGGTTCTCCATCGCCCGCCCACTCGTCGGCAGCAGGATAGATTCGACGACCTCGATCACGATTCCGTGCAAGCCAGCTGGTGCCTCGTCCAAATCTAGTAACGGGACGAGCTGCGGATCCTCCAGTTGAGTCACCGAAAGATTCACGGTTACGCGCGTGCCCTCCGGCAATGCCGACCTGATC
>CAIKAW010000041.1 GCA_903825575.1 uncultured bacterium | reverse complement strand
TTTGATGGGCGTAGAAGGTCGGCAAGTCGGATTCGAGGACTGGCCGCAATTCGACGTCCATGCAGTTCCTTGGGGCTACGACTTTGCGTTGTCCGGCTTGCGGAACAGCGACCAGATGGCGAAGAAGGGGTCGTACTTAACGTCGGCAACGCGCTCTTTCATCGGGATCAGCGCGTTATCGGTGATGTGGATGTGCTCTGGGCACACTTCACTGCAGCACTTGGTGATGTTGCAGTACCCCAGACCATGCTCTTCCTGGGCCATCTTCTTGCGGTCCAGCGTGTCCAGTGGGTGCATGTCCAACTCGGCGATCCGCATCAGGAATCGAGGTCCGGAGAAGTTCTCCTTATTCTCTTCGTGATCGCGGATTACGTGGCAAGTGTTGTTGCACAAGAAGCATTCGATGCACTTACGGAATTCCTGGCTGCGCTCCACATCAACTTGCTGCATACGGTAATCGCCAGGCGCTAGATCCTTTGGCGGCGCGAACGAGGGAACCTTGCGGGCCTTCTCGTAGTTGTAGGAAACATCTGTTACCAGATCCCGAATCACCGGGAAGGCGCGCATCGGCGTGATGGTAATGACTTCGTCTTCAGCGAAGTTATTCATCTGACACATGCACATCAAGCGCGGTCGACCGTTGACCTCCGCGCTGCATGATCCACATTTGCCGGCCTTGCAGTTCCAGCGAACGGCTAGGTCCGGGGTCTGCGTGGCCTGCAGGCGATGGATGACATCCAATACGACTTCGCCTTCGTTGACCTCGACCGTGTAGTCCTTCAGGTCACCACCGGACGCGTCACCCCGCCACACGCGGAGCTTGGCATTGTGACCCATCAGGAGTCCCCCTTGGTCGAGTCCTGCACCGGCAGGTCGGCGAGTTCCGCCTCGGTCATGTACTTGGACAGTTCGTACCGGTCGAACAAGGCCAACAGGTCGGGCCGCATCGACGAGAGTGCTTGTTTGTTTACAGCTACGCCTTCGCCGTCAATCGAGCAGATTAGGTTTACCTGACGCCATTCAGGATTCATGCCCGGATGGTCGTCGCGGGTGTGACCGCCGCGGCTTTCCTGGCGGATTAGGGCGGCCCGTGCGATGCATTCGGACACCGTGATCATGTTGTTCAGGTCAAGGGCTAGGTGCCAGCCAGGATTGAACTGGCGGTGGCCTTCGACCGAGACTGCCTTGGAGCGCTCCTTGAGCACCTCGAGTTTGGCTAGTGCAGCCTCGAGTTCGTCCTCGCGACGGATGATGCCAACGAGGTCGTTCATGGACTGCTGGAGTTCAGTGTGCAAGGTGTACGGATTCTCGCCACCCTCGGCGCGGAATGGTGCCAGGGCCTCGGCTGATGCAACCTCGATCTCTGCCTCGGTGACGACGGGACGCGTCGCACCGATAGCTCCGACGTACTCCGCGGCCCCGGCCCCGGCCCGACGGCCGAAGACCAACAAATCCGAAAGCGAGTTTCCGCCGAGCCGGTTGGACCCGTGCATGCCGCCGGAAGCTTCACCGGCCGCGAACAGACCGGGCACCTTGGCCGCACCGGTATCGGGCTCAACTTCGACGCCACCCATGACGTAGTGGCAAGTCGGACCTACTTCCATCGGCTGCGCCGTGATGTCGACGTCGGCCAACTCCTTGAACTGGTGATACATCGAAGGCAGCCGCTTCATGATTTCAGCCTTCGGCAATCGCGACGACACGTCGAGGAACACACCGCCGTGAGGTGATCCGCGCCCGGCCTTGACCTCGGAGTTAATGGCTCGCGCGACCTCGTCGCGTGGAAGCAGCTCGGGTGGGCGCTTGTTGTTCTCGGGGTCGGTGTACCAACGGTCCGCCTCGGCTTCGGTGTCGGCGTACTGGCCGCGGAAGACCTCTGGAACGTAGTTGAACATGAAGCGCTTGCCTTCGGAGTTTGTAAGGACTCCACCATCCCCACGAACCGATTCGGTGACGAGGATTCCCTTGACGCTGGGCGGCCACACCATGCCGGTCGGGTGGAACTGAACGAACTCCATATTGACCAAGGTCGCACCTGCGCGCATCGCCAAGGCGTGCCCGTCGCCGGTGTACTCCCAACTGTTGCTGGTTACCTTGAAAGACTTTCCGATTCCGCCGGTGGCGATGATTACGGCAGGAGCGTCAAAGACGACGAAGCGACCGCTCTCGCGCCAGTAGCCGAATGCCCCGGAGATCCTCTCCCCGTCCATCGTCAACTTGGTGATCGTCAACTCAGCGAAGACCTTCAGACGCGACTCCGCATCGCCGCTTTCGCGCTCGTCTTCCTGCTGTAAGGAGACAATCTTCTGCTGCAAGGTGCGAATGAGTTCAAGCCCGGTCCGGTCGCCGACGTGAGCAAGTCGTGGGTACTCGTGGCCACCGAAGTTGCGCTGGCTGATGCGTCCATCTTTCGTGCGGTCGAACAATGCCCCGTAGGTTTCCAACTCCCAGACCCGCTGCGGTGCCTCCATGGCGTGCAACTCAGCCATCCGCCAAGAGTTCATGAACTTCCCGCCGCGCATCGTGTCGCGGAAGTGGACCTGCCAGTTGTCCTTGGAGTTGACGTTGCCCATTGCCGCCGCGATGCCGCCTTCGGCCATCACAGTGTGGGCCTTGCCGAACAGCGACTTGCAGATGATGGCGGTCCGCATCCCTTGCGAGCGCGCCTCGATCGCTGCTCGCAGCCCAGCACCGCCAGCGCCGATGACGATCACGTCGTATGAGTGGCGCTCAACCTCGGCCATTTGTTCCCTCGGAGTTTCGTTTTACCGCTTGTGGTGGATGGACGCAGTCAACTGGTCGAACTAGAAGAACTTCAGATCGGTGAGGTGCCCGCTGGCTAGTAGGTAGACATAGAAGTCGGCGAACGCGACACCGCCCAAGGAAATCCAGGCGAACTTCATGTGGTGGTGGTTCCACTTCGAGACCAGCGTCCAAGCCTTGTAGCGAACGGGGTGCTTTGAGAAGTGATTCAGGCGCCCCGCCAACGCATGCCGGCACGTGTGGCACGACAGGCTGTACATCCACAACATGCTCGCGTTGAAGATCAGCACAAGAGTCCCGAACCCCATGTGGCCCCACTGGCCCTGAGCGTTGCGGAAGCCCAAGATCGCGTCCCACGTCAGGATCACATTCAGACCCAGGCCGGCTAGGAAGAACCACCGGTGGGCGTTGTTGAGGATCAGCGGGAACTGGCGCTCGCCGGTGTACTTCTTGTGCGGCTCAGCTACTCCGCACGCAGGCGGGGAAAGCCAGAAGGACCGGAAGTACGCCTTGCGGTAGTAGTAGCAGGTCATCCGGAAGCCCAGCGGGAAGATCAGGATCAACAGTGATGGTGACAACGTCCACCAAGCGCCGATTGGCGTGAAGTCCGAGGATCCGGGCACACACTTGACCGACAAGCACGGAGAGTAGAACGGGGAGATGTAAGGCGCGTGGTAGTAGTACTTCCCCGCGAAGGCCCGCCACGTCGCGAAGACGATGAACGACATCAGGAAGAAGAACGTGACTAGCGGTTGGATCCACCAGCGGTCCTTGCGCAGCGTTCGTGCGTCGATCGACGCGCGGCCAGGAGCCTGGATGCCTGAATTCATTCGTACCGACTTTCATCAGCGGTTTACGGCGGTCGGCGGGCCAACCTGCTCCGATCGTATTCTGCCGAGCGCGGGGGCGAAACCGAAGGTGGCGAGTGTCACACCGCTGATAGGCAGGCGGGGGCTGGGTGATCCGATGACTACGGCTGACTAGCCTTGGAGCAACTGCAGCACACGGAGGACCAATGGCGACGACCGAATCCGGGTTGCCGTTCGAGGCTAAGTACGGCCCAGAAGCGCTTCTGGGCTGGGATGCGGCTACGCAACTTGGCGAGCCAGGCCAGTACCCCTACACCAGAGGGGTCTACCCGAGCATGTACACCGGCCGGCCCTGGACCATGCGCCAATACGCGGGCTTCGGAACCGCGGCCGAATCTAATCGGCGCTACCACCACCTGATCGAGGCCGGAACGACCGGCCTGTCCGTGGCCTTCGACCTCCCTACCCAAATGGGTTACGACTCTGACCATCCCTTGGCTGCCGGCGAAGTTGGCAAAGTAGGCGTTGCGATCGACTCGATCGACGACATGCGGATCCTGTTCGACGGACTGCCGCTCGATCGGGTGTCGACGTCTATGACGATTAATGCGCCGGCAGCGGTTCTACTGCTGATGTACCAACTTGTGGCTGAAGAACAGGGCGTCCCCAGCGCCCAACTAAACGGCACGATTCAGAACGACGTGCTCAAGGAGTACATCGCTCGCGGCACCTACATCTTCCCGCCGACGCCGTCGCTGCGTCTGACCACAGACATCTTTAGTTACTGCCAGTCCGAGTTGCCGCGCTGGAACACGATCTCAATCTCGGGTTACCACATGGCCGAGGCCGGTGCCAATCCGGCGCAGGAAATCGCGTTCACGCTGGCGAACGGCATCGAGTACGTCCGGGCGGCAGTCGCGTCAGGCCAATCTGTCGACGAGTTTGCGCCCCGATTGGCCTTCTTCTTTGTTTCCCGAACGACCCTCCTCGAGGAAGTTGCCAAGTTCCGGGCGGCTCGACGAATCTGGGCTCGAGTGATGCGCGACGAGTTCGGTGCGCGCGACCCGAAGTCGCAGATGTTGCGTTTCCATACCCAGACGGCCGGGGTTCAACTGACCGCTCAGCAGCCAGAGGTCAACCTTGTGCGGGTGGCTATTCAAGGGTTGGCGGCAGTGCTCGGAGGCACCCAGTCGCTACACACGAACTCATTCGACGAGGCGATCGCCCTGCCCACTGAAAAGGCAGCTCGGTTAGCACTTCGTACTCAACAGGTGCTCGCATATGAGACCGATGTCACTAAGACTGTTGATCCTTTTGCAGGCTCCTACGTCGTTGAGTCGCTGACCGACGAAGTAGAGGCGGCCGCCGTGCGCCTGATGAAGCAGGTGGCCGACTTCGGCGGTGCAGTAGCGGCTATCGAGCAAGGGTTCCAGAAGTCCGAGATTGAGGACTCCGCCTACTTGGTAGCACGTGAGATTGACTCAGGGGATCGGGTCGTGGTGGGCGTCAATAGGTTTGTGCTGGCTGAGAGCGAGCCCTACGAGCCACTACGGGTCGACCCCACCATTGGTGCCACTCAGGCACAGCGGCTTGGCCGACTGCGGGCCGAGCGGGATCAAGGGGCCGTTGACCGGGCGTTGGCTGACATGAGGCGCTGCGCCGAAGGCACGGACAACGTGCTGCCGCCAATGCGCGAGGCGCTGCGTGCTCGGGCGACTGTCGGGGAGGTCTGCGATGCACTCCGCGAGGTGTGGGGCAGGTACGTCCCAACCCAGACTTTGTGACTGGTGGGACCAAACGGGTCCTAACCGTTACCGGTCGAAGGCTAGAACGGCAACCGGCGGGGACTAAGGTTCTCCAAGTTGCGCCGTCGGCGCTACGGAAGGAGAACCTGTGCACAGGGCATTGAAAATGGCCGCCGTCATGGCGGCAGGCGCGCTCGCGCTGGCAGGCTGCAGCTCAAGCAGCACCCCCGCGACGTCGACGTCCCCGTCGGCCTCGCCGAGCAGCGCCATCAAGGTTGGTATGGCCTACGACATCGGTGGCCGTGGTGACAAGTCGTTCAACGACATGGCAGCCGCGGGTCTCGACAAGGCAGCCCAACAGTTCGGCATCCAGACCAAGGAACTTCAGGCCGTCGCCGGCGAGACCGACCAGCAGAAGGCTGCTCGACTCGACCTGCTTGCGTCCAATGGTTACAACCCGGTCATTGCAGTTGGCTTCGCGTACGCGGGCGCTGTAAAGACTGAGGCTGCCAAGTTCCCAGCCGTGAACTTCGCGATCATCGACGACTCAAGCAATGCGGCACCTAACGTCGCAAACTTGATCTTCTCGGCCAATGAGTCCTCCTACCTCATGGGAGTTCTGGCCGCAACGGCCACCAAGACCGGAACGGTTGGCTTCATTGGTGGGGTAAACGTCCCACTGCTGCAGTCCTTCCAGGCTGGTTTCGATCAGGGCGTCAAGGACACCAAGCCCAGCGTCAAGGTCATCGACAAGTACCTGACCCAGCCCCCGGACTTCGGTGGCTTCAATGACCCGGCCAAGGGCAAGATCACGGCGCAGGGCATGTTCGATGCTGGAGCAGACATTGTTTACGCGGCCGCAGGTGGTTCTGGTGGCGGTGTCTTCACCGCGGCCAAGGCCGCTGGCAAGTTGGCCATTGGCGTGGACAGCGACCAGTACCTCTCGGCCGACCCGGCCGTGCAGTCGGTCATCTTGTCCTCGGCCCTGAAGCGTGTCGACACGGCCGTGTTCAACATGATTCAGGCGTCGGTAAACGGCGCACCGCTCGTCGGTGTGACGCTCTTCGACCTGAAGAACAATGGCGTTGGTGCGGCTGAGTCGAACGCGGCATACGCGCCGTACAAGTCGGCAGTGGATGCAGCAGCTCAGAACATCATCGCCGGAACGATTACGGTGAAGAACGCTCTCTGATCCAAGTTTCTGACTGAAGACAGTTGGGGTCCGGCCTTTGACGCACTAGCGTCAGGGGCCGGGCCCTAAACTTTGGGCCGAGGAGTAAAAGGGAGGCCGGGAGCACTATGGATTCAGCCAAGGCCTCGGCCGTGGAATTGCGTGGCATAACTAAGACCTTCCCCGGTGTGGTCGCCAATCGGGACGTTCAGATCTTGGTTCGGCCAGCCACAGTCCACGCAATCGTGGGTGAGAATGGGGCGGGCAAGTCGACCCTGATGAAGATCCTCTACGGAATGCAGGAACCCGACGAGGGCACCATCAGCATTGAGGGCACGCCAGCCACGCTTCGTTCGCCCGCCGACGCGATTGCTCGCGGCATCGGCATGGTGCACCAGCACTTCCAGTTAGCCGACAACTTCACAGTAATTGAGAACATCATCCTTGGCAGCGAGCCGACCAAGGGCGGGCGGATCGACTTTGCTGAAGCCAGAGCGCGGATCTCCGACCTGGGTCAGCGCTACGGCTTGGATGTCGATCCGGATGCGCGGGTTGAGGATCTCGGAGTCGGTGACCGGCAGCGGGTGGAGATTCTCAAAGTGCTCTACCGAGGTGCACGCATCTTGATTCTGGATGAGCCAACGGCGGTACTTGTGCCGCATGAAGTCGATGAGTTGTTTTCGGCACTGCGCGAACTTAAGGCGCAAGGATTGACTGTCTTGTTCATCTCCCACAAGCTTGACGAAGTCCTCAGTGTCGCCGACGACATCACCGTGATGCGGCAGGGCACGACTGTGGCTTCAGTGGTGCCGCATGAAGTGACTGCTCGGCAACTTGCCGAACTCATGGTCGGGTCAGAACTGCCCTCGCCTCAGACTTCCGAATCAACTGTCACCGACATTGAGGTCCTTAAGGTCACTGACCTGACCTTGACTGGCGCCGATGGGCGTCAGCTCCTAGCGAGTGTTTCATTTGTGATTCACCGCGGCGAGGTTCTTGGCATTGCCGGAGTCGAGGGCAACGGCCAGGCGGAACTTGTTGAGACGATCATGGGCATGCGGACACCCAGCGGGGGGCGAATCATGCTCAATGCCGAAGACATCACGCCCTGGTCTACGCGACGTCGGCGCGAAGCCGGGGTCGGATTCATTCCAGAGGATCGCATCCGACAAGGCCTGCTGCTAGAGGCGCCGATCTGGGAAAACCGAATGCTCGGTCACCAGACAGAAGAGCCGAATGTCAAGGGCTTCCGCATCGATCGTGCTGGGGCCCGTGCCGACACTGAGCGCATCGTTCGTGAGTACGACGTCCGGACACCTGGTATCGACGTTATGGCCTCGGCGTTGTCGGGCGGAAACCAGCAGAAACTGATCGTGGGTCGCGAGATGAGTGGTGAGCCGGTGCTACTCATCGCTGCGCATCCGACGCGCGGCGTCGATGTCGGGGCTCAAGCCGCAATCTGGGATCAACTGCGAGTTGCCCGAGCGAAGGGCTTGGCGGTGCTCCTGATCTCGGCGGATCTCGACGAACTCATTGGGCTTTCTGATTCGCTGCAGGTCCTGTTGCGCGGACAACTCATTGCCACTGCTGATCCTGCGACGGTCACCCCGGAGCAGTTGGGATCGGCGATGACAGGCGTCAAGGTGGCCTCGTGAAGAAGTTCTTTATCAGTCTGACAGCGCCGGCCTTGGCATTTGTCTTTGCTATCGCTGTTACTTGGATTCTTCTTATCGCAACGGGGCACAATCCGGTGTCGACGTTCAAGTCGATGGGAAGCTACGGAATCAAGCCGGACAGCCTTACCCTGACGGTAAACTTGGCGGTCACCTACTACTTGTCGGCTATTGCGGTAGCTATCGGGTTCCGGATGAACCTTTTCAATATTGGCGTTGATGGCCAGTACCGACTTGCCGCTTTGGTGGCGGCCGCAGTCGGTGGAGTACTGCACCTACCGCCGGTGATAGACGTGGCACTAATTATCTTGACCGCGGTCGTGGTTGGAGCTATCTGGGGAAGCATCGCTGCGGTCCTCAAGACGCGTCGTGGGGTCAGCGAAGTTATTTCGACAATCATGCTCAACTACATCGCCACCGGAGTTATTGCATTCCTGCTCACTCCGTCGCTACTTGCAGTTGCGGTGGCGGGCAGCAGCAACATTGGCACTCGTCCCATACCGGCGAATGGCCAGGTGCCTGGATTCAAACTGCTTGCAGGTGCTTCCGAACAGGTTTACGGAATGATCGGGCTCGCCGTCATTGTTGGTTTCGGCTATTGGTATCTCTTGAACCGAACCCGCTTCGGATTCGACCTGCGCGCCTCCGGCTTGTCGGCGACGGCTGCAGTTGCGAGCGGGGTGGACGCGAAGAAGATGGTGTTTCGCACGATGATGCTCTCGGGAGCCGTGGCCGGTCTGGTTGGGATCCCGACCTTGCTTGGCATCTCATACAGTTATTCATTGGACTTTCCGACTGGCTTGGGATTCACGGGAGTAGCGATTGCATTGCTCGGGCGTAATAGTCCGATTGGCGTGGCATTCGGTGCTTTGCTTTGGGCGTTCCTAGACAGTTCTCGCCAGATCCTTGATTTGACTGGTGTCTCCAAGGAGATCGTCACGGTCATGCAGGGCGTCGCGGTACTCGCTGTTGTCGTTGCGTACGAAGTTGTGCGCCGCTATCGCGTGGTTCAACAGCAGCGTGAGGTGGGCAAGCACTTGGGCAGCGAGCATGCTCCGGTTGAAGCCGCGGTGCAGTCATGACGTTGCCGACCTTGCCCACACCGGGTGCACTGCTGTCGCCTTTGGCACTGCAGCAACGCAAGAACGCCTTCACTGGCTGGCGCTTGGTTGCATTGCTCGTTGGTGTGCTGGGCCTGATTTCGATTATTCGGATGGCTACCGGGGCGACTGATCTGGATTCCTCGGGAACCATGTCGGCGGCGATTGGGCTGGCGATCCCGATCGGTCTAGCCGGATTGGGCGGACTATGGTCCGAACGCTCCGGAGTGGTCAACATCGGCCTCGAAGGGATGATGATCCTTGGAACTTGGGGCGCGGGTTGGGGCGGCACCGTTTACGGCCCTTGGCAGGGTCTGCTGATCGGTATCGTCCTCGGTGGTCTCGGCGGCCTAGTGCACGCCATCGCAACTGTCACCTTCGCCGTTGATCAGATCGTGTCGGGTGTTGCATTGAATCTGCTCGGCCTTGGAGCTACCCAGTACCTTTCGGCCGTTGCATTCAAGGGACAGACAACGCAGTCACCCCAAATTCCGGCCCTTCCAACTTTCACGGTGCCCGGACTATCGTCATGGCTCGGTACGATTGAGCACCACCACTGGTTCTTTATCTCCGATTTGGCCGGTCCAATTCGCGCCATCACGTATCAAGTGCCCTATGTGTCCGTGCTTGCGGTGCTTCTCCTGCCGATCACCTGGTTTGTGTTATGGCGTACGGCTTTCGGGCTTCGGTTGCGATCGTGTGGTGAGGCTCCATATGCGGCCGAATCTCTTGGGGTCAACGTGCGACGGTACAAGTACGTCGCCGTGGTCATTTCAGGTGCACTTGCTGGATTCGGTGGCGCATTCCTTGCAACTGTTGAAGCCGGCATCTATCGCGAAGGTCAAACGGCCGGACAGGGCTTCATCGGCTTGGCTGCAATGATCTTCGGGAACTGGCGACCAATGGGGCTGGCCGCTGGTGCGACACTATTCGGCTACACGAACGCGATGCAGTTGCGTAGCAGTGAGGCTGTACATGCCCTGCTCATAGTTCTGGCGTTACTGCTCGTGGTGTTCGCTGTTCGGTCGTTTATTCGCAAACAGCGCGGACAAGGCATAGCTTCCTTGGTGATAGGCATTGCGCTTGGCGTCTGGTTCTTCACGACCAAGGATCTACCGTCGCAGGTTCCCTACATGACTCCCTACTTGGCAACATTGCTGGTGTTGTCGTTGGCCAGCCAGCGGTTGCGAATGCCGGCTGCCGATGGCTTGCCCTACCGAAAAGGCCAAGGCAAGTGATGGCCGAAGTTGACTGGGATGCACTGCGCGAGGCAGCAAAGCAGATCATGACGCGTGCTTACGTGCCGTACTCCAACTTCAAGGTTGGCGCTGCGGCCCTTGTGGATGACGGCCGAATCATCGTGGGTTGCAATGTTGAGAACGCGTCATACGGTGTCGGGCTTTGCGCGGAGTGCGGTTTGGTGTCTGCTTTGCACGCCAGCGGAGGAGGCCGACTTGTCGCTTTCGCTTGTGTCGATGCACACGGAAATGTGCTGATGCCCTGCGGACGCTGTCGACAGTTGTTATATGAACAAGGTGGCCCCGACTTGCTACTTGATTCGACCACTGGCATCCGCCCGCTGCGCGAACTCCTGCCTGACGCTTTCGGGCCCGATGATCTCGTGTCGCGGGCCATTCAGTGAGCGAGGCTTTTGCGACCGTTGATGTGATCTCAGCTAAACGAGATCGAAATGAACTTTCAAACGCCCAGATCGATTGGGTGGTGGATGCCTATACCCGAGGTGTTGTCGCCGAGGAGCAGATGTCCGCACTCGCGATGGCCATCTTGCTCAATGGCATGAACCGTCGCGAGATCAGCCGCTGGACCGATGCCATGATTCGCAGCGGTGAACGTCTGGACTTCTCGCGCCTAACGAGACCGACTGTAGACAAGCACAGCACCGGAGGTGTTGGAGACAAGATCACCTTGCCGCTGGCACCTTTGGTTGCCGCTTGCGGCGCGGCTGTACCGCAACTTTCGGGGCGCGGGTTGGGCCACACCGGTGGCACGTTGGACAAACTGGAGTCAATACCCGGCTGGCGCGCGGCCTTGAGCAACGAAGAGATGTTCAAAGTGTTGGCTGACGTTGGCGCAGTGATTTGTGCAGCGGGATCCGGTCTAGCCCCCGCCGATCGCCGTCTCTACGCGCTGCGCGACGTAACTGCCACCGTCGAAGCTATTCCGTTGATTGCGTCCAGCATCATGAGCAAGAAGATCGCCGAGGGAACCGGCGCACTGGTCCTTGACGTGAAGGTCGGTTCTGGGGCTTTCATGAAGGACCTCGATAAGGCACGGGAACTGGCCACGACGATGGTCGCGCTGGGGGTAGATGCTGGTGTACGCACCAGGGCGGTGCTTACTGCGATGGATCAGCCGCTCGGGCGAACTGCCGGCAACGCGCTAGAGGTGCGCGAATCGCTGGAAGTCCTAGCCGGAGGCGGACCTGCCGACGTCGTTGAACTAACTTTGGTCTTAGCCCGGGAGATGCTCGAGTTGGCCGGACTGTCAGGTATCGATCCGGCCGATGCGCTCGCGGATGGTCGGGCGATGGATGTTTGGCGCCGAATGATCGCCGCCCAGGGTGGTGATCCCGATGCAACGCTGCCGGTTGCGCGCCACAACGAAGTTGTGCGGGCAGAGCACGCTGGCGTCGTAACCAATGTGGCTGCCATGCCGATCGGCGTTGCGGCTTGGCGGCTCGGTGCCGGACGGGCCCGCAAGGAAGAAGCGGTAAGCGCTGGCGCTGGCGTTGAGATCCTGGTTGGGGTGGGCGACGTCGTGCAACCAGGCGACCCGTTGCTGCGATTGCATGCCGATGATGAAACCCGCTTCGAAAGTGCGCTACAGGAAGCCATTGGCGCGGTATCGATTGGCCATGCAAGCCAAGTAGTAGTTGGCCCCCTGGTGCTAGACCGAATCGGATCCTGAAATGCCGCTGCTGATCACCGAACCAAACCGGATTCCCGTACCTGGCGGAAAGTCCATCGACGAGTACGTGGGTCGAGTTCGAACGAACAGCAGCGCGGTCTCGGTTGCGCGCATGGTTGCCCCCGCAGGTTGGAGCGAACCGGCGCAGACGCCCGAATTTGACGAGATCACGCTAGTGCTGTCTGGAACCGTGCAAGTCGAATGTGATGGGGCCACGATCCTCGTGGGCGCCGGACAGGCATTGATTACATACGCCGGTGAAAGGGTCCGTTTTACCGCTGCCGAAACGGCAGAGTACGTGGCCATCTGTCTGCCAGCATTCGGGCCGGATCTGGCCCATCGCGATCCTGAGTAGCACCGCACGTCGGACTAACCGCGAAGTCGCACCGACAGGCATGTGACGCAACCCTCGAGCTTTTCGAACTCGCTGATGTCGACGACGACTGGCTCGTAGCCAAGGTCGGCAAGTCGTTGCGCCGAGCGGTCCGCACTTGCGGCAACGAGTAAGCGGGTGTCGTCAAGCACGACCACGTGAGCACCAGACTCTTCGGGCATGCTGATGAAGTGCGGGAAGAACCCCGCGTCATCTAGCAATGGTTCGTACCCGATGAGGCACCCATCCGGCAAGGCGGTTATGGCCGACTTCAGATGCAATGCCTTGGTCATGGGTACCGCGATCACGCTTATCCCGAGGGGGGCCACCAGTTGTCTCAGGGCTGCGACCCCTTCGGCGTTAGTGCGCCCGCCGCGTCCGACGTACCAAGTAGTGCCAACCTTCAGAACGTCGCCCCCATCGAGTGTTGCAGGAGTTTCGATCCGAGCGATTCGATAGCCGAGATTCGCGATTGATCTGGCCGCCTCGATAGTTTCGGCTCGCCGCTGTGCAGCCCCCGGGCGCGTGATGATTGCAAACTCATCAACGACCACCATCGTGTCCTCGATGAACACGGCGTCAGGACAGTCGTCGGCAGCAGGTACCTCAACTGTCGTCCAGCCGGTGGCATTTAGGGCGGCAACGTAGGCCTGCCATTGCGAGGCCGCCAAGTTGGGATCCACTGGCTGCCGTGAGATATGCGTCACGAGGCCGTCGGACAGCAGCGGCCCCGGACGGCGAACCAGTGCTCGCTGCACAGGAGCTCCGTCCACTCGTAGGAAGTTTGGCTTTATGTTAGGGGTTCTCGAGTGAGCCTGCTTAGGTTGCCCAGCCCCGGTATGTTGGGGCGATGACCACGACCGCACCAGCTTCTGCGCCGCTTTCGGAGGCAGTCGTTCGCTCAGCTCCGAAGGTCTTGCTGCATGACCATCTCGACGGGGGCCTACGGCCGGAAACAATCGTTGAGATTGCAGCCGAACGGGGTTATAGCCGGCTGCCGACGTCAGATGCCGATTCGCTGGGCGCTTGGTTCAGGGCGGCGGCTGATTCTGGTTCGCTCGAGCGATATCTGACGACGTTTGCCCACACAGTTGCCGTCATGCAGACGGTTGATGATTTGTATCGGGTCGCGTTTGAATGTGCGCAGGACCTAGCGGCTGACGGCGTTGTGTATGCCGAGATTCGGTTTGCTCCCGAGTTGCACACTGAACAGGGGCTGGCTCTGCCTGCGATCGTCGAAGCCGTGCTTGCCGGCTTTGCAGCAGGTTCCGCCGCTGCCCAGAAGGCCGGATCGTCGATCGTCGTGCGAACTTTGCTGACGGCGATGCGCCACGCAGCGAGGTCACGGGAAATTGCTGAACTAGCTGTCACTTACCGCGACCGTGGCGTGGTGGGTTTCGATATTGCTGGCGCCGAGGCCGGGTTCCCCCCAACTCGCCACCTGGATGCTTTTGAGTATCTGCGTCGAGAGAACATGCATTTCACCATTCATGCCGGTGAAGGCTTTGGGCTGCCGTCCATTTGGGAGGCGTTGCAATGGTGCGGCGCCGATCGGCTCGGGCATGGGGTCCGCATCATTGACGACATCGAAGTCGATGGTGATCAGGTTCGGCTAGGTCGGCTTGCCTCATATGTACGCGACAAGCGAATTCCGCTCGAGATGTGCCCGACATCGAACATTCAAACGGGTGCTGCTCCCAGCATTGCCCAACACCCCATCGGGCTGCTTACGCGACTGCGCTTCCGCGTCACGGTAAATACCGACAACCGGTTGATGTCGGGCACTTCGATGACCAAGGAGTTTGTGCAGCTATCGGAGGCGTTCGGTTACGGCCTGACCGATATGCAGTGGTTCGCAGTGAACTCGATGAAGAGCGCATTTCTGCCTTTTGACGAGCGACTCGAACTAATCAATGGTCTGATCAAGCCGACGTACGCCCGATTGACCGCCCCACACTGATTCTTGCTGTCACAGGATTCGGACGAACGACTGCTCTGTTCCGACTTCAGCGAAGCCACGTTTGGCATACCAGTCGCGTGGCCAATCGGCGGCTAATGCAGTCAGCACTACGGTTTCGATTTCATGGAGCATTGCTAGCCGAATACATTCGGCCAACAATGCGTCGCCAAGCCCGTGGGACTGACTGCCCGGGCTGACGGCAACAGCATCTACTTCAGCCACCTTGCCGCGAATCACAAAATCACAGGCGGCCACCACCGTTGTCGACGAATCGCGAATACCGAGTCGGTGGACAGTTCCCGCGAGATCTAGTCGGCAGCGACGAGCGACTAAGTCCGCGACAGTCTCACTCGGCATACCCGGACGCTCAACTGCCCAAGTGGCTGTTGAAAAGTCGGCAGACTCTGGTTCGGACAGCGCCTCGACTTGGATGCCTCTTGATTGCGGTCGTAGGTCGGTCGGCGCGGCGGCCATGAGCACGAAGTCGGTGCGGTCGTAACCCGCGGCGTGCAAGGCAAGGACTGAAGTCACGGGAATGTCGGCAAAGGTGGTGATCGCACGGTGGCGAATCTGTGTCTCAGCGAAGAGAGAGTCGACCTTCGCTTCGAGATCGGCATCGGTCCATTCGTGGGCGATCAGTTGATTGCCGTCATGTGAAACGGCAAACTCCGGGTCGAATACTGCAAACCATTTCGATTCGCTGACCAAGCGTGAAGCGCGCAGGCGGTAGGTGTTCAAATACCAATCAACGGCAACCTCGTGCAGGTCGACGTTAGCCACCGATTGGATGCCAAACAGTCTTGATCTCCACCCATTGCGATAGTCGCTGCAAGCCCGGGTCGGTTTTCCAATCTTCGCGGGTCGGACGAAGCACTCGTTTGAGAGTGCCGGCAGCCTCACGCTCGAGGATGATTGCCAGATCTTCGTCAGCGCCGGCGAGGTCAATGGCGTTGACGGCGGCATGTGAGGCGAGCCACGGCCCGATCTCGTCGGCTGATCCGGTTAGTAGGTTCACGACGCCGGCTGGCACATCGCTGGTTGCGAGCACCTCGGTCAGCGAAACGGCTGGAAGTGGCATCAGACGTGCAGCCACCACGACGGCCGCATTTCCACTTGCAAGCACTGGCGCCAAGGTGCTCACCAGTCCGAGAAGTGATGACTCCTGCGGAGCCAGAATGGCGACGACGCCAGTTGGCTCGGGGACGCTGAAGTTGAAGTATGGTCCTGCAACCGGGTTACTTGAGCCCACGACTTGCGCGTACTTATCAGCCCAACCCGCGTACCAAACCCAACGATCGATTGCGGCAGTGACTTGGGCCGTTGCTCGTTTCGCAGTTACCCCTTCGGCTGCACGGACCTCAGACACAAACTGCTCCACCCGGCCTTCGAGAAGTTCGGCCACGCGGTAAAGGACTTGGCCTCGGTTATAGGCCGTTGCGGCAGACCACTTCGGGAATGCTGCTCTGGCTGCTACTACTGCATCGCGGGCATCCTTGCGCGAAGCAAGGGCCGCGTTCGCGACGAAGGCGCCCAGATGGTCGTTTACCTCATACGTGCGCCCACTTTCACTGCGCGGGAAGGCCCCGGCTATGAAAAGTTTCGCCGTTCGCCGGACGTCGATGCGCTCGCTCATCGTTCGGCTCCCGTGGTGAGGTAAGCAAGCAAGCCGGGCCGACCGCCCTCGCGACCGTAACCAGATTCCTTGTAGCCGCCGAATGGGCTGGTCGGATCGAAGCGATTAAATGTGTTAGCCCAGACCACACCAGCCCGTAACTGTTGTGCCATTTGCAGAATCCGCGAGCCTTTCTCGGTCCAGATGCCCGCGCTCAGTCCGTACGGCGTGTTATTGGCTTTCTCGACAGCCTCGGCCGGGGTGCGGAAAGTCAACACTGACAACACTGGTCCGAAGATCTCCTCGCGGGCAATTCGATGCGCCTGGGTAACTCCAGTAAAGACCGTCGGCGGATACCAGAAGCCGCGGTCAGGAAGATCACAGGCCGGACTCCAGCGAATTGCTCCCTCGCTATCACCAGCGTTGGCAAGTTCGGTGATCCGTCCAAGTTGTTCGGACGAGTTGATGGCTCCGATGTCGGTGTTCTTGTCCATCGGATCGCCTAGGCGTAGCGTCGTCAATCGCTGCTTGAGGGCAGCCAGAACTTCGTCGTGCACATTCTCCTGGACCAGTAGCCGCGATCCGGCGCAGCACACGTGTCCCTGATTGAAGAAGATGCCGCTAACGATGCCCTCGATTGCCTGATCGATTGGAGCATCGTCGAAGATGATGTTGGCGGCTTTGCCACCAAGTTCGAGAGTGAGCTTCTTGGATGTTCCAGCCGCCGCTGCTGCGATTGCTCTACCAACCTGCGTCGAACCGGTGAAAGCGATCTTGTTGACGTCGCCATGTTCGACCAAAGCCCTTCCGGTCTCGCCGCCACCCGTAACGATGTTCACCACACCTGCAGGTAGGTCTGCCTGTCGACAAATGTCGGCAAACCACAGTGCGGTCAGTGACGTCGTCTCCGCAGGCTTAAGCACGACTGTGTTGCCGGCTGCTAAGGCGGGCGCAATCTTCCAAGACAGCATTAACAGTGGGAAGTTCCACGGGATAACTTGGGCAGCAACGCCAAGGGCGCGCGGGTTCGGGCCAAGGCCAGCATGGTCGAGTTTGTCGGCCCAACCGGCGTAGTAGAAGAAGTGGGCCGCCACCAACGGCAAGTCGACGTCTCGCGCCTCTCGAATCGGCTTGCCGTTGTCCAAGGTCTCGAGGACAGCAAGTTCGCGGGATCGTTCCTGGATTAGTCGGGCGATCCGAAAGAGGTACTTGGCACGTTCGCGTCCGGATAGTTTTGACCAAGTGCGCTCGTAAGCCCGCCGAGCGGCTGTAACTGCCCGGTCGACATCGACGTCATTGGCCTCGGAGATCTCGGCTAAAACTTCCTCAGTAGCTGGATTGATCGTCTTGAAGTAGGCGCCACTCGCCGGGTCAACGAAATCACCATCGATGAACAGGCCGTAGGAACTCTCGATAGTGACGACGGATCGAGACTCAGGGGCAGGTGCATATTCAAACGACATGATCAGTCCAACGTTACGTAGTCGGGACCGGAATAATGCCCGGTTGAGAGCTTCTGCCGCTGCAGTAGTAGATCGTTGAGCAAGCTGGAGGCTCCAAATCGAAAGAGAGCAGGCGTTAGCCAGTCGTCGCCGACGGTTTCGTTTACGAGCACGAGGTACTTGATCGCATCCTTGGTGGTACGGATTCCACCAGCTGGCTTTACGCCGATGATTCGGCCAGTCGCCGCTCGAAAATCACGAACCGCTTCGAGCATCACCAACGTTACGGGCAGGGTTGCCGCCGGTGCAATCTTGCCGGTAGAAGTTTTGATGAAATCCGCACCGGCCAACATGGCAAGCCACGATGCACGTCGCACGTTGTCATACGTCTGCAGTTCGCCAGTTTCTAAAATGACCTTCAGGTGGGCTGTCCCGCAGGCGGCCTTCACGGCCACGACGTCGTCGAACACCTTTGAGTAAGCGCCGCTAAGAAAGGCCCCACGGTCGATAACCATGTCGATCTCGTCGGCGCCGGCTGCAACGGCCTCGCTGGTGTCCAAGAGCCTTACTGAACGGCTCGCGCGACCCGAAGGGAAGGCGGTTGCTACCGCGGCAACTCGGACCTCGGACCCAGCTAGGTGCTGGCGCGCTATCCCAACCAGGTCGTTGTAAACGCAGACTGCAGCCACTGAGGGGGCCGAGTTGTCGGTTGGATCGGGCCGTCGAGCCTTGGCGCAAAGCGCCGCAACCTTGCCAGGAGTGTCGCTGCCTTCCAAGGTGGTCAGATCGACCATCCGAATGGCCAGATCTATCGCGTAAGCCTTGGCCGTGGTCTTGATAGAGCGGGTACCAAGTGCGGCGACCCGAGCCTCGGCACCCACTTGGTCGACCCCGGGAAGTGAATGAAGAAACCTGCGCAAGTCGGTCTGGCTCGAGCCGACACCAAGCAGCGCTGCCGAATCTGGGGGCGCGAGTGAGGGCGTGACCTGCATCGGGCGAGTGTATCGGCCCGTGGGCCTCGGGAAAGGGCGTCGACAAACCGACTCGCGCGTGCCAGCGGCGCCCATTATCGAGATGATGGTGGGATGGGCCGGCTTGAGGTACATCGTTCTGGTAGCGGCTTCCTGCTGGGTTGGTTCTTCTTGGCAGTTTCGCTGTTAACCGCCGGAAGTGCGGTCTGGAGCTCCGGATACAACGCGGATCGACGCTGGGCGGCCGGCGGTATCGCTATCGCGATAGCCGCTGGTTCGTACTTGTTTGGGTTGCGGCCGGCCGTCGAAGAAGAATCGGCGCTGCTACGAGTGAAGAACCCGCTGCGCAATTTCGAAGTGCCGTGGGCAGCGCTGAGCGATGCGCGCGTCACCGATGTGCTGCTTCTAGATACCTCCAAGGGCCAGATCCGCTGCTTCGCCGTACCGCGGCGTCGCGGCAGTCGGCCCAAGGGGTCTTCGCTGTTTGGTTTCGGCCAGTCACTGGTGATGCCGGTCGAACATCGACCCGTTCTAACTGTCCAGTCCGGATCGCAGGCGGTCGCAGCGCGACTGCTTGAGTTGGCCGCGGAATACCGTCGCGCAAACGAGCCAGCCGAAGTCAGATCAGAGTTATCGGTCGCCGCAGTTGCCTCGAGCGTCTTCCTCGTACTTGGTGTTGTGATCGCAGTGGCGTTGTGGTGAGTACTATTGCGGTGCTGCCCGATGGGCGGTTTCTTGCGGTGTGGCCGAGCGCATTGCGGCTTCAGGTTGATGACGAGTGGACCGACTGGGGCCCGATGCTGCCGCTAGCTGAAACCGTAGGTGAATTGCGACGGGCATTAGTGGTGGTGGCGGCGGATGCAGCCGCTATCGCAACCCTTACGGATAACACTTGCCTTGCCGCAGCAGTCGGAGAGATGTCTTGGCACCGGGTGTCATACGGTCCCAATGTTGGTTCGCAGGCTTGGAACTTTGGGATCTCGCTGGCCGCGCCCTTCCGCGGACAAGGTATGGGTGCGGTCGCTCAACGACTCTTGGCCGAATACTTGTTTGCTGCCACGGCGTTTGACCGAGTTGAAGCGAGTACGGACGTCACAAATGTTGCCGAGCAGCGTTCGCTTGTGAAGGCCGGCTTCCACCGCGAGGGAGTACTACGCGGTGCTCAGTTTCGTGGCTCCGCACGTCATGATCTGGTGCTGTACGCAGTACTACGGGGCGAGATCAACTCGTCAGGGTGACCTTCGCCAGCCCTTGCGGATGGTCAACGTCACGTCCGGCAGCTAGCCCTAGTCGTAGCGCAGCAATCTGGCCGTAGGCGACAGCCAGGAAATCGAACAGCCAGGCAGGCGACGAGTCCAGACCAGCGGGCAGTTGGTGAACCAAATCGGCGCGAAGTTGGCTGGGGCCGGGCACTATCGCTGTCACGGCGACTCCGGCGGCCGTGAGCCGGTCGACGATGTGCGTCCAATACTCAGGCGACTGGCTAGGAGAGGCGATCAGCCAAGCCGAAGATCCGGGTCCGTTTGCTGCGATCGGTCCGTGGAGTAAATCGGGTACGGCGTATGCCTCGGCACGCAGTCCGGCTACCTCGCGAATTTTCAAAGCCGTCTCGGAGGCAGCAGCAAACCCAGTGGCCCGTCCGACGGTAGTTAGGAAATCAAAAGGGTGATTCGGTGCCGTGGCTAGGCCGGGATTCAACTCTTCGAGTCCTTGCTCGATGACCTTGTCGAGGGCAGCCGGCAGAGCAGCCAGACCCTGACTCAGCTCTTGGTCGCCAACTTCGGCGGCGATTGCAATGATCGCCTGCAGCGAGGCGGTGAAGGTCTTGGTGGCAGCCAGCGAAAGTTCTGGCCCGGTGGCCAGATCGATCACCACGTCGGCGACGGCGGCAAGTGGACTGTGGGGGTCGTTTGTGATTGCGATGGTTGGGCGACCCTGCAGGCGGGCAGCGGCAAGGACGCTGACCACATCCGGAGACTGTCCGGACTGGGAGATTGCGAGCACCGCGGCTCCTGTGAGCGAGGGCGGAGTCGGTTGGGTAAATAGGGACGGGGCGCCCAGATAGGTACTGAGCCCAAGGGTTTTGCCAAACAGGTACTGGGCATATCTGGCCGCATTGTCGGAGGACCCACGAGCGGCGATGACCGCATGGGTCACATCTGGGCGCCGCAGCAAATGGTGGGCCAGTTTTGTGTTCGCAGCCTGACCGGCCAGCCGGGTGGCCAGTATTTCGGGCTGAGAGCGGATCTCGGACTCCAGCCAGGAGCGCGATGGCGTCACGGCGAGCCCTTCTGCTTGACAGGCCAGCATTGTATAGGAAACATACCTAGCATGATGAGTGGCCCAGTACGGGTCCCCTGGGGAAAGGCAGTCAAGTAATGACGTTCGTTGAGCGCTACGCGGCCAAGACTCCGACCTCAGCAGCGCTATTCCAGCGGGCAAGCAAGACGATCCCAGCTGGCGCGGGAAGCAGCGCGCGAACAGTCGGGTTCGGCTGGTCGCCCTACCCGCCCTTCTTGGCCGAGGGTCGGGGATCGCGCGTGCGAGATGTGGACGGCAACGAGTACATCGATTACCTCCTCGGGCTTGGGCCAATGATCTTGGGCCACCGTCACCCCGTCGTTACCAAGGCGGTCGCCGACGCCATTGGCGAGTATGGAACGTGCTTCGGGCTGCCCTACAAACTTGAGGTTGAAGCAGCCGAGAAGGTCGTCGAGGCGGTGCCGAGCATCGAGCAAGTCAGATTTACGAACTCGGGCAGCGAAGCCGTCGGCACTGCGGTCCGACTGGCGCGCGCCACCACTGGTCGGCGGATCGTGATCCGCTTTGAAGGCCACTATCACGGTTGGCAGGACACGGTTTATTGGAGCAATCACGTCGACCCGGCCAAGGCCGGTCCTGCTGATCATCCGCGTCCGGTAGCTGCCGGCCCGGGCGTTCCACTGGAGCTGGCCGACACTCTCATTGTGCTGACTTGGAACGATCCGGAGAGCATTAAGCGGGTGATGTCTGAACGGGGCAGCGAAGTTGCTGCCATCCTTACCGAGGCCGCCGTATTCAACACCGGCTGCATCTTGCCGGAACCTGGCTACCTGGAATTGCTGCGCGAGTTGGCCACAAAATACGGCGCAATGCTGATCTTTGACGAAGTGATCACAGGTTTCCGTTTCGCAAGAGGTGGTGCACAGGAGTGGTTCGGAGTCATGCCAGATCTGACCACGCTAGCCAAGGGGCTGGGCGGCGGATTCCCGGTTGCGGCGATAGGTGGCACCCGCGAGGCGATGCGAATGATCGCCGAAGGTAAGTACTCGCATTCGGGCACCTACAACGCGAATGTCGTGGCGTGCGCGGCAGTTTCGGCGACCATGGACGTACTTGCAGAGCCAGGACTCTATGAGCGGCAGCGGGCACTCGGGGATCGCTTAGCCGAAGGCTTGCGCAGCCTGACTGCCGCTGCAGGCATCCCCGCCGCCGTCGAAGGTCTTGGCACCGTGTTCCAGCTGTGGTTCTCTGACCACAAGATCACAAATTGGCGAGAGGCCGAGCAATACGCAAACGAGGCGCGCTTCACGCGCTGGTTCGAAGAAATGATTTTGCGGGGAGTGCTGTTCCACCCACTGCAGTTCGAGAACCTCTTTGTCTCGCTCGTGCACACCGATGAAGACATCGATCAAACCCTCGTTGCTGCGGCCGCCGCACTCGACGTCATCTCCGACGAAGCGAAAGCGAGCTAGTCGCGTGAGCGAAGGTCTGCGGGAGCACACGTGACCGTCATTCCGCTTGGTGGTCGGTTCCCACGCGAGCCGGTGCGGCCCATAGCCGGGCGGACGCGTCGGTCGAAGTTGTTGTACGAGGAAGTCATTGATCTGATCGACCGCATCATCATCGAACGCCAACTTGGGCCCGGCGACATGTTGCCGAGTCAAGGCGAATTGGCTAAGTCGGCGAAAGTCAGTTTGATCACCGTGCGCCGCGCTTTGGAAGAACTTGAGCGTGAGGGCCGAATTCGTCGCCACCAGGGACTTGGCACGTTCCTAGCTCGACCGAAGATCCTTAGCGACCCCGGCCGAGTGGGGCAACTTGGAAGTACGCTCGACGCAACTGCCAGCGCCCGAGTCGGTAGCCAGCTACTGGGCATTGAACGCTGTTTGCCCACTGCTGATATCGCAGAGGCGCTAGGCCTAGCCGAGTTCGATCACGTTTGGGCGGTCCGGCGGATTCGATTGCTCGATGGGAAGCCATCGATCATTGAGCGAGCCGTAATTCCCGTGGCGCTCGCGCCCGGGCTAGATCGCGCCTACTCAACTGGCTCGCTCTATGAAACGCTCAACGAGCTTTACGGGATCGAAGACGATTTCGAGGAGCAGATTCTTGAGGTAGTGAATCCGACTTCGGAAGCTCGGACCCTGCTCCGGCTGACGGCCCACGCACAGGTGGTTCGGATCCGTGGGGTAAGCCGAGACAAGCGCGGTATCGCTTTCGACTGTTTCGAACAGGTATATCCGGCAGCCGATTTCGCATTTGCCATCGCTGGCCAGACACAGCGGCGACTGCATCCCGGTGGGGTCGGTGGCGACTGGAACGCGGTACCTCTGGAATCGTCGCCCGGACGGCGTAAATCGTGACCGGGCTGCAGTTGTTGCTAGGCGTTGACCTTGGCACATCGGGACTGAAAGCTGTTGCGGTTGATCTTCGCGGCGACGTGGTCGGACAGTGCCAAGTCGGATATCCGACCAGTCGACCGGAGCCTGGCGCGGCCGAACAAGACCCGAGCCAATGGTTGACGGCTCTAGCCTCTGCGCTTGCCGATCTGCGGTCACAGTTGCCCACCGCCCAATGGCTCAGCCTCGGGCTGTCGGGAATGATCCCGACGCTGGTCACGACGAATGCCGACGGCGAGCCGGTCGGACCGGCGCTGACGTGGGAAGACGCTCGGGCCGAAGCGCAGGGTGCGGCGCTGCGCCAAGCAGTCGGTTCGGATTGGCTGTATGAGCGCACCGGGCAGTGGCTCGACGGGCGTTACCTGTTGCCAATGTGGGAACGGATCGTCGAGGTCGACCCGACTCGCGCCGACAACACAGCGTGGTTGCTTGGCGCCCGCGACTACATCTACTGGTGGTTGACCGGCGTTAGATTCACCGACCCCAGCACGGCCACGGGGTTCGGCTGCTTTGGGCTGGCGTCGGGGGAGTGGCTGGCCGACGTGTTGGCGGTAACGGCGTTGCGGACTGGTCGCCCGCTGCCGCAACTTCCGCAGGTGCGGGCGACTACGCAGCAGTCGCCTCTCTCGCCGCGCGCTGCGGCGATGCTCGACCTGCCAGTCGGGCTCCCCGTAGTGCTCGGGTCGGCCGATTCGGTATCGGCAGCCCTTGCACTCGGCGTCACTTCACCAGGGGAAGTTGCCTATGTTGCCGGGACTAGCACTGTCATTCTTGGTGTCTCTGACCACCTCCACGTAGATCCATCACATCGGTATTTGGTTACTCCGCTGGCATTAGGTGATGGCTGGGGCTTGGAGATGGATTTGCTCACAACCGGAAGCGCGCTGACTTGGTTGGCTGACCTCTTCGGCATAACGGCACCGGAAATCGTAGAACTTGGTCTGGTTGTCGACCCGATGGATGTTCCGGTCTTCTTGCCTTACCTTGCCCCGGGCGAGCAAGGTGCGTTGTGGGATCCGGAACTGACCGGCACTCTCAGTGGACTTGGTTTGCACCACGGACGCGCCGAGATTTCGGCCGCATTGGTCGTTGGTCTGGTCCTCGAGAGTCGACGTTGTCTGGATGTGCTGGCTGAAGTGGCTGGAGGCAGCGGTCCGATCCGGATTGCCGGGTCGAGTGCCTCCGACCTGTCTTTCCAAAGGGCGCTAGCAAGCTCCACCGGCCGCACCGTGACGTCGACCTCGGTCACCGAACACTCAGCGCGGGGTGCGGCAATGGTCGCCGCCGCAAGTCTGGGGCTCGTTCTTGAACCAATTGCGGTTGAAGAGTTAGTGATATCACCCGGTGATCGTGTCCCGTGGGATCTGGCGACCGCGCGGCACAACCGAACATTGAGTCAGGTGCAGAGTTTTGCCAACGCAGTACCGAGTCGGGAACGGGAGCGCTGATACTGATATGAACACGTCTGGTGGGCCAAATAATGGACGGTCGCAGCCGCGATCCGATGGAAAGGAACTCGTTGTGCGTGATTTTGGGTTAACTCGGCGGCGGTTCCTGAACCTGACGGCGGCCACAGCCGGCGTGTTGGCTACCCCATTGCTGCTTGATGGTTGCTCAAGCTTGGCGGGCAAACCGACCGCGTCGACGAGCGCCGGTGCCAAAACCGGAACGCTGCGCGTTGGCTGGACCTCGGAGCCAGACATCTTGAATCCGTTCACGTTCACGAGTTCAGCGGCTAGCGAGATCATCGCCCTGGTCTACGACACGCTGCTCAGCTATGGTCCAGACCGCAATGCCGTCCCCGGACTTGCCACCGAAGGTACTTACAGCACCGACCAGAAGTCCATCACCTACAAGTTGCGCAGCGGCGTCACCTGGCACGATGGCACACCATTTTCGGCCGACGACGTTAAGTTCTCGTGGGACACGATCTCGAAGAACAACTTGGGGCAAGCCGCGCAGTATCTAGCCGACCTAGTTTCGGTCACGGTGACCGATCCGTCGACAGTGGTTGCGGCATTCAAGCGTCCGCAAGCTTTCGATCCTGCGTTGATCATTCCGATCGTGCCAAAGCACATCTGGTCAACCATGAGTGCGGATGCAATCCAGAAGGACCCCAACGCCAAGCCCGTTGGCACCGGACCTTACACGTTCACCGAATGGAAGCCCGGGCAGTACGTCTCGGTTGCTCGCAACGAGAAGTGGTGGGGTACCGCACCATCTGCCTCAGCACTGACTTGGGTGCACTTTGATAGCGCTGACGTCATGACGCAGAGCCTGGTGGCCGGCGATGTCGATGTCCTGACGGAGGTCCCGCCACTTCTCTGGGACGGCCTGAAGTCCTCAGCGAACGTCAAGCCCATCGAGATGGAGTCGTACTCCTTCCACCACATCGGAATCAACGTCTCGAACGACCCGAAGTCCGGGGGTAACAAGTTGCTGCTGGATAAGAACGTGCGCCAAGCCCTTAGTTGCAGCCTAGATCGATCACAGTTGGTGCAATTAGCCTTGGCTGGCCATGGCCTTCCAGGCAGCGTGCTTCTTCCGGCCGCATTTGGTGAGCTGCAGCTGCAAATTCCGGCAGCTGAACAACTCAATGCCAATGTCGCCAAGGGCAACGCGCTTCTTGATGCTGCCGGCTACCGCAAGGGATCTGATGGCATGCGAGTCAGTCCGGGCGGCAAGCGGTTGAGTTTCCGCTTGATCGCAATCCAGGCCACGGATGTTGACGTTCGAGCAGCCCAGCTGTTTGTGAGCGCAGCCGCATCGGTTGGAATCAAACTCACTTTGCAGACTGTTGATGAGACGACGATGGGCAACGTGGTGTACAACGCTGCCGCCCCTAACTGGGACTTGTTCGTCTGGGGCTGGGACTCGAGCACTCCGGACCCCGACTACCTCCTTGGTGTGCCGCTGACCAGTCAGATTGGCAACAACAATGACGTCTACTACTCAAACACCACCTATGACGGACTTTACGAACAACAGGCGACGACCGTCGATGCGGCCGCCCGTTTAGCGCTTGTCCAGCAGATGCAGCGCATGTACTACGACGAGTGCGCGTACTTGGTGATGTGGTACCAAAGCAAGTTGCAGGCCTACCGGACCGACACCTGGAAAGGCTGGGTATCCATCCCAGGAGGAATGGTCTTCAACTTCACGCGGAGCAACTATCTCGGCGTGACCCCGGTCTAATCGCGACTACTCGAGCCCTGATATCTGATGAGCGTTCGCTATCTAGCGCGCAAGGTCTTCTCTCTTGCGGTGACCTTGTACGCCGTCGCGACGTTCAATTTTCTGCTGTTCCACGTGTTGCCGGGCAATCCGGTTCGTTTGATGGCTCGAGCAGGACACTTGGATCCGGCCGCGGTCGCGCAGTTGAAGCAGTTGTTCGGGCTGGACCGATCGCTGCCGATTCAGTACCTGATTTACCTACGGGACCTAATTCAGGGCAACCTTGGTTTCTCGTACGTATATCGACAGCCAGTAACCACCGTGTTGGGTCCAGCCATCCGGAACACCATCTTGTTGCTCGGGACGGCCACGTTGCTAACGATCGTGGTGGGTGTAGGGCTCGGTGTAATCGCAGGCGCCAGAGCCAATTCGCGCACTGATACTTCGGTGGTCGTGAGTAGTCTGGTGCTTTGGAGTCTTCCGACTTTCTGGACCGGCATGATCTTGATCTTCATCTGTGGAGTTTGGTTCCATCTGCTTCCGATTTCCGGGATCAATACGCTTGGGTATTCGTTCACCTCGTTGGGGCATCTTGTCGACCTGGGCAAACACCTCATTTTGCCTACCTTGACGTTGGCGCTAGTAAACGTAGCTGAGTTCGCGCTTATCACCCGTAGTTCGCTGGTTGATGTCATGTCCGAGGACTACATGGTGACTGCTCGCGCGAAAGGGTTGCGGCGCAGAGTTATCGTTTGGCGCCACGGCGTCCGCAACGCGCTTCTGCCAATTGTTACGGCGACTGCGCTGTACATGGGCCTCGTGCTTGGCGGCGCCATCCAAGTTGAGGCGGTGTTCTCATGGCCCGGGATGGGTTTGCTCTCGTACAAGGCAGTGCTCAGTCGTGACTATCCGGTTCTTGAGGCATCGTTCCTAATTTTTGCTGTGGCCGTAATCATCATGAACTTTGCAAGTGATCTGCTGTATCGAGCGCTGGATCCACGGGTGAGGCAGTCATGAGCCTCGACGAGCGTCCTGGTCTTCCGGTGGAACCGGGAGAAGACACATTGCAACCGAGCAGCCGCATCCCGTGGTGGCGTGCTGTCTGGGGCGACCGCATGGGACGGGTCGGTCTCGTGCTGGTCATCGTCGTCCTTGCCCTCGTGGTCGTCGGACCGATGATCTTCCCGTTTGCAGCGTCGTCTTTTGGCTTGTCGGCCAATTCGATCCTGCAGCCACCTTCCGGTGGGCATTGGCTCGGCACGGACGAACTTGGTCGTGACGTCTTCCGGCAGGTGCTCGTAGGTGGTCAGATCTCGCTTCTAGTTGGGCTATCGGCAACTGCGATCGCGATGGTCGTTGGCGCTGGACTGGGGCTGGTTTCTGGCTACTACGCCGGGTGGCGCGACAACGTGCTGATGCGAATCACGGACTTCTTCCTTGTCTTGCCAACTCTGCCGTTGATCATCGCTTTAGCTGCGCTGCTTGGTCAGAGCGTGGTGATCACGAGTCTGGTCATCGGGCTTACGAGTTGGCCGCAGACCACGCGAATCATCCGATCGCAAGTGCTGTCACTGCGGGAACGCCCGCTTGTGCTCCGCGTGAGATCTCTTGGGGCCACAGACCGACGCACGATCTGGGTGCACATCTTTCCTAACGTTTCGCCCTTGATCTTTGCCAATTTGGTCTTGGTCTTGGCCGGTGCAATTCTTTCCGAAGCCAGTCTGGCTTTCCTTGGCCTGGGTGATCCCGTTCATGTGTCTTGGGGCACGATGCTTCATTTCGCATTCACTTCCGGCGCCATGAGTCGTGGTGCTTGGTGGTACGTGCTCCCCCCAGGAATCGGCATCGTGATCCTGGTGCTCGGATTCTCATTGGTGGGCCACAGCCTTGATCGCATCCTCAACCCACAGTCGCGTGGTGCACGGTGACTTTGCTAGAGATCAAAGACCTTTGCGTGGACTACACAGTTGGCGCTGATTCCTTGCGGGCGGTGGACCAAGTCAGCATCAGTGTCGCTGCCGGTGAGGCCGTTGGAATCGCGGGCGAATCTGGGTGTGGCAAGACGACTTTGGGTCTGGCGGTACCGGGCCTGCTACCGGCGAATGCGACTCCGACTGGGAGCGTTCAGTTGCTCGGCGAGGAGATGATTGGGCGCAGCGAGGACGACCTAAATGAACTGCGCTGGACCAAGGTTTCGTTCATCTTCCAGGGCGCAATGAATGCGCTGAATCCGGTACACCGGATCGATAGACAAATCCTCGAACCAATCCGAACTCATGAACCGAACACCGCTTCGACGGCCGCCAAAGAGCGAGTGTCACAGTTGCTTGAGCTCGTCGGCGTCTCTCCGAGCCGAGCTCGCAGTTTCCCGCATGAGTTCTCAGGCGGAATGCGCCAACGTGTGATGATTGCAATGGCCCTAGCCTGTCGACCGTCACTTCTGATTGCCGATGAGCCCACAACGGCACTCGATGTCATCAGCCAATCGCAGATCCTGTCGCTGCTTGGTGATCTTCAGCGCGAGCAGCAGCTCGGATTGCTTCTGATTTCCCATGATCTTGCCGCCATCCGACGAACGTGTGATCGCGTCGTCGTGATGTACGCCGGCGTTGTTGTCGAAACGGGGCCAACTGCAGTCATCCTTGGTAGGGGTACTGAACAGCGCACCGCGGCACACCCCTACACCCAAGCGCTGATCAAAGCCCACCCCGATCTAGCCGGCGAGCGGGTCTTGGCGCAGGCTTTGCCTGGGCATCCGCCTGATCTTTCGATCCCGATCAAAGGTTGTCGGTTCTACGATCGGTGCTCGGTGCGTGAATCGATTTGCCACGAGGTGGCTCCGACCCTTCGACCAGTGGCCGGGACTGCACACCTGGCTGCTTGTCATCTTGTCGGAGGCGATGTCACGTGACGGTCGAATCCGTCGTTGAGGTAAGCGATCTGAAGGTGTACTTCCCTGGTCGGCGCTCTAGTGGCCAGGCCAAGAGTCTGGTGCGTGCGGTCGATGGCGTTTCTTTCGCGATAGCCAAGGGCGAGATCCTTGCGTTGGTGGGCGAATCAGGCTGCGGCAAATCGACCATCGCCGCTGCGATCATGCGGCTAGTCGCGCCGACGGCGGGTCGAATCGCTTCCGGCGGAGTGGACTTAGCGACGGTTAATGGGTCGGCGCTGCGTCGGGCTCGACGTCGCTTTCAAATGATCTTCCAGGACCCGTTTGGTTCCCTAGATCCGCGCCAGACCGTCTACGAAACAGTTGTAGAACCCTTGGTAATACATGGAGTGCCAGCGGAGGAGCGCCGCACCCGAGTCCTTGAGGCACTTGAGTTTGCGCAGTTGTTGCCTCCGGAGCGACTCGCACAGCGGTACCCACACGAACTATCAGGGGGCCAGCGCCAGCGAGTTGCGATCGCCGCCGCGGTTGTGCTGCGCCCAGACCTAGTTGTTGCAGATGAGCCCGTGTCCATGCTCGATGTATCTGCCCGCGCCGGGATCCTCTCTCTCATGGTCGACCTGCGTGACCGGTTGGGTATTTCCTACCTGTTCATCACCCACGACCTGTCGGTCGCTTGGGTGTTGGCTGACCGGATCGCTGTGGTGTACCTAGGCCGCATCGTCGAAATCGGATCAGCGGCCGAGTTGGTGGCAGCCCCGCGGCACCCGTATACCCAAGCGCTGCTAGAGGTTACCCGCGGCGACGGCCATCGAACCCTTCCCGGGGAGACTCCGTCAGCGGCGGCGATTCCCACGGGCTGCCGCTTCCATCCGCGGTGCCCAAAATATCGGCTCTTAAATGAACCAAGTCAGTGTCGGGAAGTGGATCCAGTGCTCACCGAAACTGCAACGACGCTGGTTGGCCATCAGTCAGCCTGTCACTTTGTTGAGGAGAACCAGTGAGTTCGGTAAGCGCAGCACAAGTGATCGATTTCATCAGTGACTTGGTGCGAATCGAATCGGTCACGCCTTGGCTGGTGGAAGGTGGAGCAGGTGAGCGCGAAGTGGTCGCGTTCCTAGCGGACTGGTGCGCCGACTTACCGGTTGAGATAGTTCAGGACGAAATAGCTCCAGGTCGTTTCAATCTGCTGGTCACTTGGCGCGGTACCGGCGGCGGTCCAACACTTTGTATCAATGCGCACGCGGACACTGTGGGTTATGCCGGATGGGTCGACACTGCATTAGTGCCGCGGCTTGATGGAGATCGGCTCTACGGGCTTGGGGCTGCCGACGACAAGGGCTGCTGCGCCGCTGCACTGCTTGCACTGCGAGCGTTAATTGCAACCGGCGTTCGCTTGCGTGGTGATCTGATAATCGCATGTGTTGCAGACGAAGAAGGCGTGTCGTTGGGTAGTGAAGTCCTCGTGAAGAGTCTCAAGGCTGACGCGGCAATCGTGATCGAAGCCGACGCGCTGCCCAAGGTGGTGGTCGAGCACCAAGGATTCGGATGGATCGATGTCGAGTTCCACGGGAAAGCCGCGCACGGATCGGCTCCGGGCGTAGGTGTCGATGCGATTGTGGGTTTAGCTGAATTCCTTTCGCGATTCCACGCCTGGGATCTGGAGCATTTTGCGATCGAACCGGAGCCGCGCAACGGTCGCACCGTCTTTCACACCGGCACGGTCCGAGGTGGCACCGACTACGCGACGTACCCCAGCGAATGCGTCCTCGGGATTGAAATCGGCACTCAGCCCGGAGAAACCTTGGCTGATCGAGTGCGCGAGATCGAAGCAATCTTGGCGCATACCCGCGAGGTCCTGCCAGGCCTAACCACCGATGTTGTAGTGCGCCTAGACCGTAGTCCCTTCCTCGCTCGGGGACACGAACAGCTACTCGCAAGTTTGGATCGGGCCGCGCAACTACACCTAGGTACAAAGCTGGAACAAGAGGGGCTAAACGCCTGGACCGACGCCGCCTTGTTGCAGGATGCCGGGATCCCAACTGTGCTCCTCGGGCCGCTGGGTGGAAACTTTCATGCCCCCGATGAGTGGGTCTCGATCCCAGAGGTGGTAAGTCTGGTGGACGTGCTGGTAGGCGCAATCGCCGATTACCTCGGCTGATCAGGGACTGGAGGCAGTTAGTGCAAGCCGACGAGTTGTCTCCGCCCATTGATCTGAGCCTGTACCCGGACGGAACTTCGATATCGGCCGAAGGCGCCCTAGTTATTGGCGGAATCCCGGTGTCCGAACTTGCTGCTTCATTCGGAACACCCGCGTATTTGATTGACGAAGGTGCGCTGCGGGCGCGAGCGCGGGACTACCTGACGGCCTTTCGTTCTCGGCATGCCGATTGTGAAGTGCTATTTGCATCGAAATCCTTTCCCGCCGCCAGCATTGTTCGGGTACTGGCGGAGGAAGGCTGTGGCGTAGATGTCGCAGCCTGGCAGGAATTGGCGATTGCAGAATTGGCCGGCGCAGACCCGAGACGCATGGTCTTGCACGGAAACGCCAAGTCTGACGCCGACATAACAGCCGGCATCGCGTCCGGTGTCGGCCACATCGTGGTCGACAACCTCGACGACGTCGAGCGGATTGCCCGCCTTGCAAATACCCCAGTACCGGTGCTGCTTCGCGTAAGTCCGCAGATCGACGCTGCGACGCACGAAACGATGATGACCGGTCACGATGCCTCGAAATTCGGTATCCCGTCAGGGCAAATTGCCGATGTGATTGCGCGGATCCGGCGTGAACCAATGCTCAATCTGCGCGGACTGCACGCACATATTGGTTCGGGCATCGCTGACCTTGCCCAGTTCCAAGCCGCGGTGGATTCGTTGGCAAAGCTGGAGCGGTTCCCGGTATATGACTTCGGCGGGGGGCTCGGCGAGCGTTACGTGAGCACCGATCAGGTGCCTAGCGTCGACGAGTATGCCGACCACGTTGTCACTGCAGTGCATCGACACCTTGGTACCGATGTGCGCATCATGGTCGAGCCAGGTAGATCAATGATTGCCCGGGCCGGGGTTACTGTGTATCGAGTGGTCACCGTAAAGCGCGGCATGCGTACTCATGTGGCGGTTGACGGCGGTATGGGTGACAACTTGGAGGTGTCCCTTTATGGGGCCGCCTTCGCACCCAGCATCATCGACCGGACCGCGTCTTCGGAGATCTGCGATGTCGTCGGCCGCCACTGCGAATCAGGGGACACTTTGGTCAAGGGCATTGAACTGGCCAGTCCTCAGGTTGGGGACCTCATAACCGTGCCGGTCACCGGTGCCTACTGCTACACGATGGCCAACAACTACAACGGGGCGTTGCGTCCGCCGGTCGTATTAGTCACAGACGGAATAGCGCGCGAGGTTATTCGGCGAGAGAGTTTGGCCGACTTGGTTCAGCGGGATGTGCTGGCACAGTGACCTCCTCGCAGCGCGAAATCGCTACCAAAGCGGCGATCGAAAGTCTAAGCAGACTTCGCGATTACGCGCTTACGTTGAGCGCTTGGACGCCGCTTCCGGGTGGCGTACTGCTACTGGCTGACGCTGATGGCGTTCTTGCCCAGGTCGTTTTCGGAAAGTCCGACCTTGAGCGCAATATCGACATGAGCGCTGATCGGGTTTTCCAGATTGGTTCGATCAGTAAGGCCTTCACGGCATATGTCGTAGCACACCTGGCTGAGCAAGGACTCTTCAGCTTGGACGACGCTGTTTGCAAACTGCTCCCTTGGGTGAATCTTGGCCCGGACGCGGCCGGCGTGACAGTGCGCCAACTGCTGAACCACAGCGGCGGTCTGATCATGGGTGCCGATGCTTGGCCGGATGAGTTGACTCAGATTTGGAAGGTGCGTAACAGTCCGGCTAGCGCACCGGCAACCGCCCACTTCCACTACTCCAATGTTGGCTATGGACTCGCTGGGTGGTTGGCTGCCGAGATCACCGGAAGGTCATTGCCAGAACTGGTTTCGGAATTTGTGCTTACGCCACTTGGGATGAGCGAATCTTCGGGTGCGATCACGAATGATGATCGCCACCGCTACGCCCAGGGCTATGTCCCGGATCGCGAAGACCGACCGTGGGTACCCGGGGATGCGCTGGCACGTGCCACTTGGTTTGAGTGTGCAACCGGCGACGGCAACATCGGGGCTACCGCTGAGGATCTGGCAAAGTTCCTTGGCCTGTTCCTGCATGGTTCCCAAATGGCTCCGGTGCCGCATCGAATTGTCGAACTACTTGGCCCAGGTGGCGAACCTGCGCTCGATGTTCCTGGGTTGCCGACGATCTCCGCGAGCAGGTATGGGCTAGGAATGAATACCGAAGTGGCGGGCGGTCATGCGCTACTCACCCATGGCGGTGGAATGGTCGGGTATTCGACCTTCCACATTGTCGATCGCACTATTGGCGCGATGATCATCGTGTTGACGAATGCGAACGGGGACAACCTGCAAGCCCAACAGCTAGCTCGCCTGGGGCACGCTGATTTCCTTGCAAGGATTGAGAATCAGCCCCTGCCACCGTTCCCGGAAGTTGACCCGACCGTCGCCACAGGTGATCCCGACGTTGCTCCCGGTCGGTATCACTCGAGCCGTGACTTGTTCGAACTAGCCACCTCGGAAATCGGCGAACCGGTGGTTCTCACCCACAACGGTGTGGCAGGGAAACTATTCCGCACGCCTCAAGGGAGATACGTAAGCGACGTGTCGGCGCTGCGCCGCTTTCATCTGGATCGCGACCAAACTGGGGCGGGTTGGATCCATGGGCCCGATTGGTACACGCTCGAACCCGGTCGTCCGAAACAGACCGCGGCCCCATCGGTTGCTGGCCAGTATCGGTGCAATTCGCCGTGGTATCCGACGTTGCGCGTGTATGAGCGCGCCAGCCGACTGTTTCTTGCTGCTCCGGGCGGTGTCGAGGCACCTGACGCAGAGATCGAACTGGTGGAAGTGACCCCGGGGGTCTATCGGGTGGGGGCTGAAGAATGGTTGCCTGAACGTATCAGCGCCGGACCGATTGTGGCCGGACGCGTGATTTGGTTAGACCGCGACGGCTTGATCTACTCGCGCAGTTTCCAGCCCTGACCTAGTTCTACGCACCAAGCAGCGGTTTCAGCGCTTCGCGTAAAGCGAATAACTGATTCTTCGCCAGTGTCTTCGCCGCGGCCATATCGTTGCCGACATCGATGATCACCTCGAGGTAGCACTTGAGTTTTGGTTCGGTCCCACTCGGCCGGACGATCACTCTGGTGCCCCCGTCCAGCCAGAAGCGCAGGCCGTCCGTGGGAGGCAATCCGTTGATACCCAACGACAAGTCCTCGACCAACTCGACCCGTGATGTACCAATCTTCGCGGGTGGGTCTAGGCGCAAGCGATCCATCAGCGGCGGAATTACTCGAATGTCGGCCACTCGAATAGAGAGTTGGTCGGTTGCGTGCAGACCATGCTGGCGCGCAAGATCGTCGAGGGCATCGTCGACTCGACGCCCCTCGGCGGCAAGGGACGCCACGACTTCAGCAGCCAGCAAGGCAGCGCTGACTCCGTCCTTGTCACTAACGACGGCAGGGTCGACGCAGTACCCCAACGCTTCTTCGTATCCATACAGCAGATTGGGCAGGCGGCCGATCCACTTGAAGCCAGTCAAGGTTTCGACATGGTCCAGCGCGTATGACTTAGCGATCTTGCCGAGCAGCGACGACGACACAATCGAGTTCGCAAAGGTGCCTCTCAGCGGACGGCCTC
>CAIKAW010000040.1 GCA_903825575.1 uncultured bacterium | reverse complement strand
TCTTGGGAAGGGCTTTGCGCACGAGTAGATATCGGCATCGGCGGGCGGGTTTGCGCACCGCCGAACGGGTGGTTCAGTCGATCAGTTCGAGCAACACCGTGCCGGTCGGGATGGTTGCCCCAACCTCGGCCGAAAGATTCGTAACGGTGCCGGCCTTGTGGGCGTTGAGCGGTTGTTCCATCTTCATTGCCTCTAAGACCACCAGCAGATCACCTGCGGCAACTTGCTGACCATTGGCAACCGCGACCTTGATGATCGTGCCCTGCATCGGCGAAGCAACTGCGTTGCCATCTCCGCCGCCGGCTGCCTTGCGATTCGCGCGACGGGGTGCGTTGCTTGCTGAAGCAGGCGCGCTGCCACGGAGGGCGGGCAGGACAACTTCGATGCGTCGTCCTCCCACCTCGACCGTGACCTTCTGGCGTTCTTCGGCTGCTAGGTCGTCGGTGGCCGTCACCTGATATGCCGGGATTTGGTTGTCGAACTCGGTTTCGATCCAGCGAGTGTGGATTGTGAATGCCTCGTTGGGGTCGGCCGGCGCAAAAGCTGGGTCGTCGACAACTGCGCGGTGGAATGTCAGCGCCGTCGCGATGCCTTCGACACGGAATTCGGCGAGTGCCCTTCTGGCCCGCTGCAGTGCTTCCTGCCGATCCCGCCCGACGACGATCAACTTGGCCAGCAACGAATCGAAGTTTCCGCCAATCACGTCACCGGTGGTGAAGCCTGCGTCGAGTCGAACACCCGGGCCACTTGGTGGTTCCCAGACGTCGAGTCGACCCGGGGCGGGAAGGAAGTTACGCCCGGGATCTTCGCCGTTGATGCGGAACTCGAACGCGTGGCCGCGCAGCCATGGGTCGTCATATCCGAGTGCCTCACCAGAAGCGATCCGGAACTGCTCGCGCACTAGGTCAATGCCGGCGACTTCTTCGGTCACCGGGTGCTCAACTTGCAGCCGGGTATTGACCTCGAGGAACGAGATCAGTCCGTCTTGACCAACCAGGAACTCGCAGGTGCCTGCACCGACGTAGCCCGCCTCGCGGATGATCGCTTTGGACGCGCGGTACAGCTCGGCGACCTGATCATCTGAAAGGAAGGGCGCAGGGGCTTCTTCAACCAGTTTCTGGTTGCGTCGCTGCAGCGAACAGTCGCGGGTTGAGACGACCACGACGCTGCCAAAGGTGTCGGCCAGTATCTGAGTTTCAACGTGGCGAGGGTTATCGAGGTAACGCTCGACAAAACATTCGCCGCGACCAAATGCGGCAACTGCTTCACGCACTGCCGAGGCGTACAACTCGGGGATCTCGGCAATCTCGCGGACCACCTTCATGCCGCGTCCACCACCGCCGAATGCCGCCTTGATCGCAATGGGCAGGCCGAACTCTTGGGCGAATGCAATGATTTCGTCCGCGCCACTCACGGGATCCGCGGTTCCCGGGACCAGCGGCGCGCCCGCGCGCTTGGCGATATGACGGGCCGAAACCTTGTCGCCCAGGGCGTCTATCGCCGCTGGCGGCGGACCAATCCAAGTCAAACCTGCGTCGATGACGGCTTGCGCGAACGAGGCATTCTCAGCCAGGAATCCGTACCCCGGGTGGACCGCGTCGGCACCAGATCGTTTCGCAACGTCGACCAATTTGGCGATGTCGAGGTAGGTCTCGCCCGCGGTTGCGCCACCGAGAGAGAACGCCTCGTCAGCCAGTAGGACGTGCTGGGCATCACGGTCGGAGTCGGCATAGACGGCCACGCTCTTCAGGCTTGAGTCGCGGCACGCCCTGATGACTCGGATCGCGATCTCGCCGCGATTCGCG
>CAIKAW010000039.1 GCA_903825575.1 uncultured bacterium | reverse complement strand
TGCACCAGGTCTGGCGCTGGGGTGCCCACCGCGACTGGCGGGCTGGAGCAATCCTTGCCGCGTACTTGGCCGGTTGGGCGCCGTGGCTGCTCTGGCAAGAGCGGACGATCTTCACCTTCTACTCGATCGCATATACGCCGTACGTGATGATGGCGATTGCTCTCTCACTTGGCACCGCGCTTGAATCGGCCAAACTCGGTGGAGGCTCAGAACTGGCGGCTAGGTTTGGATTGCCAGACCGGGCGGCGAGGAACCGTGCACTTGGCTCGGCCGTTCTCCTCGTGATCGCCGTCGTGGCGTTGTTCATTCCGGTTTGGAGCGGCAAGGTGCTTTCGCACTATGCGGCGTTCGCGTTGGCTTTTGTGCCGATCCTGATCGCGGTCGCCTTCTTCAGCTTGCGGGCTGTTCTTTCAACTGCAGACGACCTCGAACTTCGCTGGCTCGTGCGGGTTCTTAGCGTTGGCTTGCTGCTGTTGCTGTTCGTCGCGTTTAGCGCCTACTTCTATCCGGTGTGGACCGGTCATGTGATGCCCTACGACCAGTGGCACGCCCGAATGTGGTTCCCGAGCTGGGTTTAGTTCTGCGAAGTGCTCTCGGCAAATGGCACGACCCGGTGATCTAGCCAGTTTTCGAAAAGCGTCCGTGCGACGGTGCGCGTGTTCACTTGTTCGGCAGCTAGGTCGGCAAGCAGTTTGGGGCCCGCTCCGTCGCCGTGCACCTTCTCCAATCCGGCCGCGTACTCGGGAATCTCCATCCACTGTTCGGCCAAGTCGTTGCCGACCTCGACGTGAAATTGGACTCCGTAGCCCGCACCGACGACAAAAGCCTGATGCCGATAGGCCTCGTTGGTCGCCAGCCAAGTTGCATTCGGCGGCAGTTCGAAAGTGTCGCCGTGCCATTGAAACGCAGAGAATGCGAGCGGGACGCCGGCAAAGACCGGGTCCTCGGCCGCAGCAGCCACCAATTGCACGTCGGTCATACCGATCTCGGGCACCTCGCCCGCATAGACCCGCCCACCCATGGCTGCAGCAAGCAATTGGGCGCCCAAACACACTCCCCAATAGGGAGTTCCGGCTGACACCGCGTCGTGGATCAACTTCTTCTCCGCCGTGATCCACGGGAGTTTGTCATCATCGTTGGCACTCATTGGGCCACCCATCGCGATGATGCCCACGAAATCACGCCAGTCCGGCAGTTCCACCCCGTCGCCAAGGAGCACGGTGTGCGTTGGGATTCCACGCTCTTCGAGTACCGTCGAATACTCCGCTGGTGGTTCGCAGGCAACATGCAGCAAGACCAGAACTCTCCCGCGCGCTTGGGGTTCGGTTGAGCCGAGATCATTCATTCGTCCCCCTCGGGATGGGCGGCAATGCTGAGCCGGAATACTGCCTGACTATCAAGCAAAGACGCAAGAAGGGACACAACGTGTTGCCCGAGTCACCTTCGGCACAAGTGGAACTCACGCGCGACCGCGATATTGCAGTTATCCGCATCAATCGACCCGAGAAGCGGAATGCCCTCACCCTTGCGATGCTCTCCCAACTCCGCGAACTGCTGCTTCAAGCCGTCGAGGCCGATGCTCGAGCGGTCATCCTGACCGGGACCGCTGACCTCTTCAGCGCCGGATTCGACTTAAACGAACTCGCGAGTGGGAAGGCCACCAAACTTATCGATGAGGAAATTGCAGCAACTGCCCTGGCCATTCAGAGTGCCAAGATCCCGGTGATTGCCGCTATAGAAGGCGCCTGCGTGGGTGCTGCGGTCGAACTGGCGCTGGCCTGTGATGTCAGAATCGCGTCGGAAAAGACATTCTTTCAAGTCCCGGCAGTGAGATTAGGCATCGTTTACCGACCCGAAGCGATCGCAATGATGGTCCGCCTCGTGGGACGCGAGACCGTCATGCGGCTCATGGTTCTGGCCGAACGCATTGGGGGCGTTGACCTCACTACCGCTGGCCTAGTGTCGAGAACTGTGGAACCGGGTACGACCCTCGAAGGTGCCCTCGCATTGGCCGATGCTAATTCAGGATCAGCACCACTGGCGGTCGCCGCCACTAAGTCGCTAGTGACCGAGTCAAGCAGCGAGCACTCTGATCTAGCCAAGTTCGACCACTTGCCCCTCGACATCCCAGAATACTAAGCACTCCGCTTGCCCCCTAGCGTTCGTTGGCTAGCGCCTAACTCCGGCTTATTCGTTCTCCCGGAGACACGATTACAGCATTCCCGCGAACATAGTTGCGAACCACGCGTGGCTGGCTACGGAGACCGCATCGGCGACGCTAACTGGAGTCCGATCGCCTTGGTGCTGGGCAAACCAGACGTAGCAGCTTTGTTCGACCATGCACACCATTGCCTCGGTGGCAGACTCGATTGAAACCCCAAGTGCTGGATCGACACCTATGGCGCTCCGGTAGGCCCTGGTAAACCGTGCCACGTGCCGATCTCGAAGAGTCTGGGATACCGCTCGAAAACGCGCATCGATCGCCGCGGCCTCGGCCAAAATGAGCATGACCTTGCGATGCTCGTAATAACACTCGACATATCCACGATTAGCTTGGGTCAAAGCAGCCAACGGATCGGCCTGCAACTCCAAACTGGAAATAACACTTCGGCGGGAGAATTCCGCTGGTAGATCTTCGACTAAGGCATCGAGCAATTCAGTCTTGTTTTCGAAGTAGCGATAGAGCCCTCCGACGGATAGCCCCGCCCCAGCGGCAATATCCGACATGCGCGCATGGGCGTAGCCGTCGCGAGCGAGCACGTCAGTTGCCGCACTCAGAATTGTCAGCCTTGTCTGAAGTCCCTTCTTTGTTGTCGGTGTAAATGGCATCCGCACGGCCCCTTCCACGTAAAGGCGATACCCGATCCGGCATTCGGCAACCGTTCCGAGCGGGCGAGTCGGCCGCCGCGCACAACTCGGCAACTTGGGTGGAGCTGAGGGGATTCGAACCCCTGACCCCCTCGATGCGAACGAGGTGCGCTACCAGCTGCGCTACAGCCCCAAGGATCGGTGAGTTTAGCAAGCACCAACTAGGTGCGGCTGCCCGGTGCGCTCAGCCGTTAGCGGTCCGACGGTCGATAACTACCTCAAGGGTGTCATCGCCGACGTCAACACCGCGGGCATCGTCAACAAAGAGGTCGGCAAAAGACCTCATCTGAACTCGAGCCTGCCGCTGTGCCTGAACCTGATCCAACATGGCCGCGGACGTCCACTGGCCGGGGGTACGCAGGTCGAGCAAGCGAGGGATTCTGGTCGCGGCCGGAGCTGTGACGTACGTGGGCAACGGTGTAGACGTCGCAACCCATTCACCAGGCCGCAAGACCGGGGCCGTGGGAACCGCGGGTGCGATCGGCAGGGAATCGTGGCGCACGCGCTCGGGTCGGACTGGCTGATCGGCGCGACCAGCGACCGCAGCGCTACTCGACCGCTGCACCGCCTGCCAGGCAGCAAGGAGGAACCCGAACAGCAACAACATCGGAACGGCAGCCAGCCAACTCGGCGCCAAACCGAATATCGCTCCGGCCACGGCAAGCAGAACCGCCAGAGTCAAGCCAAGGAATACGGTCCGGCGCCGAGCGGCAGCGGCAATAGCCGGTGAGGCTTCGGTCGCAGTGAAGGTGATCGGGTCAGCGACCTCGGAGCGGCTAAGGCTGCGCATTGCACCTCGGAAGCGCGCTTCGGAGCGGACCTCGCTGGTTTGGTCATGACGCTGAAGCCACATAGGGATGAGAACGATCGCCCACATCACGATGATGACTGCGTAAACGACTCCTGCTCCCACGAAGACACACGCTAGATGCAGGACGCCACTGCACCGTGGACCTCAGCGACGAGCGGGGCGGCGTGTCGTGAGTAGTAGAACGACTACGCAGAGGTTCGAGTGGCATGCCAACGCGCTAGCAGCCCTTCAGGGACTTCCTCCGCAGTAAGTGCATAGATCAAGTGATCACGCCAATCGCCGTCGATATGAAGGAACCGCTCACGCGTTCCTTCGAAACGGAATCCAAGCTTGGCAATCACGCGTTGGCTCCGCAGATTCTCAGGTCGAATTGCCACCTCGATCCGGTGTAGACCCAGTTCGCGGAAGCAGTGATCGACCGCAAGCGCGACCGCAGTCGGCATGATGCCTCGCCCGGCCACCGCCGAATCGATCCAATACCCGACGTGGCCAGCACGCAGGGATCCCCAGCCGATGCCGCCAACCGTTAATTGACCTACAAGTTGACCTTCATACTCGATGACGAACGGCAAGGCTCGACCCTCACGCGCCTCGAGGCGCAGTCGGCGCACCATGACGCCGAAACTTGGCGCCACTTCTCCCACGCCGGCGGGCACGGTCGCTTCCCATGGCTGCAACCACGCAACATTGCGAAGTCGGACTGCCCGCCAAGCGGTCGCGTCCCGTTGGCGTAACGGTCGCAGAGTTACGGGGCCGTCGTTCAGGACCACCGGCCAGACCGAACTCACGGGGTTCGGCCTTGTGGTGCGACCCAGGTGCCGGACTTGCCTCCGGTCTTGAGTTCGACGCGCACTGCTTCAATACTCGCCGCCGGATCGATTGCCTTCACCATGTCGATCAAGGCCAACCCTGCGACTGCCACAGAGGTCAGGGCCTCCATCTCGACCCCGGTGCGATCGGCCGTCCTGACTTCAGCAGAAATCGCAACGTGATCGTCTTCGACGCTCAGGTCAACAGCGACGGCATGAATCGCCAAGGGGTGGCAGAGCGGAATCAGGTCAGGAGTGCGTTTGGCTGCCTGAATACCAGCGATCCGCGCCACGGCTAGAGCATCACCCTTAGGAATTCCGCCTGAGCGCAGCAGCGCAACAACTTCGGCACTTACTAACACTCGGCCGGAGGCGCGTGCAGTCCGAACGGTGATCTCCTTCCCGCTGACGTCTACCATCCACGCTGCCCCATTGGCGTCCAGATGCGTGAAGCCTGATTCGCCCATGCCTACTCCCCCTGATCCAACCGAAGTACGCGCACATACTCGCCGACCGCGACCTTTGTCGTCTCCGGCGGAAGCACGATGAGTGCGTTAGCGCTCGCAAGGCCGCCAATCAAGTGCGACCCATGCCCACCGACGGGCTCGACGACGTACGCACCTTCCGCGATGGACACATTCGCGCGCACGAATTGGGTGCGTTCGGCAGGACTGTTGATTTCGGCGAGGCAGCGGGCACCGATAACCGGCCGATTCAGAACCGTGTGCCCGAGCATTCGTCGGATCACGGGTCGCACGAACACTTCGAACGACACGTAGGCACTCACGGGGTTGCCTGGCAGCGTGAAGATCGGGATTCGATCCTCGCCAAGGACGCCATACCCCTGTGGCATGCCCGGCTGCATGGCGACCTTGGTGAAGGTGACCGTCCCAAGCTTGGAAAGCACTTCCTTCACCGTGTCATAGGCGCCGGCGCTAACCCCGCCAGTAGTGACCACCAGATCGGCCCGCACCAGTTGGTCTTCAAGAGTTCGCCATAGCAATTCCGCATCGTCCGCGACGGGTCCGACGCGGAACGTCACGGCCCCGGCCTCCCACGCGGCTGCGGCCAACGTCGGACCGTTCGAGTCGCAAATCTGACCGGGCTCAAGGGGATTCCCGGGCTCAACTAGTTCGTCGCCAGTTGTCAGGATCACAACGCGCGGGCGGGGGTGAACCGCCACTCGCCCGTGCCCAACTGCCCCGAGTAAGGCAATGTGTCTAGGTCCCAAAACAGTTCCGGCTTGCAGCACCAGATCGTTGGCTCGCACGTCCTCACCAACGTGGCGAATATGAGCGCCACGGATTGCCGGTGCCGACATTGTGACCACGCGGATTCCGCCGTTAGTGGCCTCAACAGGTACGACCGAGTCCGCACCAGCCGGCATCGGCGCGCCAGTCATGATGCGGATGGCTTGGCCGAGACCGACGGATTCGACTGGCGCCCTGCCGGCCGGCAGGTCCTCGATGACATCCAGTTCAACCGGATTCGCGGCAGTTGCGGCGAGCAGATCGTCAGTGCGTACTGCGTAGCCGTCCATTGCGCTGTTGTCGAACTGGGGCAACGGCCACGGCGCGGTTACATCCTCAGCGAGGACGCAACCGCGGGCTTCGCCCAAACGCACCTCGATGGGGTCAAGCGGTTCAATGCCGTCGAGTAAGTCGTTTAGGTGCTCAGTAACGCTCTTCACTTCTCAGCGCCGGCAAGCAAGTCTTGAAGCCACTGGCGAAATTCAACGCCCAAGTCTTCTCGGTCTAACGCGATGCGCACTGTCGCCTGCAAGTACGACAACTTGTTTCCGGTGTCATATCGACGGCCACGGAACAGAACGCCGTGCACGCCGGATCCATCCCGCGCCAACGTCCGCAGAGCATCGGTCAATTGAATTTCACCACCGCGGCCAGGTGCCGTGGATCGCAGCACGGGGAAGACATCAGGCGATAGGACGTATCGCCCGATCACCGCCAAACCGCTCGGCGCTTCTTCGACAGCGGGTTTCTCCACAAGGTCCGTGACGCGCACGACATCAACTTCGTCGGTGGCTTCGACAGCCGCAGCACCGTATTGCGAAATCTCATGCGGCTCGACCTCCATCAGGCACACGACGCTTCCGCCGTAACGCTGCTGGACTTCGATCATTCGCGGCAGAACCGCATCGCGTTGGTCGATCAAGTCGTCGCCTAGGAGCACTGCGAAAGACTCGTTGCCTACGTGTTGCTCAGCACACAGCACCGCGTGCCCGAGTCCGAGTGCTTCGAGTTGGCGCACGTAGTGGATCCGGGCTAGGTCGGTGGCCTGAGAGACCAGTTCGAGCCGAGCCTGGTCGCCCTTGGCTGCCAGCGCTGCCTCAAGTTCGACGTTGCGATCAAAGTGGTCTTCCAACGACCGCTTGCTCCGGCCCGTGATGAACAGGACATCCGAAAGACCAGCCGCGACCGCCTCTTCCACCACGTATTGGATGGCGGGCTTGTCCACGATCGGCAGCATCTCTTTCGGCGTGGCCTTGGTGGCTGGAAGGAATCGGGTTCCCAAGCCAGCCGCCGGCACGACTGCTTTCGTGACACTGCTCATGCATCGAACTTACCGGCTAGCCAGCCGAACCGATGGCGAGACCTGCCATCATCGGTCTATGTCCGCTGCAGGAACAGCCAAAGACGCCTTGCGTACTGCCATTCGGGATTCGCGCCGGGCTCGCTCTGCGGAAGATCGAATTCAGGCTGGAATCGGGTTAGCGAGCATCACGCAAGGCATCCCCGAGATTGCTTCGGCTTTGACGGTGACCGCTTATGCCTCGTTTGGCACCGAACCCGCGACGGCGCCGCTATTGGCAACATTGGTCGACGCCGGCAAGCGAGTACTCCTGCCAATCGTCCACGACGACGGCTCGCTCGGTTGGGTCGACTACACCGGCCCGGAGTCGCTGCGCCTGAGCGAACGCGGGATACCCGAACCCTTTGGCGTTGAAATCGGTCGAGGGGCCAAAGCGTTGGTGGAAGCCCAGGTCGACGTAATGCTGATACCAGCGCTAGCCGTCGACAAGTCAGGGGCTCGGATCGGCAAGGGCGGCGGGTTCTACGACCGAGTACTTGCCGAACTGCCAAGCCATCGCCCGATTCGGATTGCAATAGTTCACGATGACGATCTGCTTCCCGCAGGAACAATTCCCATCGAGTCATTCGATCGACCAGTCCATGCGGTGTTGACGCCCAGCAAGTTGCAGCGTCTTTCTTAGGCGGATCAAGCGGGCCGTCGAAAGCGCGCTGGTGATCCTAATTCCGTCCGATCACCCAACCCACGCTGACAGCCGCCAGTCCGAGGACCAATGACAGCACGACATTCATAACTGCTAAACCACGCCGGCCGCTCTCCCACAGGTGCAGCGTCTCGAATCCGAACGTAGAAAACGTCGTGAATGCACCGCAGAATCCGATGCCAAGTCCGGAGGCAACGGCACCTGTTGCGGCTGCGGCCACCCAGCCGAGCACGAAGGACCCAACCACGTTCACCGTCAACGTTCCCCACAGCAATGGTCGCCCGCTCCAGCGGTGAATAAGTCGGTCGACGATAAGTCGCAATGGGGCACCAAACACCGCACCGATGGCGACGAGTAGCGCAGCCATGGTCACAACTCCGCTTCGTCGTCGGCCGTCGCATCATGCAGGTGTCGAGCGACGGGTAGTGGCGCGAGCTTGGCAGCGCTCCAACGTCCGGCTGCCACGGCTAGCACACCACCGACCACCGAAACCGCGACGTAGATCAATGCCGGGCCGGTACGGCCGGCAACCGCCAGGCCGCGCGCATCGAGAGCGAAAGTTGAAAACGTGGTGAAGCCACCGAGGATGCCGACGCCGAGAAAGGGCCGGGCAAGTCGATGGGCGGGAGCCCAGAACTCAAATATGAACCAAACGAGCACACCCATAAGAAGGCAGCCAAGCAAGTTCGTCAGCAACGTCGCGATGGGGAATTCGGCGGGCCCGCGATGGGGCAGCAGTCGCACGACGCCCCACCGGCCAAACGTGCCGATGACCCCGCCCACCGCAACTACGGCTAGGACTTCCATTCGGTAGCGCACGATCAGACCGTAGCGAGCGATGGATAGGTTCGGGTGCAGCGACTAGCCAGAAGGAGCCGACATGCCAACCCCGGCAGTCCTATTGCTCCTTGGCCTGCTGATCGGCTCAGTACTTGGGCTGCTCGGGGGTGGCGGAGGAGTGCTGGGAGTGCCACTGCTGGTGGCCGCCGGCTTGGGCCTGGCGCAAGCCCAGAGTTCGGCTTTGCTAGTAATCCTCATTGGGTCCCTGACCGCGCTGATCCTCCAACATCAGGCTGGTCTGGTCGATTGGCAACTAGGGCTGACGTTCGGCAGCCTGGGTGTGCTCGGGTCCTTGGCTGGATCGCGGCTGAGTCTGGGTTTACCGGAGCGCGGGCAGCTGGGCGCCTTGGCCTTGCTGCTACTAGTAGCCGGCGCGGTTATGTGGCGAGGACCCGCACTGCCGAACGATGCCAAAACCACTCCGCGCCCGTGGCCGGTGGTTGTACTTCTGGCCACTGGTGTCGGCTTAACGACTGGATTCTTCGGCGTCGGGGGTGGTTTCGTCGCCGTCCCAGCGTTGGTCATGGCACTTGGCGTCCCGGTCAGGCGAGCCAGTGCCACGGCGCTGGTCGTGATTGCTGTCAATACGACGGTGGCCATGTTCGGGCGATTCGACCATTTAGCGCCAGTCCGGACGTTGGGATACCTGGGACTAGCCGCTGCACTTGGGTCGGTGGTCGGCGCCCTGGCGGCTCGCCGGGCGTCCAGCCAGACCCTCAAACGTGGATTCGCGCTGCTCTGCCTGGCCGCGGCGGTCTACTCCGCCGGTCGCGCAATTGCAGGTTGAGCGTTGGACAGGCCTTGGGCCCTCAGGCATGATTGGCACTCGGCACCGTTGAGTGCCAGCCGGTCGAGAAGGAGCTAAGTGCCTACGTACGAGTACGCGTGCACCAATTGCGAGGATCGCCTCGAAATCGTTCAGTCAATCCACGAAGACACCCTGACCACGTGCCCCGTGTGCGGCGACGGCAAGCTCCGCAAGATCTTCGGCAATGTAGGTGTCGTCTTCAAAGGCTCGGGCTTCTATCGAACCGACAGTCGAAACGATCGCAAGGCGTCCGAAACCAAAACGGCCAAGGCAGAATCGAAGTCAGAGTCGAAGTCTGACACCAAGGCCGAGTCAAAGGCCGAGTCAAAGGCCGAGTCGAAGTCCGAAACCAAATCGGAAACGAAGTCGGACGCAAAGTCCGAAACTAAGTCGGCCCCAAAGTCCGAATCCAAGTCTGCATCGCCGACCAAGAGCGGCTCCGGCACCTCAGCTGCGTAACCCTGTGGATTGCTCACGACGGCTACACCCGCTGGCGGGCTAATCTGCGATCCCGGTTCAAGGGATGGCGGTAGCGATGGATTGGCACATTGCAAGGCAGACCGCCGAAAGATTCATCCTGAGAAATCGGCGCACAATCATTGTCTCGCTGGTCGCTGTAGCCGTACTGAACACAGCAGCGGGATTCGCCGCGGCGCCTGGTTCGCAGCGAACCGTCGTCATCGCAAGATCTGCGATTAGAGCCGGGACGCTAATCACTGCCGATCAGGTGCGAATCCAGAGTTGGCCGGCCGCCATTGTCCCCTCGGATTGGCCGAGCGACCCCGCAAAGTTGACGGGTAGGATGGCAGTTGGCGCCATCGGGATAGGTGAGCCGATCACCGCCACCCGATTGCTGACGACCGCTAAGGCGTCACTGCCCGTCGGCCTGGTCCTTGCACCTGCCCGTATTGCTGACGCCGCGACGGTCGCGCTCGTGAACCCCGGGGACATCATTGATGTAATCGCATCTTGGCCTGCAGGTCAGACCGGACCGGCGAGCGCAACGACAATCGCAAGTCACGTCCGGGTTGCAACGGTTCCACATCCGGCGACATCGTCGCTTTCGAATTCAGTAGACGGAGCGCTGCTGGTGTTGGAAGTGCCCCCAGCGACGGCTGTACGAATTGCAGCGGCAGCCATTTCTGCGCGGCTCTCAATCACTTTGATGGTCAAGTAGCCCAACTCCGCATCGGAGGTCCAATACGCTAACCGCAACTACGGACTTCTGGGAGACAACGCATGCTTAAGGGATTCCGCGACTTCATCATGCGCGGCAACGTGCTCGATCTGGCCGTCGCAGTTGTGATTGGTGGCGCTTTCGCCAAAGTGGTCGATGTGGTAGTCACCAATCTGATCAATCCTCTTGTCGCCGTCGCTCTCGGCGGCACGTCAAAGGTCGCTGGCTCATTCTGTTTGGGCACGAAGGCCAGTGGGGTGTGTCCTGCCAACTTGACGATGAACTACGCCGCGATCATCACGGCGCTAATCGTGTTCGTTATCACCGCAGCAGTCGTGTACTTCGCAATTGTCATGCCAATGAACAAGGTGCGGGAATTGCTCGATAGCCGCAAGAAGGACGAGACTGCGGAACTGGCAGCCGAAATCAGCGCAGAAGTGGCATTACTGACTGAGATTCGCGACGCACTAAGAACCCGGTCTTAGCCTGTTAATTAGCTAGGCCGGAGCCGTCGAATCAATCCCGGTGATGCGGTGGTCGGTTCGCCTGGTACCACTCATCCGTGGCTGCGACATTCGAACCCCAACCGGCTTCGGTATCGTCACGGGTCTGCTCAGGGAGTAGGTCCACATCGCCGATGTTCACCGGAATCGCGACTGGCGAACCAAGCTCAGCGAGAGTTTCGGCTATGGCAGTCGCAAGTAAGGCTATGTCGGATGCTGTGACGACAAATGCTGGTGACACCTGAATTGAGGTGTCCGCTAGCAAGCGTGTTAGCACACCGCGTTCGCGCAGTCCGGCCAGAACTCTTGGTGCAAGCGTCACGTCGGCAGCCACCGCTTCCGGCGCTAGTTGCACGGCCGCAAGCAGTCCGACTCCGGCACGAACCTCTACCACCAACTCGCTACCCATCAACGGGCGCAGCGCCATCGCAAGCACCGGTTCTAGATCAAGTACTCGCTGAACCAGTTTCTCTCTCGCGAGCACATCAAGATTCGCTAGGGCCACCGCAGCTGCTGTGGCATGCCCGGAATAGGTGTAGCCGTGCCGGAACACCCCACCGCGGCTCCAGAACGGTTCGGCAACGGCCCCGGAAACGAGTACCGCACCCATGGGTAGGTAGCCGGACGTCAATCCCTTGGCGCTGAGGATCAGATCGGGATCCAATTCCCATCGATCGCTTGCAAACCAATGCCCGGTGCGGCCGTATCCGCTGATCACCTCGTCGGCGACGAAAAGCACTCCGCGTTCTCGGCATGCCGAACGGACCTTCTCTAGGTACCCAGGTGGCGGCGCAAAAACGCCACCTGCGCCAATGATCGGTTCGCAGAAGAAGGCAGCCACCCGATCTGGGCCCAGCCGGTCAAGTTCGGAAATCAGGTCGTCGGCATCGTCCCAGGCCACGCGCACAACCGAGTCCAGCAATGACGTGAATCCAGTCCGATTCGCTTCGATCCCAGCCAAGCTCGTACCGGCCATGTGCATACCGTGATAGGCCTTGTTTCGCGTAAAGATCAGGTTCTTGTTGGGCTTGCCCTGCAGGCTCCAGTAGCGCTGCACAATCTTCACCGCGGTATCGACCGAGTCAGATCCGCCAGATGTGAAGAACACAACGGCGTCATCCATCGGCGCCAACTCAGCAATACGTTCGGCCAAATCAAGCGTTGGCCGGGTAGCGAAATTGCCGAAAGTGGAATAGGCGGCAATCTTGCCGATCTGCGCTGCCGCAGCATCCGCCAACTCTCGGCGCCCATGTCCGATGTTGCAGTACCAAAGCCCAGCGGTGGCATCTAGATACCGGCGACCGGCTTCATCCGTTACATACGCGCCTTCGCCCGATGCGATGACCAGTTCGTTGCCCTGCACAGCAGACATATCAGCGAACGGATGCCACAACTTGGTTCCCACCAGAACTCCGATCATCGGCGTTGTTCCAGTCAGAATACCTACAGTGCGGTCGCCGGGATGACGCCCATTCGTCCGGCTTGGAAGTCCTCAAATGCCGTGACCAGTTCAGCCCGGGTATTCATAACAAAGGGGCCGTAAGCAGCGACCGGTTCGCGGATGGGGCGTCCGCCAAGGAGTAGCACCTCCAGCGCCGGATGGCGAGATTCCTGAGTCTGGTCGGCGGCAAACTCCAGATGCCCACCCGGCCCCAAGGCGGCCAACTGTCCGGTCGCGATGGGTTGGTGCGACGGTCCTACCGTGCCGCGTCCAGCCAGCACGTAAATCAATGCATTGTGGGACGGCTCCCATGGCACTTCGACCGACGCCCCAGGCGAGACGGTGGTGTGGGCATAGGTAATCGGCGTGTGCGTGATCCCGGGTCCGGCGCGCCCATCAAGTTCGCCGGCAATTACCCGCACCAGCGCCCCGCCATCGCGCGAGCGCAGCAATGACACTTGGGCTGCAGTGATGTCCTGATAGCGGGGGTCAGTCATCTTCTGCATCGAGGGCAGGTTCACCCACAACTGAACTCCGTGGAATAAGCCACCACTTGCGACCAGTGCCTCCGGCGGCTTTTCGATGTGGAGAATGCCTGATCCCGCCGTCATCCACTGAGTTGCACCGTCTTGAATAACACCGCCGCCACCGATCGAGTCCTGATGCTCGAAGATGCCGTCGATCATGTAGGTCACGGTCTCGAAGCCACGGTGGGGGTGCCATGGCGTGCCCTTCGGCTCTCCCGGGGCGTACTCGACCTCGCCCATCTGGTCCATGTGAATGAACGGATCGAGTAGGGCTTGATCAACGCCAGCAAATGCCCGCCGCACGGGGAACCCTTCGCCCTCGAAGGCACTTGGGGCAGTTGTCACCGACATGACCGCCCGAGACCGTGACTCCACGCCCACCTGGCTCAAGGCCGGTAGCACCAACACATCTGGAACTGTTACTGCGGGCATGTCGACCCCCGGGTAGGGTAGTTCAAGTCTCAACTATCACTCGGGCGGGGCGTCAGCGCAACTCGCGGTGCCGTCGCGCGCGGGAGATGCTCGTATCAACCCACTGACCGCAGCCGTCGGATCGATCGAGCCGCTTCGTCATAAGGGTGCGCCTAGGTACAGTCCCAGCGGAAGTGTCGGATCTATCAAGGAGGACGCGATGCCACCCACGGATGCCGAGCTCATCGAGCTCGAGAACCGCCGCTCCGAGCTCCGGTCGCACTACATTGTGCCCGCCGCTGAGCGTGCCGAGTCGCCCGGGCGCGGAATCCACCACGCCGCGCTGATCTGCTCTGACGTCGAGCGGACGATCCAGTTCTACCAAGGCCAACTGGGCTTCCCGCTCGTCGAGCTCGTGGAGAACCGTGACTACCACGGGTCGTCGCACCTGTTTTTCGATGTCGGCAACAAAACGCTGCTCGGGTTCTTCGACTTCCCGGGCCTCGGCCTGCAGCCGGGTGTGGAGTCGATCGGGTCCGTGCAGCACATCGCGATCTCAGCGACGAAGGAACGGTGGGACGAGGTCCGAGGCCGCCTCGACGCTGCCGGAATCGCCTATGCCGGACCAGATATCGGCATCCCCGAGTCGATGTACTTCAGGGATCCGGACGGCATCGGGATCGAGCTGCTCAGTGACCCGCTGATGTACTTCGGCGGCCACCAGCTCGACGAGGAGTAACGGCTGTGCTTCTCGGTCTCGGGCTCCCCGTATCGGGCACTTGGGCCACCCCGGGCACGTTGCGCCATGTCGCCACCAGGGCCGACGAGCTCGGCTTCGCCTCGCTCTGGGCATTCCAGCGGCTAATGCACCCCGTCGACGGCGATATGGGTGCGGCCTACCACGCCGTGCACGACCCCTTGGTCTCGTTGGCGTACGCCGCCGCGGTCACCTCGCGCATCCGTCTGGGTACGGCGGTGGTGATGGTGCCGTACTACGCGCCGATCGTGCTGGCCAAGGCTCTCACCACGCTCGACATCGTCTCTGCCGGAAGGCTTGACGTCGGTCTCGGTCTCGGCTGGGCGTCGATGGAGTTCGAGGCGGTGCGAGTCTCGATGGAGAAGCGCGGCGCCCGGGCCGAGGAGTTCGTCGCCTGCCTCAAGGCGATCTGGGCACAGCCCGAGGTGGAGTTCCACGGCGAGTTCTACGACGTCCCGCTATCGCTCGTCGACCCCAAGCCCGTGCAAGCGCCCTACCCGCCGCTGCTCATGGGGGGAAACGCTGACACCGCCCTGCGCCGCATTGGTCGGATCGCTGACGGCTGGATCAGCAGCAGCCGCACCGACCTCACGACAATCGGTGCGTCCATCGACATCGTGAAACACTCTGCCAACGAGGCTGGCCGGGATGGCGACGCGCTTCGCTTCGTGTCCCGTGGTGTCGTGCGACTGACCGTCGACCCGACGAGTGGTGACGCTCGTATTCCCTTGCAGGGCAACGTCGATCAGATCCTCGGCGATATCGACGCACTCGCCAAGCAGGGTGTCACCGAGGTCTTCCTCGACCTCAACTGGGACCCCAACACAGTTGGCGCCGAGGTCGACCCGTCAGCCGCCCTCGACAATGCCGACCGAGTTCTCACGGCTCTCGCGCCTGCAGGTTGAGTCGCTGGTCGGATTGTGCTGGTGGGTGATCGCATGACGACCCGAACGGCGTCGTGACTACTTAGCCGCCGAGCAAACTGGGCAGACGCCGAACAGTTCAAGCGTATGGGCGACCTGGCTATAGCCATGATCGGCGGCGACGCGTTCGGCCCAACGTTCCATGGCCGGACCTTCGACCTCGACGGCCGCGCCGCAGTCCCGACAAACCAAGTGGTGGTGATGCGCCCCCGAGCCGCAGCGTCGGTAGACCGACTCCCCGTCAGCCCGCCTGATCACGTCCAATTCTCCGGCCTCGGCCAGAGTCGCCACTGTGCGATAGACGGTCGTTAGCCCGACGGATTCGCCGCGCGCCCGGAGCAGTTCGTGGAGTTCCTGAGCGCTACGGAAGTCGGCCACTTCATCAACCAGTGCGAGCACAGCCGCCCGCTGCTTGGTTGCCCGAAGGCCAAGACTCGTCACCATGGGCCCATCCTTTCAGGCCAGCGACCAGTTGACAATGGAAATGACAACGACTTTCATTAAGGGGTGATCCGGGGCTGGAAGCGGGCAGCAGTTGGGGCGCTGGGCGCCCCACTGCTTCTGGCCGGCTGTCAGATAGCCGGTCCCGGTCCTGCCGCTGGCGCCCAACTTCGGGTGGTCGCGGCCGAAAGCAGCTGGGGCAGCCTGGCGGCACAGCTCGGAGGCAATCGGGTTGAGGTGGTGTCGCTCGTCGGCAGCCCAAATGTCGATCCGCACTCATACGAGCCAACCGCGGCTGATGCCCGAGCTGTGGCGATGTCGCAAGTAATCATCACCAACGGTCTCGGGTACGACACCTGGGCCACCAAGTTAGCGGCGGCCAACCCGACGCAAGATCGTCGGACTGTCGATGTTGGGACGGTCGTTGGGCTTAGCTCTGGAGCTAATCCGCATCGGTGGTACTCCCCCGCCGACGTCGCGGTCGTCATCGAGGCCATTACGGCCGCGTACATAGCAGTCGATCCACGTGACCGAGCTATCTTCGAGCAACTTCATCAGCAGTTGGTGACAGCCGGTTTTGCTGATTACAACTCTGCACTATTTGCAATCCGATCCAAGTACTCCGGAGTTGCCGTCGGAGCATCCGAAAGTATCTTCGCGCCGCTCGCTCAAGATCTCGGACTCAAATTGATCACTCCTCCCTCGCTACTACGCGCGATTAGCGAAGGGACTGACCCAACCGTGGCCGACCAAGTAACGATCAACGACCAAATCAAGCAACACCAAATCAAGGTGTACGTCGAGAACGTTCAGAACCGCACCCCAGATATCGCGAGGCAGGCCGAACTTGCGCGAGCGAACGGGATTCCGGTTGTGGATGTCACAGAAACGCTGAGCCCATCCACTGCAACCTTCCAGCAGTGGCAGACACAACAGTTGCAGCAACTAGCAGCAGCATTGCAGGAGGCAACGACGCCATGACCGCAATAGTCCGACTTGAGAACGTCGCTGCGGAGGTGGGCGGACGTCGACTGCTGTCCGACGTAGATCTAAGAGTCGACGCCGGTGAATTCGTTGCGCTCCTCGGTCCCAACGGCGCTGGAAAGTCGACGTTGATCCGAATGCTGCTGGGATTGCATCCGGTTGCGGCTGGTCGGATCACGGTGCTGGACCGCCTGCCCGCCCAAGCACGTCAGGACGTCGGATACCTGCCACAACGACGTAGATTCGACCCAGACCTAAGGGTGCGAGCTAGCGACTTAGTACGGCTCGGCCTTGACGGCAACCATTGGGGTTTCCCCTTGCCCTTCAAACGCAATCGAACCGCCGCCGAACGGGTGTCCGAGGTGATCGAACTGGTAGCCGCGACAGCATTCGCTGACCGGCCGATCGGCGAACTCTCAGGTGGAGAGCAGCAGCGCATTCTCATCGCACAGGCTCTCGTCCGACGACCCCAACTGCTACTACTTGACGAACCGCTAGACAGTCTTGACCTACCGACTCAGAGCTCGATCGCAGCACTGCTCAGCGACATCTGCACTAACCAGGAAGTCTCGATCGTGATGGTCGCACACGACGTGAATCCGATCATGAGTTACCTAGACCGGATCGCCTACTTGGCCAGCGGAAAGGCGGTCGTCGGCACCCCCGCTGAAGTGATTACCGGACCAACGCTGTCGGCGCTTTATGGAACGCCAATTGAGGTGCTCCATGCAGCCGATGGCAGCCTGGTTGTCGTCGGGCAACCAGAGCCCCCTGCCGTGCATAGCGACCGCCACCACTCCGATGGTCACCACCACGAGTACGACAGAGACCCACGGCGACCCCACTCCCATTGATGAACTCATTCCCCAGCCCCCACCTAAGCTGGAACGTCGTCACAGACGTTCGGGCGCTTCTCGAGTACCCGTTTATGGTGCAGGCATTTCGTGCCGGCCTCCTCGTCGCGGTCCTTGCCGGGGTTGTGGGCTGGTTTATGGTTCTGCGCCGTCAGAGTTTTGCTGGACACACTTTGGCGGTCGTCGGCTTCCCCGGGGCGACGGCCGCGGTTCTGATCGGAGTTAGTTCTACCTACGGGTTCTTTGCATTCAGTGTTGGCGCCGCCATCTTCATTTCGATGCTTCCTAACGCGGGCGGCAGCCGTAGCGCTGAATCGGCCGTGGTCGGAACCGTACAAGCATTCGCGCTTGCATTCGGATTCCTTTGCTACACATGGTACGGGGGCTTTGCAACGTCTATCGGAGCGCTGCTCTTTGGCTCATTCCTTGGCATTACTACTTCTCAGGTGGGCGCGCTTGTAGTGGTAACGCTGCTGGCTATCGGATTGCTCGCTGCGATCGGACGACCGCTCTACTTTGCAACGGTCGATCCCGATGTGGCGCTTGCAAACGGGGTCCCAGTGCAGGCGCTAGGCACCACTTACTTGATCGTGTTGGGCCTGACTGCCGGTGCTGTCAGCCAAATAACAGGCGCCCTGCTTGTATTCGCCCTACTGGTGGCGCCTGCCGCTGCTGCTCAACGCATCAGCGTGCGTCCGCACATATCGTTGGCCTGGTCCGTCGGACTGGCAATATCGATAGTGCTGATCAGTCTCACACTTTCCTATTATTACCCGTATCCACTCGGCACCTTTGTGACAACGATTGCATTGCTGACCTACCTCATCGTGCGGGTGGTACGACGATGATCGCTGCGATCAGCTTGCTGCACCTAATTTCACAACCATTCCTCCGCAATGCCCTGATTGCGGGAATCGCGATCTCTCTGCTAGCGGGACTCGTAGGATATTTCGTTGTTCTTCGTGCGCAGGTCTTTGCGGCCGATGCGCTGAGCCATGCAGCTTTCACCGGGACCCTGGCGGCATTGGCCGCTGGGGTCGAACCGCGGTTTGGACTCTTCGCTGCAACGATTGGCGTCGGCATTGCGATCGGACTACTTGGCAATCACGGGCGAGCCGACGATGTTGTCATCGGCATCGCTTTCGCCTGGGTGCTTGGTCTTGGCGTCCTATTCATTTCTTTGTACGCAACTGGGCGCGGAGCCGGCAACGGAACCGCGAGCACTGCCACCTTGTTCGGCTCAATCTTCGGGCTCTCAAGTGGACAGGCTCAATTCGCAGCCGGTAGCGCTTTCGTCTTGATCCTTCTGCTTCTAGGAATTGCCAGGCCACTGCTTTTCGCCAGCATCGATGAAGCAGTTGCTGCAGCTCGCGACATCCCAGTTCGATTCCTTGGCGTGGTGTTCCTTGGCGTTGTGGGCGCAACCGCCGCCGAAGCCACGCAGGCAGTGGGTGCCCTCTTGCTACTTGGTCTGATTGCCGCCCCAGCCGGTGCCGCCCTACTGATCACCGACCGACCATTCGTCGGCCTAGCCGTGTCGGGTGGACTTGCCACCGGGTCAACCGTGCTGGGCTTGCTCGTGTCAGCACAGATTCCTCGTGTCCCACCGAGTTTCGCCATCATCGCTATAGCAACGGCCGCCTACATGTTCACCTGGCTTGCCACGACGTGGTGTCGCCGTCGCGGCTAGTCCCTGATCGGACACACTGTTCACATGGCGACGCTGGCGTTACTGGTGGCAGCCGGTCTACTCGGCCCGCTGTTGGCCATGCCGCGCCGACTCGGGCTACCGGTCATAGTCGGAGAGATTCTTGCCGGAATCATCATCGGCCCCCACGGGACAAACTGGCTGAACCCGAACCACGAGATCGCCACAGTCCTGCACGATGCTGGGTTTGCGCTGCTGATGTTCATAGTCGGGCTTCACCTCCCCGTACGCGATCGCACGCTGTACACGGGGCTCCGGCGAGGAATCGCCGCCACCGCAGTGGCCGTAGTTGGAGCCATCGGTATCGGGCTGCTCATTGCCCGCACTTCGGGGCTCGGTCATCCGGCCGCGATCGCGACCGTGCTGGCAACCTCTTCAGCTGCAATCGCGATGCCGATTCTGCGCCAAGGAGGCAGCAAGGGCGAGGTCAGCGGGCCACGAGCAGCCGCCGCTGCCTGGATCTTGTTCGCCGACATCGCAACCGTGCTCGCGCTTCCGCTGGTTGCACATACCGGACCGGTATACCGAGTCCTCCTTGCGAGCCTGGCGCTCACGGCACTTGCTGGATTCGCGGTTCTCATTTACCACTTCGCGAACAAGTCGACCCGCTGGGACGCGATCCGCCACGAATCCAAGACCCACGAATGGGGTTTGGATCTACGCATCGCCCTGAGCTTGGTGTTCGCCTTCACGTGGCTTGCCGGCAAGCTCGGCACATCGGTGCTTGTCGCCGGCTTCGCCGCAGGCGTCGCCGTTGCCTTCTCGGGGCACGTTCCCAAACGCTTGATTCAGCAACTTGTAGGAGTGGGCGAAGGGTTTCTGATCCCAATCTTCTTTGTCGTGCTTGGCGCAAATCTCGACATCGCGGCCCTCGGCGAGGCCAAGCATCTACTGCTTGCCGCCGAGCTCTTGCTCGGAACTGTCGTTGCACACGTGATCGCCGCTCGCGTTACGTCAGAAGCCATCGGCGTGGGCCTGGTTGCAACCGCCCAGATGGGAGTACCGGCGGCGCTCGTGACGATTGGTCAAGCCCAGCATTGGATGGCGCCGGGTGTTGGGGCGGCGTTCATGGCCGCCGCACTCGCTTCGATCGGTACGAGTTCCCTGGGGAACGCGCTGCTCCGCCGCAATGCCCCGCCGGCCAAACCGACCGTTGTCGAGTCGACTTCCTTCGACTGACAGGCCCCAAAAAACCCGTCAGGCCAGCGACAAGAAGAGCTTCTCCAACGCGGCTAGATCAGGCGCGCCCAACTTGTCCGGTTGCGTCACGCACTGACGTAGCCCCGACGCGACGATCGCGAATCCGGCTTTGTCCAACGCCTTGGATACGGCTGCAAGCAATGTCACCACGTCCTGACAGTCTCGCCCGTCTTCCAACATCCGAATAACCGCACCGAGTTGACCCTCGGCCCGACGCAATCGGTTGAGAATCGGAGTTGTGTCTTGGCCTGCGAGTTCCATGCTTTCTCCTATGCGCTAACCGCTGCCAGCGCAGCATCAAGACGTTGGGCAACTTCGGCGGCGATCGATCGCACGTCGGGCGACTCTGAGAAGTCCACCAGCACGTTTGGATCAACGAACTCGACGATTGTTGCGGTGCCGCTGGTCCGGACTATTACATTGCACGGCAGCAACAGGCCCAGAGATGGATCGGCGCTTATGGCCCTGTGGGCCAGCGGTGGGTTGCACGCACCGAGAATCAAATACGGGTCTATATCCACGCCAATTTTAGCCTGCAACGTCGCCTGCATATCGATTTCCGTGAGCACGCCGAATCCTTGGTCAGCCAGAGCAATGCGTACATCGGCAATTGTTTCAGCGAAATCCCGCTGCAGGGTTACGGCATTGCCGAGCTTCATGGCTGAGCTCCTTCATGTTGTTGCGCGAGTTCTGTCGCTTGCCGATGAATGTCGACCATGTCCAGGCCACGCACGCCCGTGATCACCTGCTCTAGCCCATTTGCCGGCAGCGCGCCTGGCTGTGAGAAGACCAGTACTCCTTCGCGGAACACCATTAGCGTCGGTATCGAGCTAATGCCGGCCGCACCAGCCAACCCCTGTTCAGCCTCGGTGTCGACCTTGCCGAAGATGATGTCGCCGTGCTGGTTCGACGCAGCTTCGAAGACCGGCCCGAAGGATCGGCACGGCCCACACCACTCGGCCCAAAAGTCGACGAGCACGATGTCATTACCCGTGACGGTCGACTCGAAGTTCTCTCCGGTCAGTTCAATCGTTGACATTGCATCCTGCCTCTCGATTCGCTCAGGCCACTGCCAAAATCCAGACTTTGATCAGGTGTCCATACCTGTGGCGACGGGGTGCCCAGCCCAACGCCAAGCTCCCATTCCGCCTTCAACGTTGGACACCTCGATACCTTGACCTGACAGGAAATGCATGGCTTGCGAAGACCGGTTGCCCGACTCGCAGATGAGATACACCGGCGGTTCGCCCACGAGTTCGTCCTTGCGCAGCGGAATCAAACTCATCGGGAGAAGGACAGCCCCTTCGACATGTCCGGACTTGAATTCAGCCGGTTCGCGGACATCAATCAAGCGGATCGGACCACTGGCGATGGCCAGCAGTAGTTGGTCGACCGTAACGTTCTCCATGCGGGGTCTCCTTCATGTCTTTGACACAAACCACGATACCCCCATGGGTATTCCCTGAGCAACCTTGACGCCGATTTAGCCGCCGTTGACCAAGGTCAGCAGAACGGTGTGGGCGCGAAGACCGAAGCGTCTGGACCGCTACCCCGCAGCAGGTCGGATGCGAGCCAGAGTCGGTCAGTGCGTGCCATCACAACTGTCAGGTCGCGGTAGTTGTTATTCAGATACCCGCGGATGACGACGGAAACGGTGCTGCCGGCCTGCGCGCTGGCCGAGATCAACTCGGGTTCGCGAGTCAGTCCCACCTGGTTACCGACGATGTAGTCCTCACCACATCGGGTCGCTCCGAAGTACCCCTGTGCCTTGAGCGTCTGAAGTCGGTCGCGCAACTTCACCGTCATAGGTGCCCGAGTCCACGGTGTCGTTTGCCACCCGTAACCGGCCGATGGATCGTTTAGGTTCAACGGGTATTTCTCGTACAGACCCAGCGCCGCCGTGGCTGCAGCGGCTGCGGTCGCGGCACTACCTACCCAAGCGATGTCGATAACAAGTCGGTTTGGGTTGGCCAGTGTGCTCACTCGCAGGTAGGCAGGAGCTTGGACGCCAAGTCCCCAAGAAAGCACTGCTTCGAAGTTACCTATCTGGCGAGCCTCTTGAAGCGCAGGGAAACCCAATCGCGAATTCCCCAGTGGCAGCAGTAGTTTCGCGTGGCTAAATACCACCCGCACTCCGGCACTGCCTGACAACTTGACCAGTAGGTTGCTCGGGTCCATCTCGAAAGCTGCATTTGCTTGTGGCACAACAGCAAAGGGCGGGACCGGATCCGACCCAAAGTCATAGACCACCCGGTCATAGCCCACGTGGCTTCCAAAGCGCACTGCCACCAATTGGGCCTGGGCCGGCGCAGTCATCGATCGTCCGCCCGCCGCCGGCAACTGGCTAAACCCAACTGGCGCGTTCACTGTTGGAGACGCACTGGCTGTGGGAGTTGGGGACGCTGTTGGCGTAGCGGATTCTGTCGCGGAAGCCGTGGCCGAAGCAGTCGGTGTGGGCGAAGTTGAACTCTGGCTTGGTCCCGGAGACGCCGTTGTCGAACATCCGAGTAGGCCAAGACAAGTTAATACGGTCAGCATTCTTCGAATCACGATGACCACCCCCGAAGGTGCCTATCGATTCAAGTGTGCTCCACCTCGGGCGTTGGTTGCAGGTCCGAAGGTCCTGCAATGCGATGAGTGCCAGGCGTTAGGCCGGGAACGAGGACATGGCCGTGTAGCCGAAATCCGCCACAAGGGCATGGCCATTGACCGTCGCCATGGCCGGCGAGATCAGCAGTGTCAGGTAGCGGGCGATGTCCGAAGGGGCAGGTACCGGGAAATCTTGGCCAACGAAGCCCTCGTCGCGAAGAAGTATTCATTGAATCCGCGCGAGCCGTGGCTGCTGATCGCTGAGACGGTCGTGACCGCGGCGGGGCAAAGGATTCTGTACGCCGAGGACTACCACCGCGGCAGTTCGTTTGCCTTCAATGTCCTTCGCAAGCCGTAGACCGGCCAGCCTAATTTCGGCGTTTCCACTACTTTCGACTACACTGTAGTTCATGACCGAACCACGTTCAGTTCGCTTCGAGCCGGCAACCCTGACGAAGT
>CAIKAW010000038.1 GCA_903825575.1 uncultured bacterium | reverse complement strand
GTCACAGCCGAGAGCAGCACGGCATCGTTCTTGCGCACCGTGACGTCCCTGAGCCGGAATGCGACCGGGTCCACTCCACCTCCAAGTAGGTGGCCCGATGCTAACGCTCAGCGCAGGTAAGCCGCGAAGAAGTCGCGATTGACCGCCGTGCCCTTGGCCACCGACCCGGTGATGTAGTGCCACTTGCTGAAGTAGGTCGACTGGACGACGTATGGCGTGACGCCGGTGCTGCTTTTGCGGTAGTACTCGGCTGAAACCCACTCGGTGTTGATGTCCAGTTCCATTGCCCGCACCGCGCCGGCCTGCTTAAGAATCAGCGCCATTTGGTAGGGGGTCACGTGGTGGGCCGAGGCGTAGACGAGATCTCCAGTGGCTGTGATCCCAACGCCTGATCGCCACGGGATGCACCCGGCCGAGCCGAGGGTATAGCCCCAATTCGGTTGGCAGGCGGAACTGTTCGTAAGGGGATTTATGCGTCCCGCATCAATCAGCGGGACGAGTTGCTGTCGGACGTAGGCGACCTTCGAAGTCATGGTGACTTCGTGGCGCCACGTCCCAAGCGCCCAAGTGCCGTCCTTGTACATGACCAAAGATGCAGCACCGGAAGTCAACGAACGAGTGCCGGTTGGATCGGAGACGATCGCACCGCCGGACTTTGAGCCGACCCCGTGTGGACCTAGCGTGCCGCCGTAATCCCAATAGCCACCGTGCGAGTCGCCGCTTACCAGACGGAAACCGCCGTTAAACGTTGCAGCCAACCCAGTTTGGTAGCGAGTACCCGCGGTAAGGACTGCCGGGGTTGACCAGAAGCGCGAGAAGCCTGGGTCGTAGATCGACGAGTAGTTGGTCTTAACACCGGGATGAAGTTGGAGCCGCAACGCGACGTGCGACAACCACATCACCGAAACCTGCTTACCCGTCCAAGGTCCGGCCGGATGGGTGACCTTCACGGCTGGCTTGGTGGTGGTTCCGACCGCGATTGCGAACCTGGAATATGCGGTCTGGGTCTTGGCGAGCACAGCCGGAAAAGTCATAGGCCCTAGGTCGGTCACCACAGCCGGGGCTGCTGGCGTGCTCGTCAAGGTGGGGCTCACGCTCCCAGTGGTCACGGCTGATGTGCCCGCTGCGCTAGGAGCGCTCGAACACCCCACCGCAAGACTCACGAATACCGTCAAACTGGCACCGGCCAGCATTCGTGATCTCACGCAAGTTCCTCCGAACCACCCGAACCGGCACCTTGCCGTCCTCCTAGCCTGCGTGGTTGTTCACGACAGGTCAATTCCGCCCGCCCGGGGGGCGCGGTAGATCGGTTGCGGACTACCTTTGAGTCGATTTGAAGCCGCAGAATTACAGCGAGGTGGACATGGCAACGCAGTCCGTTGATCCAAGAACTGGCTTGGCCTTCGGTCCTGAGATTGCGGACACCACGGTGGCGGAACTAGTCGCCGTAACCGCTGCCGCCGCTGGTGTAGCCGGTATCTGGCGGCGCACGCCTGGTGCGGAGCGAGCATTCGTCTTGCGCACCGTGGCGGATGCCCTGGATTCAAGTTCAGAAACGCTGGTGCCATTGGCCGATCACGAATCTGGTCTGGGACTACCGCGGTTGACCGGCGAACTGGCCCGCACCACATTTCAGTTGCGGCAGTACGCCGAACTTCTCGAATCCGGCGAGCAACTAGAAGTCATGATCGAACCGGTCGATGCGCGCCCGGTGCCAGTTGGTCATCCGGATCTGCGTCGGATGTTGGTCGGGTTGGGCCCAGTTGCTGTCTATGGCGCAAGCAACTTTCCGTTCGCGTTTGGAGTACTCGGCGTTGACACGGCCGCAGCTCTGGCGGCTGGCTGCCCGGTCGTGGCCAAGGCGCATCCGGCGCATCCGCAAACCTGCGAGGCGATCACAGTTGTCGTGCATGCAGCCTTGGCATCGGCTGGCGTTCCACGAGAACTGTTTTCACTGGTGCGCGGCTTTGCAGTAGGACGAGAACTTGTCCGTGATCCCCACATCAAGGCAGGTGCCTTCACTGGTTCTTATGCCGGTGGGCGTGCCTTGTTCGACTTGGCTGTTGGCCGGCCTGATCCAATCCCGTTCTACGGCGAACTTGGGAGCGTGAATCCGGTAGTCGTAACCCCTGGAGCTGCGGCCCGCGGGGCAGACCTTGTCATCGAGTACCTCGATTCGCTGACGCTGGGAACCGGCCAGTTCTGCACCAACCCGAGCCTGTTTATCGTCCCTAG
>CAIKAW010000037.1 GCA_903825575.1 uncultured bacterium | reverse complement strand
GATTGACGAGTTGAAGCGGATCCCAGCCAGCGCGTTCCAAGCTGTCGACGAGAGCAGTTTGCGGATCACCTCCAACAGCGGCGCTGCCCGTTGAGCGCTTAGGCATTGCCACACCGGGTCTCTGGGATCTACTGTCCGACGGACGCCCGCGCATTCTGCCGCGGTCCCGCACCCGATTGGTGAGCCCTAATGGCCTTGCGTACACGTTCCTTGCTCGCTGCCGCTGCAGTTGTGGTCGCAACAACCGGGGTCGCCCTAGTTCCAGCCGGGGCTGGCACGGGCCAGACGCCGGTGGGCACAATCAGCGAGTTTTCCGCAGGGACAGGCGCCGAGCCATACGACGCGACAGTCGGACGTGACGGTGCGATTTGGTTCACTGACTACGGCACGAATCAAATCGGACGGATCGACCCGACCACGAAGCTCGTGAGTACCTTCGCCGATACCGGAGGAGGTGGACCGCTGGGTATCACGGTTGGACCGGACGGGGCCATCTGGTTCGCCGACAGCACGGCCAACAAATTGGGCCGGATCGATCCCAAGACCCACGGCGTCACCCACCGATCAACCGGAACGCTTGCGCCAGGCGGAATTGTGACCGGACCCGACGGAGCTCTTTGGTTCACCATTGCCAATGCATTCAAAGTCGGACGGATGAATGCCGCGACCGGCGCAGTCACGACGGTGGCTACCGTCAGCGACCCCGGCAGCTACCCCTACATCGCCGTTGGCCCGGACAGGAACCTGTGGATCACCGAATACGCCGCTGGCAAGATCCTGCGCCTGAACCCGACTACGCACGCGCGAACTGAATTCACGATTCCGACCGCAAGCAGCGGCCCCACCGAGATCACGTCGGGGCCTGGCGGCGCGCTTTGGTTCAGTGAATACGGCAGTGTCGGGCTCGGTGGGAACGGCCAGAAGCTCGGCAGGATCACCACGTCGGGACACATCACCGAGTATCTGACGCCAACACCCGCTAGCGGCCCGTGGGGAATCGCTGCTGGGCCCGACGGCGCCATCTGGTTCGCAGAGTTCTCCACTGGGAAGATCGGACGCCTGACCGCGGGCGGTACGTTTGCCGAATTTGCATACGCGGGCAGCGGCCCGGCAGGGATTGTTGCCGGACCGGATGGTGCGATGTGGTTCCCGGATTACACACTGAACGCGATCGCGCGCATAACGACCGGACTGCCGGGGCGACCGACAGTGGTCACAGTTTCCTCTGGCGCTGCTTCGGTTTCCGTCAGGTGGAATGCGCCAGCCGATCGCGGTGCTAACGCGATAATTCGCTACACGGTAAGAGCAACTCCCGGCGGACGCACCTGCGTAACTGCACTGCTGAGCTGCCGAGTCACCGGGCTGACGAACGGCGTTGCCTATCGGTTCACCGTTCGCGCGACGAACCGGACCGGCAGCGGGCCGCCAAGTGCAACCAGCGCCAAAGCCACACCGCATGCGCTCCCATCAGCACCACTCAACCTCTGGGTTCGAATCCCGGTCGCTGGGCACGTCCAAATGACCTGGAATGCCCCGAAGGTAACCGGTGGCCTGCCCCTAACCTACGAAGTTCGCATTAACGATTTAACGGCCGGAACTTGGAGTGCCTGGCTGCCGGTGTCAGTACGCGTCTTCAACCACGGTGGCATGATCCACGCACACAGCTACAGCATCGTGGTTCGCGCGCACAATCACTCAGGAGCCGGTCCGTCGGCAAACGCCACCTACCACCAATTCCCGTGAAGCCGGCTGGACGATAGACAGCCGGTTCAGTCCAGCGGGTCGTGCAATAGTCGCGCTGCTTCGGCGATCGAGCCCGACAGGCTGGGGTAGACCGTAAAGGCCTGAGCGAGATCGTCGGCGCTCAGGCCGTGCTCGACGGCCAAAGCGATCGGATAGATCAGTTCACTTGCACGTGGCCCAACTACAACTCCGCCAACAATCGTGTTCGTGGCGCGTCGAGCAAAGAGTTTTACAAAGCCATCGTGGCTGCCCTGCATTTTCGCGCGAGCATTGGTTGCCAGTGGGAGCTTGACCACCCGCGCATCCACTTCACCGGCGTCAACCGCCCGCTGGGAACAGCCGACGGTTGAGATTTCAGGATCTGTGAAGACGGTGCTTGACACTGTGCCGAGCGAAAGCGGCGTTACCGCGCTACCAAGTGCATGCCACATCGCGATGCGCCCTTGCATTGCCGCAACGGAAGCCAGCGCTAGCACGCCGGTGCAGTCCCCCGCCGCGTAGATACCACGCACCGATGACCGAGAAACCCGATCTACCAAGACATGGCCGCGTTCGCCCATCGAAACGCCCGCCGCGGCAAGTCCAAGATCCTCGGTGTTGGGAAGTGACCCGACTGCAAGTAGACAGTGGGTACCTTCTAAGTGACTGCCGTCGGCTAGCGTCACCCGAACTCCGTCCGATGTCCGCACTACAGCCTCGGCACGGCTGCGGCCCATCACTTTCATGCCTCGCCGTTCAAAGACTTCCTCAATGACCGCGGCAGCATCTGCATCTTCGCCAGGAAGCACTCGGTCCCGCGAGGAAACAAGAACGACGTCCGAGCCCAACGAGTTGTATGCAGACGCGAATTCGGCACCGGTTACGCCTGAGCCGACAACGATCAGCCGTTCCGGCAGCGAGGTTAGGTCATAAACTTGTTGCCAGGTAAGGATTCGCTCGCCATCAGGTACCGCGGCGGCCATTACTCGTGGCCTCGACCCAGTTGCCAGAAGCACCACATCTGCATTGAGTTCAAGCTCGCGGGCGTCGTTAGTGATCACTGCGACCTCGGATGCGCCAAGTAGCCGCCCGGTGCCGCGGATGATTTGGACTCCGGCGTTCTCTAATCCGGCGATGATGTCATCGGACTGCGCCGCGGCTAGTTCCTTGATTCGCTCATTCGCAACGCCGAGGTCGATGCTCACCGAACGCGGCCCCGGAAGGTGCCCGTGGATTCGCACCCCGAGTTCGCCGCTCTCACCTGCCTCCGCGACAACTTCGGCCGCAGCCACGAGCGTCTTGGACGGAACGCAGTCGGTGAGCACTGCGGCACCACCGGGACCGTCCCGATCGACGAGGATCACACTGGCGCCCAGTTGGGCAGCGACGAGTGCAGCTTCGTATCCCCCGGGGCCGCCGCCAACTATCACTACTGAGGTCATCGCCACATCATGGCGTGACACTGCCGCCGACGCTGGGCTGGGTCGCACCCCAGACCCCTTGTGTCCCATACTCTTTCGCCATGGCCCGCTATGCCGCATACGCGACGAATCTGGATCCGCAGCGAATGTTGGACCGAGCGCCACACAGCCCGGTGGCGGGAACCGGGTGGTTAGCCGGCTGGCGCCTGACATTTGGCGGAGCCGACCTGAATTGGGACGGGTCGCTGGCAACCGTGGTAGAGGATCCGTCAGAAACGGTGTTCGTCATGCTCTATGAGGTTTCAGATCTGGACGAACGCCTTCTCGATGAATGGGAGGGCTCAGCGCTTGGTATCTACGACAAGATCCGGGTGAGGGTACAGACTCTTGACGGCGAGCAAGTCGCCTGGACGTATGTGCTCAATGACTATGAGGGCGGAAGCCCGAGCCAGCGCTACTTGGACGACATCGTTTCGGCCGCGGCTGCGGCTGGGGCACCCGACGACTACGTTGACGCCCTACGTCGGCGTCCCACCCGCTAGCGTCTGGGTATGACCAACGACTTCTTCGCGGACCCAAAGGCGGCCGCAGCGCAGGCGGCCACAGCACTGGCCACTGCCACCGGGGTGGATCGCCACGACGTGGCCATCGTGCTCGGTTCCGGGTGGGTGCCAGCTGCCGATGCACTTGGCCACACGGTCGCAGATATCTCGGTCACTGACCTACCCGGCTTCACCGCGCCAGCGGTGGCAGGACACGCAGGCCGCATCCGCAGCGTTCGTTGCGGCGACACGTCGGTGTTGGTGTTCCTAGGACGCACGCACCTCTACGAAGGTCGCGGTACGGAAGCGGTTGTGCACGCCATCCGCACTTCTGCCGCCGCTGGTGTAAAGACCATGGTGATCACGAACGGCTGCGGGGGCTTGAACCCTACGTGGCACCCAGGGACACCGGTGCTGATCAGTGACCACATCAATCTGACCGGCAAATCTCCGCTATCGGGGGCGAATTTCGTTGACCTGACTGACTTGTACTCGAAGCGGCTGCGCGATCTGTGCCGCGTCGTAGACGGCACGCTGGAAGAAGGCGTGTATGTCCAGTTCCCCGGGCCGCACTATGAGACTCCGGCCGAAATCCAGATGGTTCGGGCGATCGGCGGGAACTTGGTCGGAATGTCCACCACCCTGGAGGCGATCGCCGCCCGAGAGTCCGGCATGGAAGTGCTCGGCTTATCTCTGGTAACCAACCTTGCCGCCGGGATGAGTGGCGAACCACTTGATCACCATGAAGTCTTGGCAACTGGCAATGCAGCTGCCGCCCGGATGGGCAAATTGCTCGCCGATGTG
>CAIKAW010000036.1 GCA_903825575.1 uncultured bacterium | reverse complement strand
TGCGGAGCGTCGCGACGGCCATGGCCTTAGACCTGGGCGCCGTGGAGATCACCGCCGACAGCAACTTTGATGCCCGTGGAACGCTCGGACTTGATCGGAGCGTCGACGTTGGCGTCGCTCCTGTCACCGTAACTGTGACCATTGAAACTGAACTCGACGACCTAACCATCACTCGATTGGCGAACTCCACCGAGCGGTACTGCGTCGTTGGACAAAGCCTCAAACACCCACCGACGATCGTCGTACGCCACCGTAGGGAGTAGCGGCCCAACGCGAAGGAAATTCCGCGGGCAGCGGGGGCGACTGCATTTCTTTGATGTTGCGGCGGGTTCACCTCGGGTGACTTTGCGTCAGCTTCGCACCCCGATCGGGTTCCCTCTGCCAGTGAATTAATCGAATCCCTTGACACTAGAAGCGTCCTATTGGCACATTCCCGCAGAGGAAACCGTTCGCCCCAGTTGCCGCCTCTGTATGTCGGCGGGTTGGGACTCCGGTTTCCACCTATTGTTACGCCACTTATTAGCAAAGAAGGACGGTCGGGTTGAGGTTCCCCACGAAAAGTAGACGGGTGGGTTACGCGGCGTGGTCGGTCTGGGTTAACGCTATCTCGTAGTCCAGTGGGCTGACCTGTCCGATCTTGGAATACCGGCGATCTTGGTTGTAGCGGTGCATGAACTTGTCGATCCCGGCCTTGAGCTCGTCCATCGTGGCGAAGGCATGCCGGTAGTAGTACTCGTGCTTGAAGATGCTCCAAAACGACTCGGCCGACGCGTGGTCGTAGCAGGAGCCGGTGGCTCCCATCGACCGGACGAGTTTCATGGCGTGGCACTGATCAACGACGTCCTTAGCGGTGAATTGCGATCCGCGGTCGGTGTGAAAAATCGTTCCTGTGCAGTCGTATTGCCGGGTGAACCAGGCCATCGCCAGGGCGTCGACGACCAGCTCGGCCCGCATGTGATCACCGAGGGCGAAGCCCAGGACCCGCCCGGAGTGCTCGTCGCGGATCGCGCAGAGGAACGCCGTGCTCGCCCCGCAGGTCAGGTACGTGATGTCCGAGGTCCAGACCGCGTCAAGTTGGCCCTGATCGAACCGGCGGCCCACCAGGTCGGGCGGGAAGATCGCCTCGTGGTCCGCGATGGTGGTGACGACCTTGAACGTCCGCGGGCTGATCCCGGCGATCCCCAGGGCCCGCATGACCTTGGCCACCGTGTTCTCGCTGACGGCGACCCCCTCCGCGTGCAGGTCCGCGGTGATCCGCGGGGAACCGTACGTGCCCTCGGAGGCCTTGTGGTGGGCAACGATCCTGGCCTCCAGATCCGCACGGACCTGCCCGGCCATGCTCAGGCACTGGGCGTCGCGCGCGGCCCGCCACTTGTAGTAGCCGGCCCGCGACACCTCAAGCAGGCGCGCCATCCGGGCGATCTCGAAGTTCGCGCACTCCGCTGCCATCAACGCGAATCGTTCCGCTTTGCTGGGTTCGCTGCGAAGTACGCGGCTGCTTTTCCCAGGAACAGCAAGTCCTTCTCCTGGTCAGCTACCTGCTTGCGCAAGGCCAGCAGTTCGCTGCGCTCAGCGCCGGACAACGGCTCCAACTCGGTTCCTCTCGTCGCCTCGATGCGGCGACGCTCATCGCGGACCCAGTTGCCCAACGACACCTCATGCAAGTTCAACTCCCGGGCGACCTCAGCTATCGACCGGCCCGAATCGATGACCCGATGAGCAGCCTCGACCTTGTACTCCGTGGTGAACCTTCTACGACTCGCAGACATGACGACATCCTTCCAGCAGAACCCGAAGGCCTGCCCGATCGATGTCTACTTTCCCTGGGGAACCTCACTAGGCAGGCATAGGAGATCGAAACGGCAACCGCTAGGGCATCAAGTCGCAGCAACCACAAATCGCCAGCAGCCGAGCTTGGGAGGCGTAGTTGCTGTAGTCCAATGGCGAATAGCGGCAGACTAGTGACGCAGGCGGCGTCTAAGAGCGTTGTCCCGTGGGCTGAGGACACACCTGCCGCCGCTCCGATTCCGGCACACACGATTCCGGCAAAGGTCAGGATTCGAAAACCTCGAATCGACCTTCCG
>CAIKAW010000035.1 GCA_903825575.1 uncultured bacterium | reverse complement strand
GGGTGCTGTCTTGTTGGTACTTGTCGGGGTGGTCGTGGGCGGAACGTTGCAACACTCCAAGACCGGGACGTCGGGTGCGTTGGGTGCGAATGTGTGCCCGGTCGTCAACCCGACGACCCACCTCCCCAGCATTGTGCCGGTGGCCGAGGTCAACTGGGCGAACTGCAACCTGTCCACCGCCAAACTGGTCGGCGCCTACCTGTGGGGCGCGAACCTGAACGGCGCGAACCTGAACGGCGCGAACCTGACCGGCGCGACACTGACCGGCGCCAACGTGGACGGCGCGACATGGGCGCTAACCATCTGTCCCGACGGATGGCTCACCATGACCCCTTGCGTCGGCCACGGTGGCGGACTTTAGGCCACAACCGCGACGCACCCCCCTGAACTTTCGACAGCAGCGACCTTCGGCTATCAGGCCGGGGGTCGCTGTTCTGTTTGGAGTGCCAGCCTGTCATCGGAGCGTCACGGATCTGTCATGCTCTGCGGCGAGGGACGCCCCGGGCGTTCATCGCGAACGCGACGGAAGGCACCTGAATATGGATAGTGACGTCTCCACCAGTATGACCAGCATCAACCGCCAGGGCCGCCAAGGCCGCCGCCTAATCGGTGGTGCTCTTGCTGCTGTTGTTGTGGCCGCTGCGGTGGTCGTCGGTGGCACGTTGCAACACACCAAAGCCGGGACGTCCGGGGCGTTGGGTATGAACGCCACGACTATTTCGATCACTCCGTCATCAGTGACAATCTCTATCTCTCGGACCATGCAACCAATTTCGACTACCGCGACTGTGGACCCTACCGAGAGCGGCAATGTTGTGACATGGACCTCAAGCAACACCAATTACTGCACGATTGCATCCCCACTCGTCAGTCTAAATAGTTCAACAGTGAAGGTGACGTGCAATAAGGCTGCTATCGATAGAAGCGTTGTCATCACCGCGTCAGCCAACAAATCCATCACCGCGACTGAATCGATCACCATTACCGCTTAGTTGAGATTGCAGCGAAGGTCGCCATTGCGAGGGTCGAATTTTAGGCCACGTGCCCAATACGCGGCCAATGCGTGACCAATCTGTTTGCGCCTGGCGATTTCCGGTTCATTCGGCGTGCACGTTTACAAGGCCAGCCAGCACCTCATTAACTACTGTTATTCCCCACCCTTAGGGTGTAGCCATGTCAACTGTGAAGATTTCTGCGAGGGAGAACGGCCCCTACCTGGTCAAAGGTGAGGTTGATCTCTGCGACGCAGAGGGCAACGTCGTGCGTACCGAGACGAAGATGGCGCTGTGCCGGTGCGGGCATTCGGCGAACAAGCCATTCTGCGATGGGTCTCACCGAACGCAGGGATTCATCGCTCCGGCGATATCTTAGGAATCGATTCGGCACGGCGAATCCAATTTGCCGCCCGATAGCCACTGGCTAACGCGCCTTGTTGCGATGGAGTTGCCCGATAGTCTCCTGCGACCCAAATGCCTTCACCCGCGACCGGAGTAGTGCGAATCGGTTTCCCGGGCTGATGTAGGGGCAGGGCAAAAGGAATCTCATAGCGTTTCACCAGCTGCCAACTATTGGTTTCGGTGTGCCAGATTTGTGAAAGATGTAACAAGACTTCGGCGTCAGTCGCTTCACCCACACCCAAGGCCGTGGCCGAAACTAGGTGTCGGTCGCCGGTGGCATAGCTCGGCACTACTTCCGAGAGCGCGACGGAATTTAGTAGCGGACCGCGATTGAGCCCGTCTAGTGCCAAGGCAGCAAAACTCGTCGGGGTTTCGGGTGCAAGGAAATACCAAGTTGTGCAGCCGACCAGTCTGACGTCTGGCAATTCCGGCAGGAGTGCCTGCGCCGATCTGGGATCGGTCGCCACGATGATGTGACGGGCGTGAAAGTCTCCGGCAGTTGTGGTGACGCGTCCTGCATGCACTGACTGAATCCGGATACCGCAACGTACTGAACCTTCTGGTAGTCGGCCCGCTAACCATTTAGGGAACGCACCCATACCGCGGGCCGGTAGCGATGGCGTACCTCGCAGCAGTGAGCGCACGATGTAACGACCGTAGTTGCCCGAAACCTCAGCGGGGTCGGCCAGAAACACACCGGTGAGGAATGGTCGCAGCACTTCGTTGTAGATCCGCCCACGCACCCCACTGCGGTAGAAATCCGAAGCTAAATCGGTATCTGGACGGTCGCGCCCTTGGCGCAGGCAACCGGCTGCGTAGCGTGCCAACTTTACTTTGGCTAACGCAGATCCCACTGGGGCCAG
>CAIKAW010000034.1 GCA_903825575.1 uncultured bacterium | reverse complement strand
CAGCGCCAGGTCTTTGGGCAGTTGTGCAAGTTCGGGATCGTTGCGCTCTAGGTCGACGCCGACGTCAGCCATCCGGCGTTCGTGCCGAATCTTGTAGACGACTACTTGGCTTCCCGGAGTGGTTGAGTAGGCGACCGGGACGTCTACCGGTAACCCAGCAGTGGCCAACAGTTCGGCTTGGTAGTACTCGCTGACCGAATCCTCTTCGCCTTCTTCGGTATGAAACTTGAAGAACAGGGATTTGCCGGACTTCGTCGTCAACGTTCCGCTCACCGAATTCAGGCTGTACGCGTCGAGCGTGAAGTTGATCAGCGTCACGGCCTCGCCCAGCAGATCGGTGAGCAGAGTCCGCGCGATTTCCGTTGCCGCTGCAACCGATCCCTCGCGCAGACTCCGCTGCAATTGCTGGGCAACCGACATCAGTCTTGGCACTCCGGGTAATCCAATCGCACACTTGCTGCGAAACCATGTGCCGGGAAGCCTTCGTGCGCCGTGAACGCCAGGATCGAAGGGGTCATCCGGTTGATGGCCCGCTTGTCAGCCTTGGCGATCGCGCTCTTCTTGCGGAACGTGTCGGCCGTGATACCGCTGCTTACCTTCGCGAAACCACTCGTCGGAAGTGATGCCGGGCAGCCGATGATGAAGTTCGCTGCCGAAACCGGTGTCCATTGGCCGATCAGGATCTCGCCGGCATCGTGCAACATTTCGAGGACGCCGTCCTCATCGCGAACTGCGATCTGCATGTGCTCGGGCGCATAGGCGTTTGCTACCTCGGCGCCTTCAACCATGTCCTTGACGAGGAACACACCGCCGTTGGTACCGAGGGCGAGTTTGGCGTAGCTAGCGCGCGGCTCCGGTAGCGCCAACAGTTGTTCAGCCACTGCCTTCTGCGCCGCCGCAAGTAACGCGGGGCTATCGGTGACCAAGACGCTCGACGAGTCCGGGCCGTGCTCCGCTTCGTTGAGCAGGTCAGCGGCAAGCAACCACGGGTCGGCGCTGTCGTCGGCGAGGATCAAGCTCTCGCTCGGCCCGAGCAGCATCGTCGTGACGGTGCCCCAACGCTGGATTTCGATCTGTGCGGCGGCAACGGCCGGGCTTCCTGGGCCAACAACCTTGCGCACCTTCGGGAACGACTCGGTGCCGAACGCTAGGGCCGCGACTCCGGCAGGACCGTTGGCCCGGAAGACGTTAGTGATGCCCAATTCTGAGGCCACCACTAGACATGCTGGGTCGACGACACCATCTGAACCCGGTACTGGAGGCACGACGACGGCGATGTTCCTCACGCCGGCAACCACCGCCGGAACGCCGAGCTGCATCAGCACTGACGGGTACGACGCCTTGCCACTGGGAACGAATAGTCCGGCACTTTCGATGGCGCTGACCTTCTCGCCGACCATTAGGCCCGGCTCGCTCTCGAACGTCCACGACCCGGTCTTACAGATCTCTTCGTTGAACCGGCGCAGGTGATCAATGCCGTCACGGATTGCGGCGAGCAACTCAGGTGACGTCCCAGCGCGCGCCGCGGCGAATTCTGCTTCGGTCACGCGCAGTCCCCCTGGAGCCACCGTCACGCCGTCGAACTTGGCCAGGGCATCAATGACGGCTGCGTCCCCACGTTGTCGTACGTCCTCGACTAGGGCGGAGATGTTTGCGCGCAGCTCGGGGTCGAAGATCTTGTCGGTACCTCGAGATACCGCAACCGCTCTCTGCGTTGCCGACAACTCACTCCAAGTTCCGATCACGCGGATCGGCGGCGATTCAGACATCACAACTCCCCTTGATTACCTTTGGTTCCAACAGCGGACGTCGAGAATTCGGCCCGCAACAAACTTCGCAGTTCTGCCATTATCGGCGCCCAACCGATCGTGATTCGCACCCAGCCGGGCATCCCGAGATTCTCGCCGGGGCGCACTGAGATACCGGCCGAAATCAACCGACTCGCGATTTGAGGGTGTGAGATTCGAGCGAACACAAAGTTGGCCTGGCTGGGCAGATAGTCGATCCCAAGTCGATCCAGTTCGGCCTGGAGCAACTCACGTCCCTCACGGGCCCGATCAACCGTCATCCGGTGCCACGCTGTCGAATCTAACGCCGCCATGCCTGCAGCAACAGCCAGGCCGCTGACACTAAACGGCGCTCTGGCTCGACGCAGTGCATCGATGACCTCAGACGAGCCGATGCCGTACCCCAATCGCACTCCGGCAATCGCCCAGTCCTTAGAGAATGTCCGCTGAATCAACACGTTCGGGAATTCAGAAATCAGGCCAGCAACGTCGATCACGTATTCGGCATCGGCATAGCCCGCATAGGCCTCATCAACGACCACCAAACACGAGCTGGGCACAGTAGCCAAGAACTCGCGCAATTCGGCAGGTCGGATCGACACGCCTGTCGGGTTATGCGGAGTCGGCAGCCAGACCACAGCGGCATCAACGGCGGCCGCTGCCATCCCAGGCAGATCATGCGCGCCGCTGATCAATGGCACCCGCACCAATTGAGATCCCGCAAACAGACTGACCTTCACGTCAATGGCATAGCTTGGATCGCCAAGGACCGACTTGTCTTCTGGGCCAAGGAACAACGCTGAAACCAGACTGCAGAGTTCATCGCTGCCATTTGTCAGTAGCAACTGCTCAGGGGCGACACCAACGCGATGCGCTAACCGATCGTGTAACTCGGCCTCTTCCGGATAGCGGTTCACTGCGCCGGCGGCGGCTTGCAGCGCTGCCACAATCTGCGGACTTGGGCCCAGTGCGGCTTCGTTCGACGACAGTTTGCGGCTCAGCGCACCGGGCAATGCCGATCCTGGAACGTACGCCGGTACGCCGGCAAGGCGCGCGGCTAGCTTTTCGGAAAGACCGCTCATGGCCGAAACACCACTTTGCCGGCTGCCGGTTCATGCAACATTGCGCGCAGCACCTCGGGTGCGTCGGCTAGCGGGTATGCGTCGGTAATCAAGGCCCGGAAACGCTCGGGACTGGCCGCCAATTTCGTCAAAGCAACGGGCAGTTCGTCGGCGAACCCGTTGGCACCGTGGATCCTCAGGCCCTTCTCGGCGACGTGTGCGGGCAGGATCGATTCAGCCGCGTGTCCTAGCGCGACGATGACGATGGCGCCGCCATTTCGTACCCATTCGATGGAGTCCCTAAGTGCGTTCGGATATCCGGCAGCGTCGAACACCACATCCGCTTTCGCGATGTCGCCATCGACGTAGTTGGCAACGGCGACCGCACCGAAGGCTGCAGCAATGCCGCGACGCGGTGGGCTCGGATCGACTACGGTCACGCGGATTTCGGGACGTCGCAGGGCAATTTCGGCATGCACCAGCATCCCAATCGGGCCATAACCGAGGATCAAAACTTCGGCCCCCAAATCAGGAACTTTGTTCACCGCGTGCAGCGCGACGGCAAGTGGTTCGGCCAGGACCGCAAGTTCGGGTTCGAGACTGGCCGGCACCTCGACTAGTAAGTCCGTCGGAATTAGTGCGCGTTCTTGCAGGCCGCCTGGGAAGACCTCACCAACCCAACCGATGCTCTCGCACTGGTTGGCCGCGCGAGCGCAGCCGTCGCAGGCGCCACATGGCACTCGAGAATCAACGACAACCCGGGTTCCTATGGTGAACTCGGCACCCGGGCATTGCTCGACTACACCGACGAATTCGTGGCCCGGTGTGGCCGGCCACACGCGCACCCAGTCACCGGTACGCAGGACATGTAAGTCCGAACCGCAGATGCCAGCCCACTCGATTCGCACCAATGCTTCGCCAACGCCGGGGTCAGCCACCTCGCGGACGCCGATCGACAATTCCAACGATTCCGTCAATATCAGTGCACGCGAGCTACTCACGCGGCATCACCGGCTACCGGCGTGCGACCGCCAAGGCGTTCGGTGGCCCGCGTTGCGGCGGCCTTCACATATTCGGCGATCTCGCTGTTGTCCTTCTCTAACTGCAGCAGTTCGCTGATTCCGACCGCACCGCAGCAACCACTGCTGTCGAACACGGGCGCAGCCACACAACGGATTCCGGCAGCCGTGTCACCGTCATCGACGGCGTAGCCCAACGTGCGCACCGCAGCCATCCGCGCCGGATACTCCGGGCCAACCGCCGCGATCTGTCCAGCGTCCCAGCAGTATGCGAGTTGGGCTTTACCAACGGCGGTATGCAAGGCCGAGAGCCGTGCACCAAGTGAACTAGCCAAACCGAAGGCCGAATCAGGTGGATCGTTCTTTGCTAGATACACCACCTCATCGCCGTCGAGCACAGCAAAGTGCGAGGTGACACCCAAGAGATGAGTCAACGTCTTGAGTTCTGGTTCGACCGAGCGCACGGGCGTCATCGACCGCAGATATGAAGCCCCAATGCCGAATGTCGCAACGCCGAGTGAGTAGCCACCGTTGGCATCTGCCGTGAGGAAGCCACGCGAGGTTAGGGCCCGCAACAACTGAAGCGCGCTGCTCTTCGGGATGCCAACTGCTCGCGCCACCTCGGCCAGGTGAAGTGGACCAGCATCAGTAGAAAGCAGCGTCAGGATGTCCAAGGCTCGGGTAACCGATCGAGTCCCGGCATTCACCGCGACGTCGACGGAAGCGACGTCAGTACTCACGACGTACCTTCGCCGCTTGGCTCCCGCCGCGCAAGAACCGCCTCAAGTCCGCTGGTTGCATGCACAGCTTCGTCGTGAATGAGTCCACGCACGTGCTGGCGGGCCGCAATGAACTGCGGGCTGCTTTGCTGCTCAAGAATGCGAGGTCGCTCGGCCTCGACGCGCACCAACTCGCGCACCCGGCCTGGTTTGGATGCCATCACGCAGACTCGGTCAGCCAGGAAGAT
>CAIKAW010000033.1 GCA_903825575.1 uncultured bacterium | reverse complement strand
CATGCCGTAGGGCCGGATGTGGATCAACTGCTTCCACGGGCTGGTAGAAGTGGCCTTGATCAACAAGCCACCAGACAGGAAGGGCTTTGCGGCCCAACCCTTACCGGCTGGGGTCGCCCAGTAGTAGCGAGGCGCCTTCGTGGCACCGGTGTCGGCAACGACCTGGTAGGCGTGGCCGTACTTGAGGTGATAAACCCCGCGGCTATCTGGCACAACACCTTCGATGTAGTACTGAGACACCCGATAGGTGCCGGTGCGCACTGTCGTGTGCCCGTGCTTGTCCTTGGCCACGATCCGGAACGAGAACGTGTTCCAACCAGGAGTACGGCCCACGACCTTCGTGGTCACCGCACAACTAGCCACGGCTCCTGCGCTGTCCTTGGCAACACAAGTCAGCTTCGGGGCTGACGCATACTTCGCACCGGTCGCCACACCAGCGGTGGTGATCACCGGAGCCGGCGCCACCGGAGTGATCGGATTCGACGCGGCCGACTGATCCGACCAGTTGACATCGTTCCAAGACTGAACCGTGAATGTGTACGCAAAACCGTTAGTCAAACCTGTCACCACACACGAAGTAGCAAGCGCTGTATGTGGCGACAGCGAGGCCGACCGCTCGGTAACCCCAGCAAGCAGCGGCATTACGCCGGTTGAACACTGGCGGCCACCGGGCGACGCCGTCACGATGTAATACGTCACCGGCGAACCACCATCGCTTGCACCCGGGTGCCACGACACAGTCACTTGACGGTCACCGGCCACACCCGTGGGCTTCGACGGCGCGTCAGCGGCAGCCACATATGTGAACGTCCGCAGCTGCGTTGAGCCGTGCTGACCAACCGGCGCGTCAGGGTTGGAAACCACAACGTTCACAGGGCCCACGGCACCGGCCGGTACAACCGCCGTCATTGAAGTGTCGCTAATCCACGTGACACTGGTCGCTCGTGTTTCCCCAAACCACACGGTCGAACCCGGGTAGAACCCGGTGCCAATGATCGTGACCGTAGATCCACCAGCGAGCGGTCCAGCCGCCGGATCGATCGACGTAACCGTGGGCGCACCCACCACATAGACGGTAACGGTGCCATCGGTGCAGTCGCCGTTGTCGTCGCACACCCAATAAGGGAAGGAGTCAGGCCCGGCGTAGGCCGAGTCGGTGGGTGTGTAGATAAGCGATTGACCGTCGTCACTGATGTTTACCCAGCCATGCTCGCCAGAACCCCAATCGTCGATTCCATATGGAGCAAAGCCGCCAGCGGCGTGAGCAAGGACGTCAACTGTCGTCGCAGTGTCTTGTGGCACATACACCGTGAAGTTCGACGCCGTCAGCGGATCGGCGGCGGTGAAGGTCACCTCGGCTTGGGATAGGTACGGGTCGCCGAAGGCGACTGGATCGCCTCCGTTCCCGGCATATTCAATTGCGTAGATCCGCCACGTCACGACTTGGTCCGAAGTGTAGCTAAACCAACTCCACGGAACGGCCCCACCAAAATCCGCGCCCATGCTGGCAACGCTGGTGTTCCATGCAAGATTGCCATTGATGAACATCGCGGCCATCAGGTTGTCGGGTGCATCCCACGTGAGATCCGCCGCCTGGCCGTCGCCAACGATTGACATGTCCGAACTAACTGTGGCCGGGCCACCAATCGTTACAGTGACCGTCGCAGTGTCCGAATCCCCGGCGCCATCGGTGACCGTGTAGGTGAAGGTGTCAGTCCCCGTGGCGTCGGGACCAGGTGTGTACCACACGAGACCGTCATAGTCGGTCGTTACCGTGCCTTGCGAGCCTTGGCTGACGCTCTGCACAAACAACGCCCAACCAGTGCCGCCGCTCGAATGAGCTATGACCTCAATTCGATTCGGAACGCCCAGCCAGACGTTGGCTGCAAAGTCATCCGCCACGACCGGTGGTATCGGCGCGTAGGTGTAGGCAGCCGCCAATGTCCCGCTTTGCCCGTCTGAATTTGTCACGGTCACGTCGACAGTGCCTGACCCGGGCGGGCTCTGCACCCACATCAGGGCGTCGCTGACAACGTATCCGCTCGCCGAAACTCCGCCGAATGTTGCGGTGGTGTCGCCGTACAGGAATCCGGTGCCTGTGATGTAAACACCCGAGCCCCCAGCCCCCGGACCACTGGTGACATCAAGGGAGGTGATCGTTGGCGGATCGGCCAGCACCGTCAGACCGGTAGGCGTCAAACTGACGCCCCCACCGGCACACGAGCCGCCGCCCCACATCCCGAACTGAAGCGGAGTATTGGGGCTAGCCCGGGTGAAAGTCACCGTCATAGTGCCGTTCCACGTCCACGTCAGATCCGGATTCTGGCTCCAAGTGCCAGATAGGAAGTCTCCGGGAGTATTACCAACTGAGCCAACGTAGCCAAGGAGTATCGAGTTCGAACCATTGTCGTAAACATTCATAGCAAGAGTTGAGATGCCGGTATCTGCATCGAATGGGTTGCTGCAGGTAATGCTCATGTCACGCGTGACAGGCACACCGATGCCGACCGAACTGGGGAATGCTTGAACCGTTGCGATCAGGTTGTTCCAGGTGGGAATGGTCGGGTCCGGTCGCGCATCGCCATATCCCCATCTACCGTCAGTCCGTAGTACTTCGAACGCCAGCTTGCCGTTGATCATCGGCGTCGCCCACGTGTATTCGAGGCTGACAAAGTCATTGACCACCGTAGAGCCACCCTTTGCCGGCTTGCCGAGCACAGTCCACTGAAGTTGCTTGGTCGCAGGGTTGTAGTTGTTCATCAGATCAATCACGCCATAGCCGCCGTTGTCGGCCCAACCCCAGTCCTTCAGGATCGAGATCGAACGCCCGCCTTGGATGTATCCCACTTGACTGAAGTCAATGCAGTACATCTGTCCTGCTACAACCGGATCGGGCATCGCGAAGCGGTCGGTCCCGGATGGGAACGAGACCAGGGTCCCAGCACAGCTCGGCGTTACTTCATTCGACGGATCTGTCAGATCCGAGTTGCCGCTACCGTTACGGGCATAGGCTTGGAACGTGTATGCCGTGCCATTGTCTAGACCAGCAATCATGCAACTTATTACGCCCGTCGACCCGTCTGCGGTTGCAACACAACTTGCGCCGCCAGGATCAGCAGTAACGGTGTAATCGAGCACCGCTGATCCACCGTCGTTAGTTGGGGCACCGAGCGTGACCATCGCCGATCCATTACCTGCGACGGCTTCAATGCTCGACGGGGCTGAAGGCGGGTTCGCTGCCACCGTTAGTGTCAACGGGTCTGACCGCCACTGGCCACTATCCGGACCGTGCGAGGCACCGCAGAGTTGGGCATACATCGAGAAGGTGTAGTCGCCCACATTGGTCAAGGTGTACTCGACGGTGTCCGTCAGCGTCAGCCCGTCCGACGAGAGCGTCATTCCATCGCCAAAGTAGCTCCAATCAAATCCACCGCCCAACCCACCCGGAACGCCATAGCCCCAAGGCACATAGCTAAGCGGAGCTGGGCAGTTCTCTGCATAGGTAATGTTCACGACGTCGCCCAGCTTCGGATTGTTGTTATCCGAAGTGATCGAGAAGTTGGCTAGGGAAAGAGCGACGACCGTGAACGGGATCTGCACAGCCAGCGTGTTGCCGTCTGCATCGGTTACGGTCCAAGTCAACTCGAAAGTGCCGGTCTCGGTTGGCGTTCCATAGATGTCCAGTCCCGGGGCATAGCCGTAGAAGCCGAAGAAGTAGTTTCCGACCAGTAAGCCTGCAGGTAGGCCGGTCAGTGAAGCAGTGCCGCCGTAAGACCAAGACCAGCCGTCGGATGCTCCACCCGGGATCAGAACGTGTTCGTAATTCTCCCCTGCGATCCCCTTTGGCAGCCCCGGATCAGGCAACGCCAGCGGCACGACGTAGTAGGTGAACGCGCCAACAAGCGTTCCCGGAAGGCCCAGATAGTTCGTCACAACAACGTCTACCGCACCGGCCGAGCCCGCGGGGGTCACGGCCGTGATCGAGGTGTCGCTATTCCAGACGACACTCGTTGCGGCAACTCCATCGAATGTGACAGCGGCCCCGTCCTGGAAACCGGATCCCGTGATCGTCACCGATGTACCGCCCAGAGTTGGACCCGTGGCCACATCCACCGAATCAACTGTCGGCGCCGGATTGAGCACGTGCAGAGTTAGGTAGGCCGATTGCCACCAACCATCCGTAGCAGGATTGGTCTGTGCGCCACAGAGTTGGCCATACGAGTAGAAAGTGAAGTCACCTGCGGAGGCGAGTGTGTAAGTCTCGGTATCAGTCACGGTTAGACCGTCCGGCGAAATCATCATCGTCGGCGTGATGTAGTCGTTACCCCAGAGCTCCGGGCCCCATGCTTCTGCCATGTGCCACGGCGCGCTGCTAACAGGCATCGGGCAGTCCTGCTGGTATGTGATGTGGACGACGTCGCCAGGGGCCGGGTTGTTGTTGTCCGACGAGACAGTCAGGTTGTCGATTGTGAGGTCATGCACAGTCAGCGCGACGTTAACGGTCATGGCCTTGCCATTGCTATCGGTCAGCGTCCACGCCACCTGATAGGTGCCCGGCGTTGTCGGCTTCCCATAGAGCACGATTTGAGGACGCGTAACCGCCATGTGTTCGTAGTTGATACCAACACTCATTCCAGGAGGGACGTTAGCCAGCGATGCACTCCCGCCATAGGTCCAGTCCCAACCGTTGTCGCTAGGTGCCCACCACGCCAACTCCGCATACGTCGCCACGGTTGCATCTGGCAATACGGGAATCAACACGTACGTGAAGGCTCCGACCAAGGTGTCGCTCAAGTCGCCTGGGTTGGTGACAACGACATCGGCTAGGCCGGGTGTACCGGCAGGGGTGACCGCTGTGATTGTCGCGTCGCCTTGATTGAACGTAATGCTCGTAGCGACGACCCCGCCGAATGTGACCGTTGCGTTCTGGCCGATGTTGCTTCCAGAGATCGTGACCGACGAGCCACCCAAAGACGTTCCATATGATGTGTCGATCGACAACCCAGAGGGAGCTACGGTGCCGGACACCGTGACGGTGATCCACGCTGCGACACGGTGCGCCCCGTCGTCGACGTAGTACGTGATCCAGTCGGTGCCAGCAAAACCAGCATCCGGCAGGTAGCGGAGCGACTGGCCGTTTGGACTGATGGTGATAGTGCCGTGAGGCGACGTATCCCAATCAAGCAGCGTGTAGTTGCCGGTACCGCCCGATACATGGGACATGGCATCAATTGAGGCCTGAACGCCTTCGTAGACCGTCACGGGGAAACTCTCCGCGGCCAGTGGCGCCCGCGGCCCAACGGACGAACTCGGATCCGATGCTGCGGAATCCCCGAGGGCGTTGGTCGCAATGACTGTGAACGTGTAGTCGTTTCCGTTCGTCAGGCCCAAGACGCTACAACTGGTGTCGGGTGGAGTCGCGGTGCAGGTGAGGCCGGTCGCGGTTGGGAAACCTGCGACCAGCTGCCACGCGGTCACCGTGTAACCGGTGATATCTGAGCCGTTACTGCTGGGTGTTGTCCAACTTACCGATGCAGACCCGTTGCCAGCTGTGCCACCCACGCCAGTCGGCGCATCCGGGATTTGGGCGGCCGTGACGTTGACAGAGATAAGGCCAGTAGTGCAGCCCAAGTTGTCACATACCCAGTACATGAATTCGTCGGACCCGGTGTAGCCGGCATCTGATGTGTAGATCAGGGACCAATCGCTCGGTCCTGAGCCGACCATGCCGTGAACGCCCCAGTTCCAGTCATCTATCCACGGTGAATTTCCACCAGTTACATGCGCACCGACATCGATTGTTGTTGGGGTCCCCTGCGGTGCATCGACGGAGAAGTCCGCCGCGGTCAGCGGAATTACGACGCTGATGTGCACTGTCCCCGTTGCAAACGAACTGCCGTCACCTGCGGTCCACGTGAACGAATCCGAACCTGCGTAGCCATTGTCCGGTGTGTATAGCAGCGACAGGCCGTCAGTGCTCAAGGAGATAGCACCATGGGCGCCCTGGCCGAAGCCGTCGATCACATAGGTGCCAACACCGTTACCGCCATCGGCGTATGACAGGACATCAATGGTTGTCGGGGTGTTCTGATTCACCTTGGGGTAGAAGTCATACGCGGTCAGCGGCAGAACGACGTTGATCGATACGGTTCCGCCGACGAAGCTGGTTCCATCGTGCACGAGGTACTGGAAGGAATCCACACCCGTGTAGCCAGCATCTGGCGTGTACTGCAGGGTCAAGCCACCTTCGCTGTAGATGACGGTGCCGTGCGACGGAGGCATCCATCCGTTCATCTGTATCGGGGCAATACCGCCAGACGCGTGCGCTAGCACATCGATCGTGGTTGCGGTGTCCATCGGTACGGTCACAGCGAAGTCTGCGGCAGCCAATGGCGTGGACGAATCGCTCGGAGCAGGGCTCGGGTCGCTGATGTTGAACGACAACGGCACTGCAGCGGCGCCAATGTAGGTACCGTCTCCATCTTGGTTGGCTGTCAATATGCACGTACCAGCGCTGACGGCGGTAACTGCATTCGAACCATCAACCGTGCAGATGGAAGAGTCACTGGGCACTACGTACACGGGAAGACCACTGTCGGAACTGACCAACAAGCTCTGCGACGGGTCCCCGACTGTCATGTCGTACGGCTGATCGAACGTGATCGCCTGCGGGACGGTTGGACCGCCCCCTCCACCATTGCCAGGATCGCCACCGGCCCCTGGGTCCGTCCAGCCACAGCTAGGGTCGTCGAGGTACGTGAAGCTGCCGGACGTGTCAGTTAGGCCACCGTCGGGATTAGTCACGGTGACGCCGACCCAACCGCAGGTGAAAGCTAGCGGCACGCTGAATGTGATCGACGTCGAATCCTGCGCAGTTACGGTCGCGTCGATTCCGCCGATAGAGACAGTGGCATTCGGATCGAACCCTGTGCCAGTGATCGTTACTGAATTCCCCTGGTAGCCCGAACTCGGATCCAGTGACGTGATCACCGGGGTCTGGTCCGGTACTACGGCAGTAGACGGATCTGAGCCAGTCGACGATCCTTCTGCGTTAACCGCAACGACAACGAACGTGTAGGAAACGCCGTTCGTCAAGCCAGTGCAGTGTGCTGGCGAACTCGTGGCCAAGAGAACACAGCCAGCCGGAACTGAAGAGACGTCGTACCCGGTGATATCGGAACCGCCGTTGTTGATCGGCGCCGTCCACGAGACATCGGCCGTTCCATCGCCCACGGTGGCTGAAACACCGGTCGGCGGGTCCGGGATCGTCTGATATGTGAAGCCACCCGTCGACGTTGCGGTGCCGGCGTGTGCGACCGGGTTCGTAACAACCACGTCGACTAAGCCGCCACCGATGCTCGCAGGAGTGTTCACAACAATCGTCGTGTGACTAGACACGGAGACAACGTCTGGGGCATCGGTGCCACCGAAACTCACCGACAGCCCGTTCCAGAAGTTAGTGCCCGTGATTGTCACCTCAGTGCCCCCCGCCATGGGGCCAACGCTGGGAGTGATCGATGTGATCGAGATACCTGGACTAGCGCTCGCAGGTGCGGCGGCGGCCGCGAAGCCGGTGAGTAGCAAACCCCCCGACGCGATGAGTGCGATTGTCCGCTTGAGCGTCCGGGTTATAGACATCTGTGGCCCCACCTCTTCGATGCCCGCAGGGTGCAGGCAACCCCCTCGAGGCGGCCACGCATCCCCAGATGTGCCCCCGAACCGCTTCTTGTCACTAAGCGTGGTCGGTCAATTACTCTTAGGAAAGGGACTAAGTACCCAAAACTTGCCCAATCCGTGACCGGAGTCGTGGACCTGGCGTGACAGCCCGAATGGGCTAGCCGCATTCCCCATCTGGAGCATCGTTGGCACGAAACCTCAATCCGTAAGGGACCACGACCGAACCGCCTACATGAATCGAGCCCTTCCCTCGTCACCCGCGCCAGGCGACGCCGCAACATCTCAAAGTCAGGTTCGGGCTCCGTTAGGAAGGCGGGCTCTGCTTGGCGGCATCGGTGGCGGCGTTGCTGCGATGGCGGGTTCGATCGCGACCGCTCCCCTGGCCAATGCGGCTGCCGCTGTTACCCCGGTGACGCGGCGGGTCTACCAGAACGTCTTCATTCACTACACGTACAACCCGAAGACACACGTCACAACTGTGACCAGTTATCGCCGCGTGCTCGTCACCGCGATGTTTAGCGGTTCGGCAATCTCGATGAAGAACCGTGCCGGCAAGTGGGTCCGCGTGCCGTACGTGTGGAGCGCCAGCAAGCATGCCCTGATCTACGACCACTACCTGTACTTACGCCTGACCGCACCAGTCAAGGCCGCACCGATCGTCACCTCCCCCAACACCCCGTACGTCACAACCGACCCGGCCCGCCACCTGCTTCGCCGCGCAACTTTCGGCGTCACGACTGCCGATCTCGCAGACGTCACCCGACTTGGCACAGCAGGTTGGGTTGATTGGCAACTGAACCCAGGCGCCATCAGCGACCCGGCCGGAAACAACATCGACGCTCGCTTTCCAAATCAGAAGGCACCCATCTGGCAGGTGCGGAATCTGATCGACACCGGGGTCATTAACGGCTGGACTCAGATGGAAGACGTGCGCACGTCGTTCGTCGGCCGCGCAGCTTGGAGCAAGCGGCAACTGCAGGCAGTTATGGAGGACTTCTGGTCCAACCACTTCAACGTCACATGCCCCGGCGATCCCATCGACGATTCCCGTGCTGATTACCAACAAGTGCTACGCGCAGGAGCGCTCGGGAGATTCGCAGATCTGCTGCGTGCAATCAGTGCTCATCCTGCGATGCTCACGTACCTAAACAACCGTGATTCGACTTGGCAACACCCCAACGAGAACCAAGGCCGTGAACTGCTTGAGTTGCACACAGTCGGCGTTGCCGCCGGATACGGTGAAGCCGGCGTGCTCGACTCAGCCCGAATCCTCACCGGGTTGTCAGTGTCCAGCGATTCCGGCGAATTCCTGTACGAACCGTGGCGACACTGGACTGGCACCGTTGCGGTGCTCGGTTTCACCGATGCAAATGCGACGCAGGCCGGCGGACTTGCGGTGGCCAATCGCTACTTCAACTACTTGGCCCACCACCCGGCGACTGCGACTCGGCTGGCCACAAAACTCGCTCACCGTTTCGTTTCCGACTCTCCATCGACGACGCTGATCAACTCACTTGCTGCCGTTTACCTTGCTAATGACACGGCCATCGCCCCCGTTCTACGTGCGCTGTTCGGTTCGGCGGAGTTCGCGGGATCCACTGGACGAAAGGTGCGACGGCCACTTGAGTCGGTCATTGCCACGGTCCGACTCCTTGGACTGGACCCTGATGCGGGCGCAGGATCGGACGGGATTCAGGCACTCGTTTATCAAGCTGCCGACGGGGGGCAAGCGCCGTTCGGCTGGGGTCCACCAGATGGCTACCCAGATTCGGCGGCTGCTTGGGCGTCCACGGCTGTAACCATCTCGCGGTGGAACACGACGTTGGACCTCGTCGCAGGCTGGTGGCCCAATCAACTTTCGCGCGCTGATTTGGCCGCCAGCATCTTTGGATCGACGCTGCCCACAACGCACGCGGCACTCGTTGATGCCGCGGCCCATCGCCTTTTCGGAGTATCGCTGCGATCCGAACACCAAACAGCAGTGTTGACGTTCATAGGAGCTGCTGCGGCAGATCCTGTGACATTCGGCAGCGACGCCGTCAATTGGCAACTCCCTTACTGGATCGCACTCCTGCTCGATTCCCCCTACCACGTCTACCGATGAGAGCCACGATGAGCAACACCAAGGCGATTGGTTGCGCCGAGTGCGAGTCGGCCACGTCCAGAATGAGTCGACGTACTGTGCTCAAAGGGATGTTCGGTCTTGGCGCCGGTGCGGTAGTTGGTTCTGGTTTGGTCAACACCCGAATCGCATATGCGGCGGACGGCACTTACACCGGCGACACACTCGTGGTCGTATCCCTTCGCGGTGGCATGGACGGCATGTCGGCGATCGTGCCTGCCGGTGATGCGAACTACTACACCTTGCGTCCAGGCATCGGGGTACCCGCGCCGGCCACCATCGCCTTGGACTCGATGTTCGGTCTACATCCGGCACTGGCAGCGCTCAAACCGATGTGGGACGCCAAGACGTTTGCGGCCGTGCATGCAACTGGCCTGCCGTCGCCGAACCGATCACACTTCGCGGCTCAAGCGGAGATCGAAGCCGCAGACCCAGGCACTTTGATTCGCACCGGGTGGCTGGACCGGTTGCTCGGACTCAACACTCCCGGCGGCCCCTTTGGAGCCGTGCAGATCGGTTCGACCGACATGCCGTTGTCGTTGGCCGGACCATTCCCAACCTTAGGGATGTACTCGGTCGACTCCTTCAATCTCAACGGAACGAACACTGACGCTGACCGCGTGAACTGGACGAACGCGCTCGACTCGATGTACTCCGTAGCCGACCCTGGAACCGCGGGAGCTACCAGTGAAACGCTCGGTGCCCTAGCTGAAGTTGCTGTCCTACGCACCGCCGGTTACACCCCCGCAAATGGCGCGGTCTACCCGTCATCGGACTTCGGCAACGCACTGTCTGATGTCGCACGTCTGATCAAGGCCGGTGTCGGCGTCCGCGTTGCCACAATCGACGTAGGTAACTGGGACATGCACGTCGGACTCGGTTCGCCCGGCTCAGGTTGGATGCACGACAACCTGACCGATCTAGGCGCCGGCCTTGCAGCATTCGCGATGGACCTCGGCACCGCGTTGGATGGCGTCACGCTGCTGACGATTTCGGAGTTCGGCCGACGTGCACAAGAGAACGATTCCGGTGGCCTCGATCACGGCTGGGGCAACGTCATGCTCGCGCTGGGGGGCGGAGTGAAGGGCGGTCAGGTCTTCGGTAAGTGGCCGACGCTGGCAGACGCAGCGCTCACCGACGGAGACCTGACCGTCACCACTGACTATCGCGATGTGCTTGCGGACGTACTGAGTAACCGTTGTGCGGCTAACGTTGCGGGGCTGGCCGAGGTGTTTCCGGGCTGGGCGCCAACTTCGGTTGGGTTGACGTCACTGAAGGCCTAGCGGGTTGAGCTAGACAGCGAATTCTAAAGGCGCCCTCCTGGCCTCAGCGTCGATCAAGCCAGTGCCGAATGCGCGCTACGGCCGAATCGCTGATGACTTCCTGGGCGTGGTATCTCTCATAAACCGCTTGCGTTCCCGCAGGATCTCAATCCAATCTTCTGTACCTACAAGCGGGATGTAGGCCTTGACTGCATCATTCAGCCAGTCTGGCTGGAGTCCTCGTTCGAGTGCTATATCAGAGGCGATAAGAACAATCGGACCTGCGGGAACGAGCACCGCGTCTATGTCTTGAGTCGCCCGGCGTAGCGGATTCATGAGCGCAATCGCGGAGCCGCCTACAACGCGGATGCCTCCTTGGATACCAGCAGCACTCATCCGGAGCGCCAGTTCACCGAGCAGCTCTCGAATGTCACCCACAGCCAATAACTTGCGCATTAGATACTGCTCAATTCAGCGGCGGCCAAGTAGATGCCGTGCCTGGCAATCGCCTTGGGCGTGTCACTACGCGCGGCACTTTGCAACGATGCCACCTGCTCAACGTCCCATGGCTGCGTGAGGATGCGGGATGGTTCGGTGACCCAATCCGGGCGCGGCAGCCGATTGCATGTAAGCCAATGATCCGCGATACCTGCTATTAATGCGTCGTAGTGCACGTCCCCTGTCAGGACGGGCGGGGCAACACAGAGCGCGACGCGCAATGCACCACTATTGGCTGCCAAGTCATCAGATAATTGGATGACTTCCCTCCACGCGCGATTCTCGTCGCCAACAGATAGTGCTTCTAAAATAGCGAGCGAGGCTTCCCACACTGGACGCGACCGCGTTGGCAACAACGTGACGCGTTGGCCGAGGGGCGCCAAGAGTTCTTCAAGGCGCGACACAGTGGTGTCATGTGCGCCAACTTCAATGTCCGAGATTCGCGACTGAGGCACCCTCGATGTCTTAGCGAGGGACCGCTGCGATACCCCGCGTACTGACCGAGCAGCCCGCAACAAGTCCGAAGCCGACATGACGCACCTCCGATACGAGATATCGTATCACCTTCGTCGCTCGCCTATCGCGTCTCTTCGCGGACGTCGATCGCGACCGCTGCCACCAAGGAGTGGTGCGGCCAAAGCACTGTGACAAGTAGACCGGCTAGAAGTGCACCCAAGATCTGTGCCATCACAAAGCCGGGCACGCTGGCAGGCGCGATGCCGGCGAACGTGTTCGATAGCGTTCGTCCAATCGTGACAGCCGGATTCGCAAACGATGTTGAGGCCGTAAACCAATAGGCACCCACGATGTACACCGCGACCGATGGCGCGACCCAATTCGATCGTCCGCCCCGTACCAGGCCGAAGATCACGAGCAGCAACCCGCACGTCGCGACAACTTCGGACAACCAAATACCAGAGCCGGTTCGGTGGTCTTGAGCAATCGTCACCGCTGACAACCCGAACATCAGGTTTGCCAAGATCGCGCCGCCACACGCACCGGCAATTTGGACGATCCAGTACGGCACGATGTCACGTCGGTCGATACCTCCAAACCAAGCGTCAATGGCCGTCACCACCGGATTGAAATGCGCGCCACTCACGGGACCCAGAGTTGCGATCAGGACCACCAAGATGCCGCCAGTAGCAATGGCGTTCTCGAGAAGTTCGAGTCCGGTATCCCCTGGCGAGAGACGCTGGGCCATGATCCCGGAGCCAACTACGGTAGCGACAAGAACTGCGGTGCCGAGGAACTCGGCCAGTAGGCGCCGCGCCAAAGAGATCGACATCAGACGGCTGGAGCTGGCGCGATCTCTGCGATCAGAGTCTGAATGCGTCCGCGGATCTCGTCGCGAATCGGGCGCACCGATTCGACACCCTGACCAGCGGGATCGGCCAGCACCCAATCTTCGTAACGCTTACCTGGGTAGAACTTGCAGGCGTCGCCACACCCCATCGTGATCACCACATCCGAGGCTTCGACTGCGTCGTCCGTGAGAATCTTCGGCGACTGAGCCGAGATGTCGATGCCCTCTTCCAGCATCGCCGCTACAACTGCGGCGTTCACTGTGTTCGCGGGCGCCGATCCAGCAGAGCGCACCTCGACCCGATCGCCGGCCAGGTGCGAGAGGTAGGCGGCGGCCATCTGCGAGCGGCCAGCATTGTGGACACAGACGAATAGCACGGAGGGCTTACTGGGCATTAGAGACGCTCCAAGCGGTGAGAACAGATTGACGCACATCGATAAAGCGATTATGTTCAACGTATAGACGACTGTCAATGAACGCCAGTTGAACAGGAAACGACATGGCAAGGGTTACTCAAGCGGTAAAGGCCGTAGTGGCCGGTCCTGCCTGCTGCCCGACGGGGCTGAACACCCCGTTGGAACGAGATACCGCAGAAGCTTTGGCACAACTACTTAAAGCGGTTGCCGATCCGGCCCGACTCCAGTTGCTCGCACTGATCAAATCGAGCCCCGGTGCCGAAGCCTGCGTTTGCGATCTGACCGAACCACTCGGACTGTCGCAACCGACCGTTAGCCACCACCTCAAAGTGCTTACCGACGCCGGAATCCTGCTGCGTGAGCGCCGCGGAATCTGGTCCTGGTTCTCGATAGTGCCAGAGCGACTTGCCGAACTAGCAGCCGTCATCAACTAACCAAACATGTCCAACCCAAGCAGTGCAACGGAAGAAGCTGATATGAAGACCATCCGAGTGTTTGAACCGGCGCTGTGTTGCAACACCGGAGTGTGCGGCACCGACGTCGATCAGTCGCTGGTCACCTTCACGGCTGACCTCGACTACCTGAAGCAACTCGGTGTCGACATCGAACGCCACAACTTGGCGAACGAACCACTTGTGTTCGCCGAAAACGATTCGGTTCGCGCCTTCCTCCAAGTTGCCGGATCGGAAGGACTCCCGCTCACCCTCGTCGACGGCATTACCGTCGCCACCGGTTCATACCCAAGCCGCGAACAACTGATCAACTTTGTCGGCACGCCGACGGGGGCGCTCAAGCCAGTAGGGCTACAGACACTCACCATGGCCGGCGATGGTGACGGCTGCGCTTGTGGCTCCTCTGGTTGCTGCTAGACCACTGCCACCGTGAAATTCCTGGCAGATCCGCCGCGCTTCCTCTTCTTCACCGGCAAGGGCGGCGTCGGCAAGACGTCAATAGCGTGCGCAACCGCATTGCACCTCACGCGAACCGGCAAGAAAGTACTGCTGGTCAGCACCGATCCTGCCTCCAACGTCGGACAAGTCTTCGGCTTGATTATTGGCAATCGAATCACACCCATGGACAGCGTTCCGGGCCTCTCTGCGCTGGAGATCGATCCGGAGCAAGCCGCGACTGCCTACCGGGAACGGGTGATCGGCCCCGTGCGTGGCCTGCTGCCTGATCGCGAATTGGCGTCGATCACGGAACAACTTTCGGGAGCATGCACGACCGAGATTGCTTCGTTCAACGAGTTCACCGACCTGCTTACCGATTCCGATCTGACGGGCGGCTACGACCACATCGTCTTTGATACCGCACCCACCGGACACACCATTCGACTGCTGCAGCTGCCCGGGTCATGGACCGACTTCTTGCATGCCGGTAAGGGCGATGCCTCGTGCTTGGGGCCGCTGTCTGGCCTGGACAAGCAGCGCGAGAGTTACTCGAACGCAGTCGCGACGTTGTCTGATCCGGAACGCACGCGGATGGTGCTTGTAACGCGCGCCCAAGCCTCAGCGCTCACCGAAGTCGCCCGAACGTACAAGGAACTCAGCGAGATCGGCATAACCGACGACTACTTAGTGATCAACGCAATGATGCCGAGTGCTGCATCAGTCGACCCACTCGCTGAGGCGGTGCGCAGTCGCGAGTCCGACGCAATAGACCACATGCCAGTGGCGCTCACATCCTTGCCGCAAGATCGCATCTCGTTGAAACCTGACAACATGGTCGGAATACCAGCGTTGATAACGCTTTTCGACGGGGAGCTATCTCTTAGCGGGTCCGATTCTCATGTCTTGCCACCGGTTCCGGCTGGAGGCCTGTCGATGATCATCGATGAGTTGGTACGGAGCGATCACGGGCTTGTTATGTGCATGGGCAAGGGCGGTGTTGGCAAGACAACGATTGCCGCGGCCATCGCTGTTGCCCTAGCGCACCGAGGCAAGAGCGTGCTCCTCACCACCACCGACCCGGCAGCCAATCTGGTGTCAACCGTCCACGGGAAAGTGACCGGGCTCAGCGTTGAAAGGATCGATCCTGTAGCGGCGACGCGCGAATACAGGGAACGCGTCATGGCAACGAAGGGCAAGGATCTCGATGACGCCGGGCGACGGGTACTAGCCGAGGACCTTGAGTCTCCGTGCACCGAGGAAGTGGCAGTGTTCGCCCAGTTTTCTCAAGCAGTTCTGGAGTCGCGACACAAGTTTGTGATCATGGATACAGCACCCACCGGACACACACTTCTGCTGCTTGATGCGACCGGTTCGTACCATCGCGACGTAGCCCGGCAGATGGGTGAAGGGATGCACTTCACCACCCCACTGATGCAACTTCAGAATGGCGACCAGACCAAGGTTCTGCTCGTGACGCTTGCCGAACCGACGCCCGTGCTTGAAGCTGAGGAACTCCAGAGCGACTTGGAGCGCGCCGGCATTCATCCGTGGGCATGGGTCATAAACAACTCGATTGCGGCCGCCAAACCAACTGGGAGTTTCCTGCGGCAGCGCGCGCTAAGCGAATACGCGCAGATCCGTCGGGTTGGCGAATTGACCCAACGAGTGTGCGTCATCCCGCTGCTTAGTTCCGACCCGGTTGGTGAGGCGGCGCTGGCACGGTTAGGGGAATCGTCGGTAGGTGAGTTGGCGCTCGCACCGCTCTAGTAGCTAGCCGGCCTGAGTATGCGGGACATTCCTGCCAATGCGAATGTGCGCCATGTCCCGCCTATGCGCACGCACGGCACTTTCATGCTGCACGGCACTTTCATGCCGCACGGCACTTTCATCCAGCGCCGCTGCAGACCAAGGTAGGTTCGAGACAGGGACCGACTTGGCGCTGTAAGGAGCGATGAATGTCTGAAGACGTCACAGCGAGGCAGAACACCGATGACCAGCCAAAGTCGTCAGTCGTCGAAGGTGAAACGACCCCGCTCGTCCGGATAGTCAGACTTGCAACAGGAGCGTCGCTCGTTGGAGCCGTGATCGCGGGCGCAATCCGAGCCGCAACAACCACCACACCGGGCCGGACTGCGCTGGTAGCCGGCATCCTTCTTACCGAAGTAATTCTCGCCGCGATCTTGATCCTGCTCGGCAGTTTGGTGGAGGGACTGGGCTTCGGACTATCGCTCGGAACCCACTGGCCCTACACCCGCAACATTTTCGTGCTCGCATTGCAGGGAGATCCGGAAGCGGCGCACCGACTCACTGCCACTCTCGTAGGCCTTCTTGCTGTTGTGCTCGTCTTCCTAAGCCCAAACTCCGCAACCATTAGCGGCCTCTCACTGATAATTGCAACCGCCCTGTTCGGAGTGGGCACCCTTCATGTCCTCGCGGGTCGGCTGCCGTCCTTCGTACATGGAATCCACGGCCTGCTCGCGTATGGCGTGTTGCTCTGCTACCTGAGCGTCCTAGCCGGACATGGCACGGGGCTATGGACTTACGTAGGAGAGACGCCTGCCCTTCACGCGGTCCTGCTTGCAGCGTTTCTAGGTGGTATGACTACCGGCCAACGCGGCTTCGGCACGCCAATCGGTGCCTTCTACGTGCCGGTCCGACTTTCTCAGTGGGTCATGATCGTGCACTTGGTTTCGGCACTAGCGGTGGTGGGGACGCTGGGCTGGCTGATGCCGGAATACCCGGCGGCCTTCTACCTTGCCGTCGGCCAGATCCTGATCGGCTTCCTGCTCTTTCATGCGGTCAACCTCAAGCCAAAAAGCCCAGGAATCCTCGTCGCTTTTCACCAAACGATGGCCTTGGCCGTGACGATCGCGATCGTCGCTGTCCCGAGCTGACGGCGAGCCGTGCGCATACGGGACATTTCTGCCAATGCGAATGTGCGCAGCGTCCCGCCTATGCGCACGCACGGCACTTTCATGCAGGGTTTGGGGCTTTTGGCGCGCCCCAGGGGGCTTGGGGCCGCCTCGGAGAATCGAACTCCGGACCTACGCATTACGAGTGCGTCGCTCTGCCAACTGAGCTAAGGCGGCCTGCTTCAAGAAGCCTCGGGAGTCTAGCCGAGGCGCAGGTCCACGAAGCACCCGAGGGCGACGGCCTAGTTTCGCCCCGACTCGAGGTTCGCCTTGAGATTGCCCAGGCCCTTTCGTACATCCGGGCCGATGAGGAACGTGGCAACTAATGGGAAGACCGCCCCCAAGAACCCACCCGGCTTGGGCCAATCCGCGCTTCGGGTGACTGTGGTCCCCGATCCACTGGCTGCGAGGGTGAAGCGGTTAATGAACTTGTCCCCGCCATCCTCGCTTGTGAACTCGATCTCCCGGCCGGCCACGGCCTTTGTTAGGACAACACGGTTGCGGTGTTCGGCATCCTTGGGCACCCAACCCACAGAGGTGAAGGACGATCCCACGGCGCCGATCGGTCCCTGCAAATCCTCGACCCGATACGCCTTCGGTGACCATTTCCCATGCGTGGTTGGGTCCGCCAGGTAGTCGTAGACCTCGGCTGCCGGTCGATTGATCGTCGTCGACCACGATTCGGTAAAGCGTGCCATGGAGTCCCCCCAAGGGTTGCAATGCTGCGATGCTGCCATACAGGCGACGAATCGTGACTCCCCATTTCGACACCCGTCCAACTATCAGTTACAGATCTTCCCCACCGGCGGCACAGCGCCAGTCAGCAAGTACTTGTCCACTGCTGAGTCGATGCATGAAGAACCAAGGCGGTACGCGGTGTGGCCATCACCGGTCCAGGTCAGCAGCACACCCTGCGACAACTGCCCAGCCAACGACTTCGCCCACGGATACGGCGTTGCCGGGTCGTGTGTAGTGCCGACGACGAGAATTGGTGGGGAGCCTGGCGCGGTGATCCGGTGTGCCGCATCGGTCGGGGTGGCCGGCCAGTTGTAGCAAGGAAGGTTTCCCCACGCCAAATACGCGCCGAATGTCGGCGCCAGCTTCGCCCACTGCTTGGCGAGCACAACAGTTTGCGCGGGCGTGGTCATATCCGGACGGTCGATGCAATCCACGGCGTAGAGCGCATCGGTTCCGTTGTTCGCGTAGTGCCCACTCGAATCGCGCTGCGAGTAGTAGTCGACCAGTTGCAGCAGCACAGACCCGTCTCCTGCAAAAGCCGCGGCTAGACCAGAACGCAATGCGGCCCAACCACTATTTGCGTCATACAAAGCCGACACGACGCCTGTGACACCCAGAGCCTGGACCAACTGTCGTTTGCCGTCGCCCGGAAGTGGGTTGATCGCCAAGTCGGCGAGCATCGAACGAATCTGAGCGAGCCCTGCCTCAACGTTGCCAGTCAGCGGACAGTCGCTTTGTTTCGGGCAATCGGCTACGAAGCGACGCAGTGCGATCTCGAATCCAAGAGCCTGTCCCAAGGCCAACTGGCTCGCATCCAGGCTCGGGTCAATCGCACCGTCAAGAACCATCCGGCCAACTCGGGTCGGGAACTCCTCGGCATATGTTGAGCCGATGAAAGTTCCGTACGACTTACCCAGATAGTTCAGCTTCGAATCGCCAAGGGCGGCACGCAGAATATCAAGATCCTGTCCGACATTTCGGGTGCCGACGAAGCCGACCAGCTGAGGGTCGCGCAACTTGCAGTTGCGTCCTAACGCGGCCGATACCGCCGAAACCTGAGCTACTTCGCCCGCCGTACGCGGGTCACCACTTACGGCAAGAAGTTGGTCAGTCTCGGGCCCGGTCAGACACTTGATCGGATCACTTGAGCCGACTCCACGCGGATCGAAACCAACAATGTCGTACTGCACCCGAATCGCACCGCTTACAACGTCAGCCGCCGCTCGGGCGTACTCAATTCCGGAACCGCCGGGGCCGCCTGGGTTGAGTACCAGAGACCCAAGCCGCTTTTCCGACCCAGACGCCCGCAACCGGACTACCTTGATGCCGATCGACGTGCCGGTCGGGTTGGCGTAATCCAGTGGCACCTTCAGCGTTGCGCACTGGAAACCGGCCGAGCAACTGCTCCAGACCAACTTCTGGTCGTAGAAGGTGGCCAATCGCGGGTCGTACGAGATCACGCTGTAAGTCGGTGTTGCGATAGGAGTTGGACTCGCGGTAGTTGGCGTGGCCGATGGACTGGTCGCGGAGGGCGAAGGGGACGCCTTTGGGCTCGGGCTCGACGTACAACCAGTCAGCGTTAGCGCGACAGCAATAGCCGCGACAACGACTCGACGCCCGAGCAACTTGCCTCCCTGATCCAGTGCGACGCTATCGCTCGCCCCGACAACAGACTCAGTCGGCGGGCCAATGGTTCCGCCGGCTACCCCAAACGGGTGCGAATGGCAGCAACTACGTCGGGCGTGGCGGTCTCGGGGAGCCAATGGCCCTGGTCGCTAAGTTCGACGAACTCGTAATCGGCATTGACGTAATCGGCGGCACCGAGCGCGGCAACCCGGCCAATCGCCACGTCGGTTCCGCCCCACACGAATGTCGTGGGCACGTCGACTGCTGGAATCTCCACTAACTGACCCAGTTCCATTGCCCGGTACCAGTTCAAAGCGGCCGTCAGCGCGCCCGGTTCGGACAGCCGCTCGACGTAACCGCTAATAGCCAAGTCCGCTAGGTCCGAGCCATACATTGCACGCAGCTTCGCGGCATCCTCGGCCAACAAGACCTGTTCGGCAAGCCCATCAGGAGCCTGGAAAAGTTGGACGTAAGCCGAGCGACGTTGCTGATCTGGATCGCCGAGGATCGCACGCGCGAAGGCCGCCGGGTGCGGCACTGACAGGGCAATAAGGGACTCGACAGCCTCGGGCGCAGTTGCCGCCAGCGTCCAGGCAACCATGGCGCCCCAATCGTGGCCCACCACATGGGCTCGCTCCCAGCCAACCGCGTCGAGCAGGCCGCGGACATCAGCCACTAGGTGCTCAAGGGCGTAGTCGCCGACTTCGGTCGGTCGAGCTTCTGGGGAGTAGCCGCGTTGGTCCGGCACGAGCACCTGGACCCCTCCAGCGACCAGTTCGCCGGCCACGGCCAACATGGCTGTCGAGTCCTGCGGGAAGCCGTGCAACAGAAGAACCCGATGGTCGGACGCCGAATGGCCGCCGATCCAGCCGTCGAGCACGACCTGGGGTGAAAGTTGAAATTGGGCTGGCTCGAGGGACATATGTTCACGGTACCGGCCCATCCCCTACCGTGGGGGCGTGTCCGCCCAGCTACCCCCCCGACCCGCCGGCACCGGCGGCCTTAATGGGACGTCGTCGGGCTGGCATGGCGTGGTCGATGCAGTCCTAGAACCTTCGCGGATCGCCCGCGACTTGCGCGAACTAACCAAGGCCCATCGCGAAGCTCTGATAGAACATCGACGCGAATTGCGAAGGCACCGCCGCGCGGTTCGATTCCGCACCCGGCGCAGCGATCCAATCCCAACGCCGGAGGGTCCGCGCGTTCCACCGCCGCCGCAACGTTTGCGCTTGGGTGCACCTGGCGCGGCCGAAGTATCACGGCTGATTCGCGCGCAGCGACAAATGCTCACACTGGTTCCCCAAGTTGAACGACTTCACGCCGGCGCCGCGATTGAACTACGCCGCGCGCAGTCGGCGGCCGCACCGGTTCTGTTGGCCCAAGTCGAACGCCTTGCTGCACTCGACGACGTAATGCGCCGGGTACGCAACACCGACGCCGCACACACGGCTCGCCAATCTGCCGATGCGATCCTGCTTCGACTTCGCACCGGCGTAGCGGCCTACGAGCGACTGGTTCAAGCCGGCATCACCATGCTTGCCGCGCCGGACTTAACCCACGATGCGGGTGAGGTGCTTTCGCCGGCAGTACTAGGGCTCACTTCATACGCGCACGGCCTGCATCACAGCGCCAAGGCGTTAGGGCGCCAGGAAGGCTAGCTCCATACAGATTGTCGCGGACAGCCCTTTAGCTTCGTTGTTCGCTTCGCAATCCGACAACCAGGGCCTCAAGCGCCAGCAGCGGCGCTACGTTCGCGTGCAAAGCAAGGCGGGCATCTGACACCACATCGATTCGGCGCCGAGTCGACTCTGGGGTTGACCGCGACGCCACTTGGACCAACTGGGTGCGCATCTCATCGTTGACCAGCCCGACTTCGGCACCCGTCTGCATCACCAGCACGTCGCGGTAGAAGGACAGCAGGTCGATTAACGCACGATCAAGAGAATCGCGAACCGTGCGAGTCCGTCTGGAAGTTTGTCGGTCCTCAAGTTCCTTCACTGCGCCTTTGGCTCCCCGCGGAGTGCGCGAAATCCCTTTGCCTTCCCCACCTTCTCCATACGCTCGCAGCAAGTTGGAGCGTTCCTTCTCGTCTTGCGGGTCAGTCTGCGATTTGGCGTCCTCAGTGGCAGCCTCAAGCACATTTGCAGCAGCCGCAAAACAAGATGCGAGATCCTCAGATTGCGTAGGGATGCGCAGGATTTCTTGTCGGCGAATTCGCGCACCCTCGTCTGTCGCCAATGCCCGCGCCCTGCCTATGTGCCCCTGGGCAGCTCGGGCCGCAAATGCTGCCATCGCAGGATCGACTTCATCTCGTTCGATCAATGCGGCCGTTACGGCGGCGGCGTCTGGTGTGCGCAGTCGCACTACTCGACAGCGCGAGCGGATGGTGGGCAGTACATCTTCAGTGCTCGGCGCGCAAAGCACCCAGACAGTGTGCGGCGGCGGTTCCTCAATTGCCTTGAGCAGAACATTGTTCGCAGACTCAGTCAATCTGTCGGCATCTTCAATGATCATTACGTGCCAGCCACCGCGAGCCGGTGCGATGGACGCGCGACGAACTAACTCGCGAGTCTCACCGGTGCGATACGACAGACCTTCGGGTCGAATGATTTCGACATCAACGTGGGAGCGCCGGGCAACCGATCGACAGTCAACGCATTCGCCACAACCACCTTCCGGGCACATCAACGCCATCGCGAACGCGATCGCCGCGTTGCTGCGGCCGCTGCCCGGAGGTCCGGTCACAAGCCACGCGTGAGTCATCGCCCCGCTGTGTCTGCCACCAGGATCTGTGTGCGCAGCACTCGCGGCCCGATCAAGTTCGGCAACAACACCGCTCTGGCCAATGAGCAAGTCCCAAGCGCTCACTTGGCGCCCCGTCCGCGAAGTTCGGTTTCGACTCGGCTCGCGATCGCGGCCGCAAGTTCAGCCGGCTTGCGCGCGGCGTCGAGCACGAGGTAGCGGTCCGGGGCTTCGGCGGCCAACTCAAGGAATGCCTGAGCGACTCGGCGATGAAACTCCAGTGGCTCACTCTCGAGCCGGTCCGGAGCCCCGGCCCGACGCAGTCCAGTTTCAGGATTGACGTCGAGCACCACGGTGACGTCTGGCACCAAGCCAGCGGTTGCCCAACGATTGATTGCGCGGACGTCGGCGATCCCAAGATCACGTGCGATGCCTTGGTAGGCCAGCGAGGAATCGATGTAGCGATCGCAGACTACGACGGCTCCGCGCTGCAAGGCCGGTGCGATGACTGCCCGCACATGATCACTTCTGGATGCCGCAAACAACAGTGCCTCGGCGCGGTCGCCCAAACCGACGAACTCAGGGCCGAGCAGGACCGTCCGCATGGCTTCGGCGGCGGGCGTACCGCCAGGTTCGCGGGTCTCGACTACCTCGTGCCCTGCAGCCCGCAACGTCTTTGCCAGCATTCGGGCCTGCGTGGACTTGCCAGCACCCTCACCGCCTTCGAACACCACGAAGCAACCCTGGTGTGGGGTGGCGGCAGGTGTTTCGGGGAGCACGGCTTGAGCCTAGACGGCTAGCCGGACGCACAGCGCTGATTGCGCCACTAGTGCGCGGCAGCGGGCTTCTTGGCCGCAGCCTTCTTGGCCGCGGTCTTCTTAGCGGTCGGCTTCTTCGCTGCGGCCTTCTTGGCCGATGGTTTCTTCGCGGCACCCTTTCGGGCGGATACCGTCCGAGCCGTCAGTGGCTTGGGACGGCGAGCCGACTTCTTTGGCGCCGGAGCGGTTGCGCGGCGTTCAGCCAAGAGGTCTGCTGCTCGCTCAAGGGAAACCGTCATCGGGTCGTCGGCTCGACGCAAGCTGGCGTTGGTGACACCGTCGGTGACATAGGCGCCGAACCGGCCGTCACGCACGACAATCTCGGACTGGGTGCTGGGGTCAACCCCAATCCGCCGAAGCGGCTCTACCGCGACCCCGCGCCCGCGTCTGGGCTTAGGTGAGGCAAATAAGGCCAACGCCTCATCCAAGGTGACTGTGAATAGTGCTTCTTCATCGGCAAGGGATCGACTGTCCTTGTCCTTGGCCAAGTACGGGCCGTAGCGACCGTTGTGCGCGAGAATCTCAACCTCATCGGCTGGGTCGATGCCGACCAGCCGCGGCAACGTCAACAACCGAAGCGCTTCCGGCAACGTCACAGTGGTCGGATCCATGTCCTTGAACAAAGACGAGGTGCGCGGCTTGGGCGCCTTGCGCGACTTCTTCTTCGGCGGATCTGATTCGTCGGTTGGGAACACCTCAGTGACGTACGGGCCGTAGCGACCAACCCGCGACATCACTACGTAGCCGGTCTCAGGGTCAAGGCCGAGTTCGCGATCACCGGAGGGGGCGGCCAGCAATTCAGCGGCTTTGGCAGCAGTCAATTCGTCGGGGGCAAGATCGGTCGGGACGTTGGCACGTTCACCGTCCAATTCCAGGTACGGGCCGTAGCGACCTACTCGCAGAACCGCTTCGCTGCCCTCGATGGGCAACGACGAGATAGCGCGCGCATCAATATCGCCAAGGTCAGAAACAAGCGGGTGCAAGCCGGAGAAGTCTCGGTTCGCGTCGCCGAAGTAGAACCCGCGCAGGACTTCGTTGCGCCCAATTTGGCCTTCGGCCACCTGATCGAGGATCTCTTCCATACGTGCGGTGAACTCGGTGTCCACGAGCTCGAAGAAGTGCTCCTCCAGAAGTCGCACGACAGCGAAGGCCAAGAACGCCGGAACCAGCGCGCTGCCCCGCTTCCAGACGTACCCGCGGTCGACGATCGTGCTCATGATCGACGCGTATGTTGACGGCCGGCCGATCCCGGCCTCTTCCAAAGCCTTGACCAAAGTTGCCTCGGTGTAGCGCGCCGGTGGCGACGTTGCGTGCGAGTCAGCTCCCAGTGCGAGCAGCGAGAGTCGATCGCCTCGCGTTACTAGCGGCAGGACTTTCGAGTCTTCGCCAGCCGCGTCGTCATCGGTGCCTTCTTCATACGCTGCAAGGAATCCTGCGAAAACGATCACGGTTCCACTAGCTCGGAACTCAACGTCGCGGCCATCCGAAGCGGTTGCACCGATTCGGATCGTGGTTGTTGCAACGCGGGCGTCAACCATCTGGGATGCGACGGTTCGCTTCCAGATCAGGTCGTACAACGCGTACTCGTCGCCGATCACTTCGCCGGCCACCTCGGCCGGCGTGCGGAACACATCGCCAGATGGGCGAATCGCTTCGTGTGCTTCTTGCGCGTTCTTGACCTTGCGGTCGTAACGACGCGGCACCTCTGAGACATATTCAGCGCCATACAACGCGGTCGCCTGCGCACGGGCTGCGGCAACGGCCGACTCGGACAATGTCGTGGAGTCGGTACGCATGTAGGTGATGAAGCCTCGTTCGTACAAGCCCTGCGCCACCCGCATCGTGCGCTGGGCGCCCCAGCGCAACTTACGGCTGGCTTCCTGCTGCAGCGTGGAAGTCATAAACGGCGCCGAAGGCTTGCGCGTACCTGGCTTCTCATCGACACCAGCGACAACGAAAGTTACGCCCGCCAATGCCGCTGCGAGTTCGGTCGCCGCAACCTCATCGAGGTGCGCAACCTCGGCGCGACCCTTGAGCAGCCCGTCGTCGCCAAAATCGTTGCCGGTCGCAACGCGCTTGCCAGCCACGCTTGTCAGCCGAGCCGCAAACGCGCCTGGGTCGAAGGTCGCCGACAAATCCCAGTAGAAAGCTGAGCGGAATGCAATGCGCTCGCGTTCGCGCCGCACCACCAAACGCGTCGCCACCGATTGCACCCGGCCAGCGGACAAACCAGGTGCCATCTTGCGCCACAACACCGGCGACACCTCGAAGCCATAAAGCCGGTCGACAATCCGACGGCATTCCTGGGCGTCGACTAGTCGGGTATCTAGGTCACGTGTCTCTTGAGTCGCCCGCAAGATTGCCTCACGCGTGATCTCGTGGAAGACCATTCGCTTGACCGGCACCTTGGGCTTGAGGACCTCAAGCAAGTGCCAAGAGATTGCCTCACCCTCGCGGTCCTCATCAGTTGCGAGCAGGAGTTCGTCGACGTCCTTTAGCTGGGCCTTGAGTTCGGCCACCTTCGAACGCTTGTCCGCGCTAACCACGTAGTAAGGCTTGAAATCTGACGTCACATCGACGCCCATCCGGCCCCAAGGCTCCTTCTTAATCGCCTCAGGAACATCCCCAGCACGATCGGGAAGGTCACGAATGTGGCCGACGCTGGCCTCAACGATGTAGTCGGGACCCAAATAGCCCGCAATGGTCTTGGCCTTCGCGGGCGACTCAACAATCACGAGCCGGCGCACTGGCCCCCCAGCTTTGGGCGACACGGTTCCCTCCTTCCGGGCGAACGACCTCAGACCGTACCCCGTCGGTTTGAGGGAGTCGGCGCCGGACGGGTCAGGCGGCCGCCATGCTTGCTTCGTCGATGTCGCCGACCGCGATCGGTCGGCGCTTGGAGATTACGACCGAGGTAACCACGATCAGGACCGCCGCCGCCGTGATTGCGGCCCGGATTGCCGCGTTTGCGCCAGACCCGATTGACAGGCTCACGACCGCAGGCGCAATGAGCAACGCCACCAGGTTCATGACCTTGATCAAGGGGTTGATAGCCGGACCCGCCGTGTCCTTGAACGGGTCACCAACAGTGTCACCGATAACAGTGGCTGAGTGCGCGTCCGAGCCCTTGCCACCGTAGTTGCCGTCCTCGACGAACTTCTTGGCGTTGTCCCAAGCCCCACCGCTGTTCGACAGGAAGACTGCCATCAGGGTGCCGGTCGCGATCGTGCCGGCTAGGTATGAGCCAAGTGCGCCCGGGCCCAGGCCGAAACCAACAGCGATCGGGGTAAGTACCGCAAGCAAGCCTGGGGTGACCAGTTCCCGAAGCGAGTCGCGCGTGACGATGTCGACAACGCGGCCGTACTCCGGCAACTCGGTGCCAAGCATGATTCCGGGGTGCTCGCGGAACTGGCGCCGCACCTCGTAGATCACAGCGCCGGCAGCACGCGACACGGCATTGATCGCCAGTCCCGAGAACAGGAAGACCACCGAAGCGCCGATCAACAGGCCGACGAGGTTACGCGGTTGCGAAACGTCGAGGATGCCCTGGAACTGAGCGTTGAGTACATCCGAGAAGTTGACGTGCGCCGAGGTAGCCGCCGTCGTGACTGCGTCGCGGAAGGAACCGAACAATGCAGTCGCCGCAAGCACGGCCGTCGCGATCGCAATGCCCTTGGTGATGGCCTTTGTCGTATTGCCAACCGCGTCCAAACGGCTCAGGACCTTTGCGCCCTCGCCGTGAACGTCGCCGGACATCTCAGCGATGCCCTGCGCGTTGTCGGAAACCGGCCCGAAGGTGTCCATCGAGACGATGACGCCGACCGTGGTCAACAGACCAGTACCGGCAAGCGCGATAGCAAACAGGCTAAGCAGGACCGAACCGCCACCTAGCAGGTAGGCGCCGAATACGGCCGTGGCAATCAGAAGTGCTGAGTAGACCGCCGACTCGAGTCCCAGCGAGATACCCGACAAGATCACGGTCGCCGGGCCGGTTAGCGAAGTCTTGGCCACATCGTCGACGGGTCGACGGTTGGTCTCAGTGAAGTAGCCAGTCAGCTGCTGGATCGCTGCTGCCAACACGATGCCGATCAGGACCGCCACGATCGAGATGATCCGAGGATCGAACGACGTGACCGAGCCGAACCCACCACCGGCAATGTCTACACCAGTCAGCGAAGCCGACTTGGCCGGCAGGAAGACGAATGCGGCAATCGAAACCAGAATCGCCGAGGCTGCGGCCGAGATAAAGAAGCCACGGTTGATGGCCGTCATGCCGGAACGGTCGCTCTCACGCGGCGAAACGGCGAAGATGCCGATTACTGCCGTCAGCACACCAATGGCGGGAACGACCAGCGGGAAGACCAGGCCGAGATCGCCAAAGGCGGCCTTGCCGAGAATTAGCGCAGCGACAAGCGTTACGGCGTAGGACTCGAACAGGTCTGCGGCCATGCCGGCGCAGTCACCGACGTTGTCGCCCACGTTGTCCGCGATTGTGGCCGCGTTGCGCGGGTCATCTTCGGGGATTCCCTGCTCCACCTTGCCGACAAGGTCGGCACCAACATCAGCGGCCTTCGTGAAGATTCCGCCGCCGACCCTCATGAACATGGCGAGCAGTGCCGCACCGAAGCCGAAGCCCTCGAGCACCTTGGGTGCGTCGGCGCGGTAGATCAGGACCACGAGCGAGGCGCCGAACAAGCCAAGCCCGACGGTGAACATTCCGGCGACGCCACCAGTGCGGAATGCGATCCGCATGGCCTTCTGCTCGCCAGAGTCGTTGGCCGCAGCCGCGACGCGGACGTTTCCGCGCACCGCGAGCCACATACCCATGTAACCGGTGACACCGGAGAACACTGCGCCAACCAGGAAGAACAACGAGCGACCGATGCGCTGCGACATGGTGTCGGCTGGCAGCGCGAACAGGACGAAGAAGACGATGACGGCGAAGACGCCGAGGGTGCGGAATTGCCGGTTCAGGTACGCCGAAGCGCCCTCCTGAACGGCGGCCGCAATGGCTTTCATACTCTCTGTGCCTTCATCGGCGGAGAGGACCTCACGCACTAGGTAGGCGGCAACGCCAAGCGCGGCCAGCGCAATCAGGGCCACAACCATGATGATCGTGAGGTGGCTGCCTGACACCGTTACGGCGGCGGCAAGGTTGGACGTCATTGGTTCTCCTTGGCGTCTCTCGTCCGCCCGGGGTCCCAGGCAGACGGCAAACTGATCCAACCGGGGTTCCCGGCAGGTTGGCGCGCAGTCTACGCACGATCACGTTTGTGTCACGGGCAGGTGGTCCCATTAGCGGGAGGAGGTGGCGAGTGTCACAAACAGCAAGTGGGCCGCTGGACCCCCGTTTGGACCGGCTCACTAGAGGTCGATCCGAGCGGCTGCTCCACGTGGAATCCAGTGCGCCCCGCGCTGCCCGGATCGCCGCGTGGCCCGCCTGGGTCCCCGACCAACTGCGCGCCGCGTTAGCCGAGCGCGGGATCACCGACCTATGGCAGCACCAGGTGGAAGCCGCCGAAGTGGCCAGGTCCGGCCGCGACGTGGTCATATCCACCGGCACCGCCTCGGGAAAGTCGTTGTCCTATCTATTACCGGCTCTAACTGCGGCCATAGACGGTGCCGGCGCCCCCAATGGCCGGGGAGCCACCGTCCTGTATTTGGCCCCGACCAAAGCGCTGGCCCGCGACCAGTTGGCAGCCGTAACGGGACTGGGAATGCGTCAGGTCCGGGCGGCCGCATACGACGGCGACACTCCGACCGAGGAGCGAACTTGGATTCGGGCGCACGCAAACTTCGTGCTGACTAATCCGGACCTGCTGCACTTTGGTTTACTCCCTGGCCACGCTCGCTGGTCGGCCTTTCTACGAGCCTTGAGCTTCGTGGTAGTCGACGAATGCCACATCTACCGGGGCGTCTTCGGTTCGCATGTCGCAAATGTGCTGCGCCGACTCAACCGAATCGCCGCACACTATGGGGCCACCCCGGTCTACGTCGCTGCCTCGGCCACGGTCGCTGACCCCGGCGCTGCGGTGGGGCGCCTGATCGGTCGCCCCGCCATGGCGATCACAGCTGACGGGGCGCCACGAGGCGCGGTGACAATCGGATTATGGGAGCCACCACTGCTGCCTGGCGGCGAGAAAGGTCAACAAGTGCGCCGTTCCGCCAGCGTCGAGACCGCCGAGTTGCTGGCGGACTTGGTGCTCGACGGTGCCCGGACGTTGGCCTTTGTCCGTTCACGGCACGGAGCCGAAACGCTCTCATTGATTACGAAAGAACGAGTCGCGTCCATCGATCCGGATTCAGTGGATCGAGTTGGGTCCTACCGCGGGGGTTACTTGCCGGAGGAACGCCGGGCCATCGAAGCAGACCTGCGCGCCGGGACCTTGCTGGGACTGGCGACGACTTCCGCCCTTGAGCTCGGCGTAGACATAACTGGCCTGGACGCGGTCCTAGTGGCTGGCTGGCCCGGCACTCGATCGTCTTTGTTCCAGCAGATCGGTCGAGCCGGAAGGGCCGGTCAAGCCGCTTTGGGATTGCTCGTCGCTCGCGACGACCCGCTCGACACTTACCTCGTTCATCATCCGGAAGCGATCTTCGGGGCACCGGTCGAGGCGAGTGTCTGCGACCCGACCAATCCGGTGGTGCTCGCCCCGCACTTATGCGCGGCCGCGTCCGAACTCCCACTGCGGGTCGACGAACTCGTGAACTTCGGACCCGCTACCGCTGAGCTCGTCGACGAATTAGCGCGGCGGGGCCTGGTGCGGCGCCGGCCCGACGGCTGGTACTGGACAAGTAATCAGCGGGCCAGCGATCTGGCTGACTTGCGCGGAGCGGGCGGACCGCCAGTGCGGATCGCCGAGGCACACACCGGCCAACTCCTTGGCTTGGTCGATTCCGGGGCGGCGCAACAGACCGTGCACGAAGGTGCCGTATACCTGCATCGCGGCGAGTCGTTCCTTGTCTCCACATTTGACGAGGGCGCCGGCGTCGCAACCGTGACCCGAACGAATGTCGACTATTCGACGTTCGCGCGCGTTCTGACTGAAGTTGAACTGATCGAGACCCTTGCCAAGTCCGAATACCCCGAACTGACTCTGTCGTTCGGCGTTGTTGATGTTCGAAGCAAGGTGGTGTCCTACTCCAGACGCCGGGTGCCCAGCGGCGAGTTCTTAGGCGAGTTCCCGCTGCAGCTGCCCGAACGCCGACTGCAGACGCGCGGGGTTTGGTGGGCGCTCGATCCGGAAGCACTGGCGGCCAGCGGAATAACCGATGTCCCAGGTGCCGTGCACGCCGCTGAGCACGCGGCGATCGGACTCCTGCCCCTGGTGGCAACGTGCGATCGCTGGGACGTCGGTGGCGTATCAACCGAAGTCCATCCGGATACGGGGAGGGCCACGATCATTGTTTACGACGGTGCCACCGGAGGCGCGGGCTTTGCCGAACGCGGTTACCAAGCCTCCGCGGTTTGGCTCACAGCAACCCGAGATGTGCTCGCTGCTTGTGAATGTTTGTCGGGCTGCCCATCGTGCGTCCAGTCGCCGAAGTGCGGCAACGGCAATGAACCGCTGGCTAAGGCCGACGCTCTGACGTTGTTGAATCTGGTGGTCCGCAACCTGCCCAGCTGAACCTGGTGGGCCAGCCCGGGAGATCGAATGCAGCCGAAGCGGTGGAAACCCAAGTGCGGCCGCCAGCCTTGCCAAGGCCGGCGGTGCGGGTTGACTAACAACAACGGTGGCAACAGCACCGAACACCTCACATCGATCGACACTGACAGCGTTGGCCGCGGCAACCTCGGTTGCCGCATAACACGCGGCTGCCGGGTCGTTCGTTTCGGCGGCCGCCCGCAGGGCTGACAGGTCGGCTGCAGCATCGAGCTCACTTCGCACGGTCCACACCTGGACAAAGAGCGCGACGATGCTTACAGCTGCCATCAGCACGACGACTGCGATCAATACCAGCACCACTCCGGCACCAGAATCATTACGGCGCATCAGCAGTCACCTCAAGGGCGGCAATCGACCTTGCTCCGACGACGATCTTTGCCAGTTTCAGATTGGCAATCGGGACCTGAGTCACTTGGACGCTAACTTCGACTGACGTATCGGTCGACGTGATGTCGACTGCGGCTTGAGGCAAGACTTGCTGCACGGCTCTTCGCACGGCGGCAGGATCATCCCCACGTGCTGCGGCGCGGGCTCCAACCCGCGCCGCCTCAGAACATCGCAACCGCAACCCGGCTACCTGAACCGCGAACAGCAACACTGCGGTGATAGCGATGAGACTTAGGAGCGATACCGCTAGCTCAGCAGTGACCATGCCGCGCTGTCGGTCGGTCAGAACAACCACGAGAAAGCTCGCATAATGATCGACCACAACAACTGTTGCGCTTCAGGACTCGTAAGCAGCTTCACTAACAAGCCACCGAAGCCGACAGCCGCAACCGTGCCGACCGCGTATTCGGCGGTGGTCATTCCGACATCGCTTTGAATCCGTTCGCGCATTGGTACCAATCGCTTCATCTTGTACCTCCCCAGATTCCGACTTCCGGTCGGAACGGCACGCCCGACGGACGCACCCGAACCATGAAGCCGGAATTGCTGCAGCGGGAGAGCCAGATGGCGGGCTGGGGACAACACCGGCGTGTGGACTGGCCAAGTCAGACCAAGGTGCCTAGCAGCGAGGCAATGACCGGAACTACTCCAATGAGGATGAACGCTGGCAGGAAGCACAGCCCGACAGGCAGCACGATCTTGATGCCTGCCCTTTGCACAGCGGCCTTAGCGCAAGACTCAGCCTCAGACCTAGCCTCAGCGGCCGCGTCCATTAGCAGCCCGGCCAACGGTGCGCCTGAGTCCGCTGATCGAATCACGGCTTTCGCTAGTCCGCGCAACGCTGGTATCTCTTGTGCCGGCCGCCAAGCGGACTCGGCATCCGCACCCAGTCGCATCGAACCGGCTACCGCAGCAAAGATCGAGGCAATTGGTTCGCGGGACACCGAAGCGACCACGCTAATCGCTCGCTCCGGAGTTGCCCCGGCCGACAAGCAAGCTGCCAACAACTCGATAGCAGCTAGTGCAACTTCTCCATCGACGACGGAGCCACTACTTCGACGAATTGCTCGCACCGCCACGCTCGCCCCGACGAGAAGTGCCACCACCCATCCCAAGGTGCCCGACACCAACAGCCGGGCCAGCGCGACTGCCGCCAACACCGGAACAAGAGCCGTCATCGAAAGCTGGTTAACGGCAGATTCACTCGCGCCTGGCGTTGCCCCTCGCGGCGCCCGTGCCGTCACAAGGCGTCGTGAGCGCGACGGGATTCGATCGGCCACCACCGCGGCCAAAACTGCGGCGCCAAGCCCGATGAGCTGCATCAGTTGACCGACAACGCTGACGAAATAATGCGTCGCACCCAAGCCAGTCCGAGTGCGACGAGAACCACGGCCATGGCCGTCGTGACCCAACCCAACGGGGTACCGAGCAACCAGGCCAACGGCTGAGCACCCAGCAAAGTGCCAAGCAAGATCCCAGCTAGCGGGAGGGCGGCCAGCAGGGCCGCAGTAGCCCGCGGTCCCGCCAACTCGGCCCGCAGATTCCGTCGAACTTCCGCTTCGGCCCGCTCTGAGGCTGCAAGCCGAGCAACCCCTGCGGCCAATCCGGCTCCGGAGTCCGCACTGACGGTCCAACACGCTGCCAAGCCATTAAGCGCCCGCTGGGATTCGGCATTTGCAGGCTGCAAGGCGTCTTGCTGCAGTGCTGTTGCCACATCGCCAGCGAAGGCTAAGGCCGCTCTGGTAGCTGGAAAGTTAGCGGGGCCGCCACCAGATTCGGCTAGGTCGGCCAGCGAACGCGTGAGTGCCGTCTCAGGGTTTCGTCCGGCGTGAAGTTCGGCAACGACTGCCGCTAACAGATCAACCACTTGCCGGTCTTTGCTAGTGCCCACCTTCGGCAGTCGCTCGCGCAGCCACTGCAATCGACTTGCCAAGGAATTCGGATCCGAATTAAGACGGCGCAATCGCAGCCGTCCAGCACCGATCCGGGACACAAGTAGCGCGAGCCCAAGGGAGATGGCGGTAGCAGTTTGATTCATTGCAACTCCGGTACGCCGCCGAGTCGCGCAACAAGTAACTCGAACCCTGGGCCTGGCAATAACTCCGAACCGGTCGAACGCAGGGCAACCGCCGACTCAGTGCCGTGATCATGCGCCACCAACACGTTGATCGAATCAAGCACGCGCCCGCTGATCCCGCGACGCAGTTGCACAACAACGTCAATGCCAACTGCCAATTGCGCGTGCGCTGCACCTCGATCAAGCCCGGCGGCTAAGGCCAGCGCGGCGATCCGCGCGGGGACGTCAGCAGCCGAGTTGGCATGCAGAGTTGCGGCGCCACCTTCGTGGCCCGTGTTTAGTGCAGCAAGCAAATCAACAACCTCAGCACCGCGTACCTCGCCGATGACAATCCGATCCGGACGCATGCGCAATGCCTGCCGAACGAGATCGCGCAGCGACACAGTCCCACCGCCCTCGACGTTGGGCAATCGCGCAACTAGTCGCACGACATGTGGATGCACTGGCGCTAGTTCGCCGGAGTCTTCAACGAGAAGGATCCGTTCGCCAGGGTCGACGAGGGAAAGCAAGGTCGATAGGAACGTCGTTTTACCACAGCCAGTACCGCCGGTTACCAGGAATGCCAAGCGCTGCCTGACGATTCCTGCGAGCCAAATCTCGGCTGCGGCCGGGAGGGTCCCGAGCGCAATGAGTTCACTTAGCGTGAATGCACGCCGCCGAAATGTGCGAATAGATATCACCGTCCCGGCAGGTGCAATCGGTGGTAGAACAGCGTGCAGCCGCAACCCGCCGACGAGCCCTGCGTCCACGAAGGGCGCCGCATCGTCAAGGCGGCGCCCAGCACTGGTAGCAAGTCGCTGAGCCAAGCGACGTACCGAAGCTTCACTGTCGAAACCAATCCCGGCGCGCTCAAGGCCCGCACCACGATCGATCCAGACGTCTTCGGGGCCGTTGACTAACACATCAGTGACTAGCGGGTCGTCGAGAAGTTGCTGCAGCGGCCCTAAGCCAACTAGTTCGGCGCGCAATCCGGCAACGAGTGCAAGGACCGCGGCGTCACCGATCACCAAGCCATCCCGACGCAGCACCTCCGCGACGACCGAGGGGGTCGGGTCGCGGCCATCAGCGATGATTCGGTCTCGAAGCAGTGCGACGAGGCGAGGGTCCGGCGCGGGCGTGCGGTTCATGCCGCCCTAACGCTGCCAAGTTCGTCAAGCACGCGAGCACAAATCTGGGCTAGCGGTCCGCGCGGGCGCGGTGGTGGGTCTCCGCGTTCGACTGCCTGCGCAAGCCCCGGCTCGACCCGTAAGTAGCCCACCAAAGGAAGTTCGAGCGCTTCGGCTATTAGTTCACCGGAGATGCCTCCGGGGGCGGGGCCGCGAACCACCAGCCCAACATCACAAGCAGGAAGCGTGGCAAGGACTTGTTCGGCACTCGCGGCACCACGGACGTCAGCAGTGGTAATCAAGACCGTTCGAGTCGCCCGAGCCAGCACTTGGGCCGCCACCGGCCCGCCAGTGCGGGGCAAGTCGGCGACGATGAGGTCAAAACCTCGGATTGCCGAATCAAGGACGGCACCAACGGCCAAAGCAGGGAGCTCAACTGGCTCCCCCCGATCCCAAGCAAGGAAGCTCAAGTCGGTTGCAACTGGAAGTGCTTGGCGCAGGGAATCTGGAGCCACCCGGCCCCGGGCATCAAGAAGTCCGGACCATCGCAGTCCCGGGCTGGTTTCGGCGCCGAGGAGCAAGTCAATCCCGCCACCGAGTGGGTCGGCATCCAGGAGCAAGGTGCGCAGGCCACGACGGAGCCCAACTCTTGCGATCGCGGCCGCCAACGTGGATGCGCCAGCCCCACCCCGACCACCGATGACTGCGACCAACACCCCGGCCCGCGCGGGCCCTTCGACTACCTCGGCCAGCCTTTCACTAAGCCACTCTGCTGCGCTCGGAAGGAGCGCCACGTGCTCGGCTCCGAGTTCGATGGCGCGCCGCCACAGCGATGGTTCCTCCGTGGCACCCACCAGAACAACGCCAGGCCGGCGGGCCAGACCGATCGCCAGAACCTCGCCAACTTGATCATCACCAACCAGCACCAGCGGCGCCCGCGACCATTGGTGCGCAGCATCGACCCCACAAGCCACCACAGTCAGTCGGGCCGCAGCAGCGCCTGCCAGCCGTCCGACAGCGTCGGAAATGTAGGGGTCGGCGGTGATTAGCAACGAACCCCGGGACTCATCCTGAATTGCGCGCCGCAATGGCTTCACGGGACCTCCCAACTACCCACCATGTCCGAGGTCGGAATGCTGGGACCCCACATCGGTAACCATGTGGACAGCCCGCGCCGGTGGATATCCCGGATTCTGCACACGATCTGCATATGCTCGAGCGGCAACCAATCAAGGAGTCCAAATGACGACGCAACCAGCGGGTCCATCACCGCTGACGCATCGAAATGCCACAGCTGCGGCCTTCTTCGATCTCGACAAGACAATTCTGGCTAAATCCAGCAGCCTGATGTTCGCGCGACCTTTCTACCGCAATGGCCTGATTGGTCGCGCCGACGTTCTGCGCAGCGCGTACGCCCAGTTCGTCTTCCTAGGCAGCGGCGCCGACCACGACCAAATCGAGCAACTTCGCAATTACTTGTCGGCCCTTTGCAAGGGGTGGCCAGTAGATCAAGTAACGGCGATCGTCAACGAAACCCTCGACGAATTAGTCGAACCAACTATCTACGAAGAAGCCCTGGCACTCATTGACGAACATCACGCAGCGGGTCGTGACGTGATCATCGTCAGTTCATCTGGTACCGAAATCGTTGAGCCAATCGGCGTCAGACTCGGCGTCGATCTTGCCGTCGGGTCGCAACTGGCCGTCGAGGATGGTCGCTACACCGGCGAGATCCTGTTCTACGCCTATGGCCCCGCGAAGGCCGAGGCGATCCGCGAGCTGGCTGCCGAGCATGGCTACGACCTGAGCCAGTGCTACGCCTATAGCGACTCCCAGACTGACGTTCCGATGCTCGAATGCGTGGGTTATCCGTTCGCCGTAAATCCCGACACCGAACTACGTCGCACGGCTGCAGCAAGAAGTTGGCCGGTGCTCGACTTCGCGCGCCCCACCACCATGCGACCCCGCCCGCGCGGTGATCAGGCTGCCGCTGCCGCCGCGGCCATCGGCGCGGTCGCGCTGGGCGTGGCCTGGTACGCAGCCCGGCGCCGAGACCGGGCCTAACCCAGGTACTCGAGCGATTCGGCCACGCTTAGTTCAAATGCGGTGCAGATATGGCAGACCCACTCCGACACCCCGTCCGCCGTGGCCGACAGATACGCCCGGGCGGCGCTGACATAGGCCGGGCGCCCCAAGCGCATAAGCCCCGCGCTCGGGGCGACGATGGCGCTCGGATCGACTCCCCGGGCGATCAGCAGAGCGTGCTCGCTAGCGCGGGCAACTAGTCCGCTGCCGAAACCGAACGGGCGCAAGGCAAGCAATTCACCATGCACCAAGGCCGCCACCACAATTGCCGGAGCAGTAGTTTCACCAGCCACCAACCGAGACAGTCCGCCAAGGCGAGGCAGCACCTGCTCAACCGGAGGAAGCGAGCCCAACCGAATTGGGTCATCTACGTCGTCAGTAAAACGCGGCTGGCCCAGTTGGTCGGGCGGCAGGAAGTCCCGACCAGCCTTCAGTGCCAGACCAGCGATGAATTGAAGCGGTGCTTGATCAACAACTTTGGCCTGGTCACGAGCTTGGGCGGTCACTCGCATGGCGGCGGCCAAAGTCAGACCCATCGGCGTTTCGTCGAGAGCGGCGCCGGAACGTACAAGTTCCAGCGGTAGGTCGGCGCCATCCATGGCGGCGCTAGCTCGCGCCTCGCTCGCCGCAATCAGCTGGACTAACTCAGCCGTGCCTGTGCGCAATCGGCGATCCCAAAGCAGAGCGTCAACTGCGTTGCGCGCTGAAACTGCCGCCGCCGCCACTCCTTCTAACGCAGCCACGTCCCCAAAAGCATCATTCACTCTGACTGCGATCCGAGTCCGCGCAGCGAAGCGAGTACCGCTGGAGTTTGTGCGTCGAGCCAGTTTGCTAGATCAATGAAGCTTATGAACTGGACGTCGGGATGTTGCTGGTGAACGGTTGTTACCAACGTTGTGATTGCGTCACGGTAGGCACCGCACAGCCAAGTATTGAAGTGATTGCCAATGATCAGCGGTGCATGGTTGCCGTTGTACACGGCATTGAACGCTTTCAAGTACGAAGCAGTTGTAGAGGTGCGAGCCCGGTTGCACAATGCCGTGCTTCCCGTGGTCACACCTTTGTTCTGGGCGTACAAGAAGTTGTAGTCCATCGATAGCTGGGATCGGCCATACCCAACAACCTGAATCGACTGCAGCGGGAACTCCCACATCGAGCTGCTCGCAGAAGCGGTGAAAGGCACCGTCGCGCCTGCGTTGGAGCCGGTCGCCGCAACCTTCGTCGGCCAGCGCAGGCTTCCGGTGCCGGAAGCGTCGTAACGGTAGCCGAACGACTTGAATACGGGCAGGTACTGCGATCGCTTGCCCCCGAGGCAAGGAGTGCGTCCACCCTTGATAACAGCCGACGTAAACGGCAGCGGCGGCAAGTTCGACAGCCCGGTTACCTTCGGCCAGTTGTCGAGGAAGTTGTTGAACTGGGTAATTTCGCTGCGCCAATCAGCTTGGTTCCAACTGTCGACACCATTTGCGTCACAGAAGTGTCCGAGGAAGTGGGTGCCGATCTCGTTGCCAGAGTTGTAGGCGGCCGTCATGTTTGTGATCCGGCCTGGAATGAATGAGGGGGTGCCAAACCCGATGGCGGACGTTCCGGCGGCCTTGTGTGGCGGGTGGTAGAGGAACCGTTGGTTGTCCGGCACGATGCACAGTCCGGACAAGAAGAATGTGAATTCGGCACCAACGGCCTTCTGCAGGTCGAGGTAATGTTTCCAAAGGTCGAGCCGGCAAGCTCCGTCAAACGACACCACAACAAACTGCGGAGGCTTCTCGCCCGGGGCCAGCTTGGTGATCTTGAAGTTGGACTGTGAAGAGGTTGTGGTCGACCCACTAGGGCTTGGAGAAGCCGACTGCGAGGGCGACCCAGTAGCAGAGGCGGTCGCGGTGGCCGATGAGCTTGCCGTGGGGCTGGCGCCGTTGCCACCCGACGGCAACAAGCCACCTACCACTAGGCCGATAGCCGCCGCCACAGCGAGCAAGAGCGGAACCAGCACCCGCAGTTTCATCCATCTCCCGACCAGTGAACGAGTTGACGCTACCCAATTGTGGCGGATGCGACACGTGCTTACTCAGTTCCCCCACCGGAACCGATGCAGCCGACCCATATCGCAACCGCCCCACCTTCCGGTACGGTCCCGACGTGCCCGCCCTGTCGGCGTTCTCCGACCCAACCTTCGCGACGATCCCTGTCACCTTGGGCGGAATCGCCACTTTCGTCCCACGCAACGAGGTCCGCTACGCAGAAGCGACCGGCGACTACGCCCGACTCGTGACCCGCACGGCCCACCACCTCGTGCGCATTCCGCTCGGCGAACTCTCCGACCGCTGGAGCGACTTTGGGTTCATGCGAGTGCACCGCCGTTGGCTCGTTCAACTCGCGGCCATATCCGAAGTTCGCACTGCCCAAGGGACTATGCAACTGCGAATCGGTGACAACTGGCTCGACGTAAGTCGCCGTAGAGTCGCTGAGGTTCGGGCCGAACTGGTCCGGCGCAATGCGCATAGTCGAAGTTCGGCGGCACCCACCGGACAAGGTAACGTCGGCTAGACCACTAACTCAGATGGAGACGGTAGATGAGCCACGAGGCCCTCCAGAACCTGCTGCACGAGGATCGCGCCTTCGCGCCGACGGCTGAATTCGCCGCCGCAGCCAACGCAACGCCTGACTACTACGACCGCGCTGCGTCGGACCGTCTGGGCTTCTGGGCGGAACAGGCCGCGGCCCTGCAATGGGCTACTCCGCCGACACAGACCCTCGACTGGTCGAATGCACCATTCGCGAAGTGGTTCGCCGACGGCAAGATCAACGTGGCAGTGAACTGCGTTGATCGACATGTCGCTGCCGGCCATGGAGACCAGGTTGCATTCCATTTCGAAGGCGAACCGGGCGACACCCGAACGGTTACCTATGCGGACTTGCTGCGTGAAGTATCCAAGGCTGCCAACGCGCTGACTGAACTTGGAATCCAGGCCGGTGATCGAGTGGCGATCTACCTGCCAATGATTCCCGAGGCCGCGGTAGCCATGCTGGCTTGCGCTCGCATCGGTGCACCACATTCAGTCGTGTTCGGAGGCTTTTCATCCGAAGCGCTGCGCTCGCGAATTGTCGACGCTTCGGCGAAACTCGTTATAACCGCGGACGGCGGCTACCGAAAGGGCAGCGCCTTTGCCCTAAAGCCCGCGGTCGATGAAGCAGTTGTTAACACGCCGACGATTGAGCACGTCTTGGTGGTGCGACGCACCGGCCAAGATGTCGAGTGGACCGACAAGGACGTGTGGTGGCACGACATCGTCGAACGCCAGTCGGAAGTCCATGAAGCCCAAGCTTTTGACGCCGAGCACCCGCTGTTCATCCTCTACACCTCTGGCACCACAGGTAATCCCAAGGGAATCCTGCACACGACCGGTGGCTACCTAACTCAGGTCGCTTACACACATCGAGCAGTCTTCGATCTAAAGCCTGATACCGACGTGTATTGGTGCACTGCCGACATCGGCTGGGTTACCGGGCACTCCTACATCGTCTATGGCCCACTCGCGAACCGAGCTACCCAGGTCATGTACGAAGGAACGCCCGACACCCCGCACCGCGGCAGGTGGTGGGAACTGATTGAGAAGTACGGCGTGACAATCCTGTACACCGCACCGACCGCGATTCGCACGTTCATGAAATGGGGTGACGCGGTTCCGGCTGACTTCAACCTGACGTCGCTGCGACTACTTGGATCGGTGGGCGAACCGATCAATCCCGAGGCCTGGATGTGGTACCGCAAAGTGATCGGCGGGGATAGCTGCCCAATCGTCGACACGTGGTGGCAGACCGAGACCGGTGCGATCATGATCAGTCCGTTGCCAGGAGTCACCCACACCAAGCCCGGCTCTGCAATGGGGCCACTGCCCGGTATCGGGGCCGCTGTCGTGGACGACCAAGCCGTTCCAGTCCGAAACGGTGGTGGTGGTTACCTCGTGCTTACTGAGCCGTGGCCAGCCATGTTGCGCGGCATCTGGGGCGACAACGATCGTTACGTTGACACCTACTGGTCGCGCTGGCCGCAGTACTACTTTGCTGGCGACGGCGCCAAACTCGATGATGATGGCGCCATCTGGCTCCTTGGCCGCGTTGACGACGTCATGAACGTTTCGGGCCACCGGATTTCCACGACCGAAGTTGAGTCGGCGTTGGTGTCGCACCCGGCAGTTGCCGAAGCTGCCGTCGTGGGTGCGGCCGATCCAACTACCGGACAAGGAATCGTTGCCTTCGTAATCTTGCGCGGCGATGCAGCCGAAGACCCAAACATTGTCAAAGCGCTGCGAGACCACGTCGCACACGAGATCGGCGCGATCGCCAAACCGCGTCAGATCCTTGTCGTCGCAGAGCTTCCGAAGACTAGATCGGGAAAGATCATGCGGCGATTGCTGCGCGACATCGCCGAGAACAGATCCCTTGGCGACGTAACTACTTTGGCTGACCCCACAGTGATGAACTTGATCGGAGCGGGCCTTCAATCTGCAACCACTGAGGACTGATGCAGCAGTTGCATCAAACACTGGCCGATCGGCACACCACAGCGGCCCTGTTCGCCGGGATCGCCCCGATGGTCGCTCGAAAGGCCGTGGCGGACTAGCCTGAAGCCTGGCTCTGCCAAACACAGGGTGGCTAGCATCGCGCCGGAGGTAGCAATGTCCAACATGGGTCAGGGACCACGGCCTGATGCGGCTTTGGGTGACCTCGTCTCGTCGCTTTCGCACGACGTGTCTGAGTTGGTCCAGGGACAGGTCGAACTGGCCAAAGCCGAGTTGCGGGAAAGCGCCACTGCAGCGGCCAAAGCCAGCGGCCTACTCATTGCGGCGGCCTGCGTCGGGTTCTTCGCCATTTTGTTCCTGCTACTGACCTTCGGCTACGCGCTGATCGCCGTCGGCTTGCCGGGGTGGGCGGCGTTCTTGATAGTCACGGTGTTACTCATCGCAGGGGCCGGAATCCTGGTAATCGTAGGACGCGGCGAGGCCACGGGGCTTAAAGCGCCCAAGCGATCACTAGCTGCTGCAAAGGCCGCGGGCAACGCAATAAGCCGGTCACAATCGGGATGAGCTCCGCCGGCGACGTCGTCCACCTCCCGGGCCCGTGGCGGCACCGGGAGATCTCGGCCAACGGGGCTCGGTTCCACGTTGCCGAGGTAGGCGAAGGGCCGCTAGTCCTTTTCCTGCATGGCTTTCCCACGTTCTGGTGGACTTGGCGCAAGCAATTGCAGCAGTTCGCGGCAGCCGGATATCGCGCGGCGGCAATGGATCTCCGGGGCTACGGAGGCAGCGATCGGCCTCCCCGCGGGTACGACCCCTTGAATCTGTCGGCAGATGTGGCGGGAGTCATTCACGCCCTCGGTGACCGATCAGCCATTGTGATCGGCCACGGCTGGGGTGGGTTTCTCGTGTGGACGACCGCGGTTCTGCACCGGGCTTCGGTTCGAGCCGGCGCGGTTCTGGCGATGCCACACCCGATTCGCCTGCGTGAGTCGCTGCTACGCGACCCGGCTCAAGCCCGGGCGGCCAGTTACACGATCGGCTACCAGCGTCCGTGGCTGCCCGAACGGCGCCTGATAGCCGCCGACGCCGCTGTCGTCGGTGGGTATCTACACGACTGGTCGGCCGGTGAGTGGCCACCGCCGGAAGTCGAGACCGTATTCCGTCAGGCAATTCAGATCGACAACACCGCCCATTGCGCACTGGAGTACTACCGCTGGGCGATTCGTGCGATCCCGCGAGCTGACGGTCGACGCTTTATCGCCAAGATGCGCGCCGATGTAGACGTTCCGATCTTGCACCTGCACGGCGAACTTGACCCTGTCCAACTCCCGAGCAGTTCGCTAGGTTCTGGCGCCTACGTCACGGCCGGCTACCGGCGTGAGGTCATTAGTGGAGCGGGCCACTTCATTCACGAAGAGCAGCCCGAGATTGTGACGAATCTGCTGCTCGACTGGGTTGGGCAACTTCCCGCGCATGGCTGATCGACCACGCGACCGACTCGGCCGACCGACTCCTGACCTTGCAAATGCTGCCCCGCCGATACCGAACGAGACGCGTAGCGCGGCTGAAGCCCTAGCTGTCGGCCGGGCGTTCTTCAATCAGGGCTTCCCATTCCTGGCGCATGAAGTATTCGAACAGCAGTGGCGGCAGACCGAGGGAAGTGAACGTGCCTACTGGCGCGCCTTGGCACAATTTGCCGCGGGAGTTACCCACTTACTG
>CAIKAW010000032.1 GCA_903825575.1 uncultured bacterium | reverse complement strand
TGACGTCGGCGTCGACCTAGAGCGCAACGATCCCGAACTTGCACAACTGCCCAAAGACCTGGCGCTGGCCCAACGTGAACTCGACGGTCACATCGGTCGAGTCCTGCTCGAAACCTTGCGCCCTCCGGTGCCTGAAAGTGCTGCGACTGGTATCCACCAACTCTTCCACCAGCGACTCGTTACGGATGGTGGGTACCCGGGCGGGCGGTACGCCAACTGGTACCTAAGTCAGCCCACGTGGAATGCGATTGCAAGCAAACCTTGGGTGATTGACGGAATCACCTACCCGAACTCACTCACGGATCTCGTCGATGACGTTGAGCAGCTGCTTCGGCCCACCGAACTGGCAAAGCAGTGGGTAGCCACCGCGCATGGCGATGATCACGCCGGCAACATCTGGGTAGTCGAAGGCCCAACAGGTCCGACCTTGAGACTGTTCGATCCCGCGTTCGCGGCGGCCGACATCCCGGCTCTTCTGGCACCTATCAAGGCGACCTACCACAATGTCTTTGCACACCCGTTCTGGCTGTACTACCCAGAACTTGTAGCTCCGGTCACTTACTCATTCGACGACATCGTGTGGGTATCAACCGAGGCTGACGACGAACTGTCTCCGCTGCGCCAGGAGATCCTCAACAGCTTGACCGACAATGTTTGGCTGCCCTTGCTGCTTGAACTGAAGCGCGTTGGAGCGTTGCCAGCGCACTGGCGCCAGATCATTCGGGCCGGCTTAGTGGCGTGCCCACTGCTGGTAACCAACCTGTTGGCGCCCGGCCGTAGCGAAGGCGTGCAGTACCTTGGCCTTGCAAATGTCGTGCGGGCGGGCGTCGAGCCGGTAGGCGACACTGATCCGATCAGCCGATGGCTAGATCGACTGCAGGAGGCGGTGGAATGAAGCCGACCGAGATCCTGGACTTGTTGCAACTCAAGTCGTTTGAGTTCAATCGCCAAACTCGCCGGCTTGGTAAGTCGCACAGCATCGAAGACCTGCGTCGCTTTGCTAGACGCAGTCTGCCGAAGGTGGTGTTCGATTACGTCGAAGGCGGGGCTGACGCCGAAGTTACGTTGGCCGACAATGTGGCCGGTTTCAATGCGCGGCGGCTGTTTCCAGTTTCGCTTTCCGACGTCGAGCACCCGGACGCTCGGGTGTCATTGTTCGGGCACGACCTTCCGCTGCCACTAGGGCTTTCTCCGACGGGGTACACCCGGCTGATGCACTCGGCCGGCGAGATCGCCGTTGGACGGGCCGCCGCGTCGGCCGGGATTCCTTACGTCATGTCGACGGTTGCATCCACATCCGTGGCGGATCTGGGCGAAATCCCGAATCTGAATCTTTGGGCGCAGTTGTACGTACTCAAGGATCGCGACCAAACCTGGGCCTTCCTTGACCGCATCGCCGGCGCGGGGGTGACCACGCTAGAGATCTCGGTCGACGTAACCGTCGCTGGCTTCCGCTCGCGCGATGTGCGAAATGGATTGACGATCCCGCCGGCCCTGAGTCCTCGCGCCATCTTCGACATCGGTGCACATCCGAGTTACTGGCTGCAGTTCCTGCGTGCGCCGGCAATGACCTTCCCGAACATGCCGCAGCAGAGCGAAGGCGGCAGCATCGGGTCGATCTCTGACTTCTTCGAGTCGAAGTTGGGCTGGGACGATGTTGCCGCAATCCGCGAACGTTGGACGGGCAAGTTGCTTATCAAGGGTCCGGTGAATGGGCCGGACGCTAAGCGGGCGATCGACCTAGGTGCTGATGGCATCCACCTTTCGAACCATGGCGGTCGCCAACTTGATCGTTGCGCCACTACCTTGGACCTCTTGCCAGAAGTCCGTGCAGCGGTGGGCGAGGTTCCGCTGGTCGTCATCGACTCTGGTATTCGCCACGGCAGCGACATTGTCACCGCGTATGCCCTAGGTGCGGACCTCGCGATGGTTGGTCGGGCCTACCTGTATGGATTGGCAGTCGCTGGAGAAGCGGGAGTGTCACACGCAATCGGAATCCTGAGCGAGCAAGTGCAACGAACGATGCACCTGCTCGGAGTTCACACCATGGCTGAGGTGCGGGCCAACGGCGCATCCTTGGTTCGAGATTCGAGAGGGTTGTGACTGCTGTGTCGGAATCTGGACGGCGTCGAGTATTCATCACCGGTGGGACCAGCGGCATCGGCAAGGCCGTGGCGGCTCGACTTTCGCAATCTGCTGATGTGTGGATTGTCGGTTCGCGGGCCGAGACGGTTGCGGCTGCCCTTGCAGACCTGCCTGGGGTGCGCGGGAGTGTGTGCGACGTGTCCGACCAGGGGCAGTGCATCGCCGCCGTTGCGGCCGCGAACGAAGCGCTCGGTGGGCTGGACGGTGCCTTCATCAACGCGGGTATCGACGGACAGGCGGTCGCCGGGCTCGACATCGACCTTGCAGAATTCGCCCGATTGCTTTCGATCAACCTGGTTGGTGCACTTGGCGTCGCGCAAGCACTCGTGCCAGTGCTTTCGCGGCCTGGGACGTTGGTGTTCAACGCGTCAATGAATGGCGTTCGGCCAGAAGCCTTGTTTGCCGACTACAACGCGAGCAAGGCCGGGGTCATCAGCGTCGCAAAGACGCTAGCTCTCGAACTCGGACCGCAGGGCATTAGCGCGATTGCGCTGTGCCCTGGGTACTTCCCAACGCCCATGACGCAGGTGTACTTGGAGGACCCGGAGATCTCGTCCGAATTGCTCGCAAAGGTGCCGCTAGGGCGATTCGGCACGTTGGCCGAGATTGGCGAACTAGTCGATTTTCTCCTGAGCCCGGCGGCCCGGTACCTCAATGGTTCGGTTATCTCACCCGACGGTGGCGTCAGTATCTAGCGCATCGCGGTGATATAGCGGCACCATTGGTACATGGCACTTTGTCTGGCTTGCGGCAATTCGATCGACAACACCACCAGTTGCTCGAAGTGCGGCGGTACCGAACTGCGAGGTCTGGATCGGTTAGTCGCGGGCACCAGTTCGGTTGGCGACGCGCGAACGGTGATCGGTGATTGGGATAAGGCTGCCGTTGGGTTGGGAGCACCACCGTCGAAGGGCTCGCTGCGCGAAGTTAAACGTGAAGCCAAGAAGCGTAAGCGTCGTAAGCGTCTGCACTGGTGGTTCAACTAAGTAGAACGGCCAATCGTCGATACTCCTCGGTCGGGAACTGGTCGAGCGTTTCGTTGATCACCTGGATGAGGACCTGATCGGCACCTGCCGCTAGGTGCTGTTCAACCCGCGAACGAATTGCTGATTCATCACCCCAAGCAACGATTGCATCGACCAGCCGGTCGCTGCCGCCGTCGAGGAAATCGGCATCGCCAAAACCAAAGCGCCGCAGGTTGTTCGTGTAGTTAGGCAGACGTAGGTAGGAAGTTGTGTGGCCGCGGGCAATCGTCCGGGCTCGATCAGGATCGGTTTCAAAAACAATGGCCTGCTCCGGATACAACTTCGGGCCAGGTCCTAGTGTTGTGCGGGCAAACTCGGTGTGTGCCACAGGGACGAAGTACGGGTGTGCACCGGCAGCCCTCTCGCCGGCGAGTGTCAACATTCGCGGTCCGAGCGCTGCGAGCACCCGCTGATCTGCGCGGACCGGCGGGTGCTGAGCATCTAGCGCAGTCAGATATTCGACCATCTGGCTGTAAGGGCGCTCGTACGGGACTGAAAGCGCTTCAACCAGGGGCGCGTGGCTAGCGCCAAGCCCGAGAGTGAAACGGCCCGGGAACCGGTTATCAAGATCTGCGACAGCATGAGCCGTATCTTCAGGCGAGGCATGCCAGATGCTCAAGATGCCAGTTGCGACGGTGATGCGAGTAGTGGCTTTGAGCAACTGTGAAAACCGCGCGGGAATGCCGACCCCGAAACCAGCCGACAGCCATAGCGAAGTAAACCCAAGCTGCTCGATCTCGGCCGCAACATCGACCGCCTCGCCAGCCTTGGCTTCGTCGCGCCACGGTCCTGAACCCCAGATGCCAATTTGATTGTTCACGTCGACGACTCTAGTCACCTAGGGCCCGATCAAAGCCTTCGCGTTAGCGCCGACGGTAGCTGTGCATTCGGCCGCCCACTATTTCGGCACATCCTGATAGCGGGCGACAGCGTAAGCAAGGATAAGCGGCACGTTGAGCGCAAAGACGAGCAGCATGATGCTGAACATCGCAAGGAGCTTGCCGGGCGTTTTATCGTAGATAAAGACAAATTCCAGAATCCCAGCGACCACACCGTAGGCAAGAACTCCCCACTTCAGCACCATGCGGAAGGTGTTCCAAGCGAACGACTTAATGCGGCTAAGCAGGACCAGATTCGATAGAAACCCCAAGACGGCAAGTCCAACAAAGATCGCTGGAAGGGTTAGCGAAGTCGATCGGTTCATCTGGGCAGCCATCACGATGCCGCCAGCAACCAACAGCCCAAGGGTCACGGTTCCGATCACTTGTACCGGAGGCAGATCGGCCTGACGCCGATCGACGTCATCCAGCGGGGGCCCGACGTGGGGCGCGGCACTCATCGGCTTGCCAAGAACGTCATGATGATGATCGTTGCAACCTGCATCACGCCGGTAATACCGGCGGTAACGATGAAGACCTTCATCAGTCGGCCGATGCGTGCGCCGTTGGGATGCGGCTTCTTAAGTTCGAACAGGACTGCAAGATTCGCCGGTTCCAGTAGTCCCAGTGCGATTACTGCCATCACTCCGACGATGACATACGAGGTGACCAGCCACGCGTGGTGCGGATATGCGGCATCAAGGTTGCCAACGTGCCGGGCTAACTGGAAGCCCGCCCCAAGCGTCATTGAAACCACAGTGGGCATGATCAACAACATCTTCGGCATGAAACGGACCGTGAATTCGACGCGCGAAGGAATCGATAGCCGGCCCAGGATCGGGCCCAGGACCAGACCGAGGAAGAGGTCGAGGCTGGTCCAGATCCCACCGCCGGCGACGTGGTAGAAAGTCAGAGCCCACAATGAATTGGACGCGATCGCAACTACCAAGCCGACGAGTACAGCCGCGACTATTGGAAGGCCTTTGAGTGGAATAATCTCAAACTCCGGTAGCGGCGGCGGTCCGCCATTTGGCCCTGCTGGCGCCTGACCCGGCGGAACGAGCGTCTCAGCCACGAGAACTCCAATTGGGTGCATGCAGTTCACCCCCCGCGAACCGCTGCAGGCAAGTTACTAGAACTCTCAGGCGAATGCACTGCTTATAGGCAACCCGGGCCAGGCCAGCGCGTCGCCCCGAAATCTGTCAGGAAGTTCGCGTTCCACCTAGCGCACTGGAGATCTCAGCGGCCCAGGCCTCGATCGCCGGCCAATCGCGAAAGTCGCCTTCGGGCAACATCTCGCTGGCCGACGGCAGGTGGCGCACCAGTCGATCCTTGCCGCGCAGCCGGCTGTAGTCCATCGAACCGAAGAAGACCTGGATGGCGTTCGGCCGTAGCCACTGGCGGAAGTCGGCAAATTCCTTGGGCTCTGCCGAGACGATGACATCGCGCCCCTTGGCGTCGATTTGGCTTGTGCCCAGCGGGCCGCTGCAGAAGAGCCAAGTCGGTCGGCTGGCAAGAGTGGGAGCGTTATGTCGGACGAAATCGGCGGCACCG
>CAIKAW010000031.1 GCA_903825575.1 uncultured bacterium | reverse complement strand
TGCCCGGGTCGACTCTTTTAAGTTGGTCCAGAGTCAACCCGGCGAGACGTTGATTGAAGTTGTGCTCCACGAAGGTCGCAACCGGATCGTGCGACGCATGATGGAAGCAGCCGGGTTCCCGATCACCCAGTTGGTCCGCAAGCGCGTTGGACCAATCGTTCTAGGAATGCAGCGTCCAGGCACCGTCCGTGTCATCCACGGCGACGAGTTGGCTGCTCTCTACAAGGCCGTCGGGCTGTAACCGGCTCGCCGGAGCCTTGTCGGTAGGCTCCAACCGTCAACTCAAGGAGGCGTCGTGTCTGTTCGTGCGGTCCGCGGGGCCACCCGCCTCGCTGCTGACGATGCCGTCGAAATGGCGGAGGCCGTCGTCGAATTGGTATCGGCGATGCTTAGCCGCAACGATCTGGCTCCCGACGACCTGATCAGCGCAATCTTCACAGCAACCCCTGATCTACATAGCGCCTTTCCCGCCGCCGCTGCCCGCGGAATTGGTCTTGGTGCGGTTCCTTTGATCTGCGCCCAGGAACTTGAAGTAGTTGGTGCGCTGACTCGAGTCGTTCGCGTGATGCTTCACGCCGAGTCGACTCGCACCTTGGCGCAGGTCCAGCATGTCTACTTGCGCGGTGCCGAAGTCTTGCGCCAGGACTTAGCTCAATGACCGAGCAAGCAGAGCGCGTCCTGATCATCGGGACCGGTCTGCTGGGAACCAGTCTTGGGCTGGCGCTTTCACAAGCTGGCCGCAAAGTCCAACTTGATGACATTGCTGCGGATGCGGTGTCGGCAGCAATTGCTCGCGGTGCCGGAACTGGGCTCGCAACGAACTACGCACCTGACCTGGTCGTTGTTGCGGTACCGCCGGCCGTCACGGCAGCCGTCATGGCAGCTGCGCTTTCTGCCTACCCGAATGCCACCGTTACCGACGTAGCCAGCGTGAAGACCGGTCCGCTAGCGGAACTGCGCCGCTTGAGTGCTGACACCAACCGCGTTGTCGGTGGGCATCCGATGGCTGGGCGAGAAGTTTCCGGACCGGCTGGGGCGACGGCCGATCTCTTCGAAGGTCGAGTGTGGGTTGTCACCCCATTGCCTGAGAGCGAACCGGTTCGAGTGGCTCAAGTCTGCGAAATCGTCCGCGCCTGCGGTGGATCGCTGATCGAACTAACGCCCGAGACCCACGATCGGGCCGTGGCACTGACATCTCACGCCCCACAAATGCTGAGTTCGCTGCTCGCCGGACTACTCGACGATGTCGCGCCCGAGGACGTAGCGGTCTCCGGGCAGGGATTACGTGACCTGACCCGAATTGCCGGCTCAGATCCACAGCTTTGGACGGACATCCTCGGCGCCAACGCAAGTGAAGTCGCGGCCGTACTAGCTCAGCTAGGTGAGCGGTTAACGCAGGCAGTCAGCACACTCAACGAACTTGCCACCCCAAGCGGGCTGAGTGCCGCTGCACGCAATGACCTAGAAACCTTGCTGGTCAAGGGAAATTCGGGCAAGGCGAAGATCCCTGGCAAGCACGGCGTCGGAACTAACGCATTCGCCACCGTAGTCGTGTCAATTGAAGACCGCCCAGGTGAACTTGGACGCTTGTTCGCCGCGATCGGTGACGCCGGAGTCAGCGTCGAAGACGTACGTATCGATCACGCCATGGGACGTCCGACTGGACTCGTCGAGATCGCCGTGTCACCGCCGGCAGCAGTTGCACTATCAGCACATTTGAGCGAGTCGGGCTGGCGATTGAGGTGACCCGCTCGCTGGTGATCGCCGTCGATGGCCCAAGCGGATCAGGCAAGTCCAGCGTCAGTCGCGAAGTCGCGCGACGACTCGGCGCGAGGTATCTCGACACCGGTGCGATGTACCGCGCTGCAACGCTGTGGTTTCTTCAGCACGATGTCGATGTGCATGACCCAGACCAAGTGCGACTAAGCGTCGGCATCCCACTGCTGGAAATGGATACTGATCCGCAGCAGCCGAGCATTCGCCTCGATGGGGTCGACGTAGGTTCGCGCATCCGAGAAGCCGATGTGACCGCCGCTGTTTCCTACGTCAGCGCCGTACCGGAATTGCGCGCCCGGCTGGTCGAGTTGCAGCGCACTGCCGTCGCGGATGCGATCGGAACTGGTTTTGGGATCGTGGTCGAAGGCCGCGACATTGGTCGAGTCGTCCTGCCAGATGCTGATGTGAAGATCTTCCTAACCGCCGATGTCGATGTTCGCGCTGAGCGGCGCCACCGTGAAGAAGTCGAGCGGGGCAGCGCAGTTGATGCTGCCGGCGCAATGTCTTCGATCACCGATCGAGACGCCATTGATACAACTCGGGCAGCGTCCCCGTTATTGAAGGCCGAAGACGCCGTCGTGATCGATGCGACCGAACTTGGCATCGAGGACGTTGTAGGTCTGATTCTGGAATTGGCCGATGCCCGAGATTTACGGCACTGACACCGGAGCCGCCACCGGCCGGTTTATCTGTGCCGGGGCTCTTCGGTTGGCGTACCGACTGAATGTGTTGAACGCAAACCTGGTGCCAGCCACCGGTCCTGTGATCTTGGCGGCCAACCACATCGGAGCTCTCGACGGGGCACTGATAATCGCCGCCAGCCCACGACCGATCTTCACCGTTGCCAAGAGCGGAATCTTCGTGCCGGTCATCGACAACATCTTGCGGTGGGGTGGCCTGATCCCGATTGAGTATGACCAAGCAGACCGAAAGGCGATTCTGGCCTCGTTAGCCGTGCTTGACCGTGGTGGAGTCCTCGGCCTGTTTCCTGAGGGGCACCGAGGTGGCGGACGGATCGCAACCATGCGCTCAGGTATTTCCTACCTTGCACTGCGTTCGGGAGCCACAGTCGTCCCCTTGACGCTCTTTGGCACCAGGAGGACGGGACAAGGGAAGAATTCGCTGCCTCTTCCGGGCAGTAGACTCGACGTGGTGTTCGGCGTGCCTTTCGTTCCTGAACCACGAGATTGGCATCGCCGCTCTGAGATGGCCTTGAGCGCGGGGGAGATCCAATCCCGACTGGCCGATGAGGTGCAACAAGCAATGGCTCGTATTGGACGGACGTTGCCCGAGGATGATCTCGGGCTTGACTAGGGAGATCTGATGACCGACGGCCCGAACGATGAGGGATGGGTCGAAGTTGACGTCTCCGATATTGACGTTGCCGATTGGGCAGCCGATGACGACGAACTCGAGGACGAGGCTGCTGCCCAGTTGGCGGCGCTAACCGAGTTTGGCGAGTTCGCGGCTGAGATCGCCGAGTTGGGCGAGCCCGAAGTGGTGTTGCCAGTCGTCGCAGTTATCGGCCGGCCCAACGTGGGCAAGTCGACGTTGGTAAACCGCATCTTGGGTCGACGCGAAGCTGTCGTCGAAGACGTGCCTGGTGTAACCCGCGACCGCGTGACCTATCAGGCATCTTGGAACGGCCGGGACTTCCTTTTGCTCGACACCGGAGGCTGGGAGCGCGACGCGCGCGGAATGGCCGCCCAGATCAAGGAACAGGCCGAACGTGCAGTCCGTGACGCTGATGTTGCGTTGCTGATCGTCGATGCAAGCGTTGGGGCGACGAACACCGAAGAGCAGTTCATTCGCGTATTGCGCGGTGCCGGTATTCCGGTGCTGCTCGTGGCGAACAAGGTTGATGACGCCCGCACCGAAGCTGATGCTGCCGCCCTGTGGTCCCTAGGCCTTGGCGAACCGTATGCCGTTTCGGCGTTGCATGGCCGGGGAAGTGGCGACCTGCTTGATGCAGTGCTTGCGGTGCTGCCGCTTGAAGGCAAGGGCGCGCATCGCCCGCCTGGTCCTCGCCGCGTGGCCCTGCTTGGTCGTCCCAACGTCGGCAAATCCAGTTTGTTAAACAGATTGGCGGGGGATTCCCGCGTCGTGGTTGACTCCGTCGCAGGTACGACAGTCGACCCAGTCGATGAACTCATTAGCGTAGGCGGACAGACGTGGTGGTTCGTTGACACCGCCGGCATCCGGCGTCGCGTGCACGAGGCGAGCGGGCATGAGTTCTACGCGTCCCTGCGTACCCGATCAGCTCTCGACAAGGCAGAGGTAGCCGTCGTACTGCTCGAATCCAACGAAGTGTTGTCCGAACAAGACACTCGAATCTTGACGATGGTCGTTGAGTCTGGGCGCGCGCTGGTCCTTGCATTCAATAAGTGGGACTTGGTCGATGACGAGCGCCGCAAATATCTAGAGCGCGAAATTGAACTTGACCTTGGCCAGGTTTCTTGGGCTCCGCGCGTGAATATCTCGGCGTTGACCGGTCGGCATGCCGACAGACTCGCACCTGCCTTGGTGGCGGCCCTGGCTGGTTGGGAAACTCGCATCTCCACCGGGCGACTGAATACCTTTATTCGTGACCTGGTTGCCGCGCACCCGCACCCGATTCGTGGTGGCCGTCAGCCCCGGATCTTGTTCGCAACTCAGGCCACCGTCCGCCCACCAACTTTTGTGCTCTTCACCACCGGGTTCATTGAGGCCGGCTATCGCCGTTTCATCGAACGGCGACTGCGCGAGGAGTTCAGTTTCGAGGGTTCCCCGATTCGTATTCAACTTCGGGTGCGCGAAAAGCGTGGCAAGGGCGCGGGCCGCGGCCGCTGACGCCTCGTGGGATAGGGTTTCGCAGTCGTCCGGGTTAACTCCGGTCGCGGGCTGTAGCGCAGCTTGGTAGCGCACTTGACTGGGGGTCAAGGGGTCGTGGGTTCGAATCCCGCCAGCCCGACCCATATCGTCGCAGGTGAATGGCAGTTTCACCGATCGAACAAAAATACGAATCGAAAAGTGTGCCAGCTTTCGTGCCAGTTGTATCTGGCTGGCAGATCAGGGGCAACTCGGCTAGATCCCGTTCGACAGCGGCGACCTTCGGCTCACCGGCCGGGGGTCGCGACGCCGGCCCGAACGTGCGTCTCAGGGTGCCGGGAGGTCACGGCTGAGAGCACCTCGTCGAGGAAACAGTGATGGCCGTTGAGACCGACCAGCCCTGTCCAGCTAGAACACCGGAGGCACCATGTCCCAGGACCACCTCGACGTAATCATCGCGCGACTCGCCAGCGACCCCGCCTTCGCCGCAGCGCTCACCGCAGCCGCGTCGGCGGAGGACGCCCAGTGGATCGCGGCCGAGCACGGCTTCAACGTCACCGCCAGCGAGCTTGCGGCTGCAACGTCGGACGGCGACCTGTCGGACGCCGATCTGGAACGGGTAGCGGGGGGAACCGATTCGCTCGTCATTTCAGCGTGTGTGGTGTGCGTGTGACAGTCAAGGAAACGAACGGGCTCACGGACGAGCGCGGCAGCGTTGACGCCCTCTCGGTGAACATCCTGTCTCCGTGCCGCGACTGCAAGTGGTCTACCCGCCTGTAGCGGGCGTCTGAGAGCCACGCCAAAAGGCGGGGCGGTCTCGCCCGGCGCCGCTGATTCCTTCGTCCATATGCTCGGCGACCAGTCAGACGCCGACCTTGGGATGGCAACTAATGGCGCCGACCTGTACCCGATAGTTACTAGGTTCCCTGGATCGTGGCCATGCAGTGTCTGTTGAGTTGCAAGGTGGTTTCAATCGTTGATTTGGGCCGTTTTGCTCTTGTCTGCTGATGGCGTTCCTATCTGTTTCTTCCGCTGTTCCCTAACCTGTTTCCATCTGCGATGCAGTCGATATCGACTCGTCCCTTTCAACACGGCACGGTTCCTGACCTGTCCTACAAGTTTTGGAGTAATTCATGCGTCGTTCAACTTCTGCCCTGGCCGTTATCGCCTTGGCCCTTGCCGGTCTAGGTATCGCCGCCCCGGCCTCGGCTACTTCGGTGGCCGACATGTCGTTGACCGTGCACATCACAACCAATCCAACGACGGTGAATATGCCGCTGGCTGGCACGGTTACGAACATGAGCATTAACTGGGGTGATGGCACCACCAGTGTCGATAATGGCCCGTTTAGCACTGCTGGGTTGAAATCCCATACCTATACGGCCCTTGGCGACCACACGGTTCATATCTACGGGGACCTGCTCACCGGATTCGGTTCCGACACCACAGTTTGCGGCCTCGGTGACTACATTGGGGCTGACACGATCACAGCGGTAGCAAGTTTCGCGAGCACTTTGACCAGCTTGGACTCAGCCTTCTACGGCGCCATGAATTTGGTTTCGGTTCCCACCAGTTTGCCGGTCGGAGTCAGCGACTTGGCATGTACGTTCGCTGATGCTTCGAAGTTCAATCAGAACATCAGCGGTTGGATCACCAACAACGTTACCAACATGGCAGGGATGTTCGAATCCGACAATCATCTGACGATCTTCAATCAGCCAATCGGAAACTGGGACACCGGCAACGTCACTGATATGGCATGGATGTTGTCGGACCCGGCGTTCAATCAACCGATTGGGTCTTGGAATACCGGCAACGTCACCAGCATGCTCGGCATGTTTGCCATCGCTTCCACGTTCAATCAGCCAATCGGATCGTGGAACACCAGCCACGTCACCTCGATGTGGCTGATGTTCACTAGGGCCACGTCGTTCAATCAGCCGCTACTTGGCTGGAACACTATTCGGGTAACAAATATGGCGGGATTGTTCGATGGGGCCGCAGCATTTGATCAAGATTTGAGTGGCTTTGCGGTCGGGCGCGTCACGACGATGGCCGGCATGTTGAATAACTCAGGCTTGTCCTCTGATCATTACGACCTAGCGTTGAACGGTTGGGCTGCTCAGCGGCTCCTGCCGAGCGTTCCTCTAGGTGCCGCTGGTTTGACCTACAGCTCGACAGGGCTTACCGATCGAAATCTGCTGACCGGCGCACCGAATACTTGGAGCATCACCGGTGATGCCCTGGCAGCTGATGCCGGGATTACGAGTGCGTCGCTCGCAGGAATGGTCAAGGTCGGCGCCACCCTAACTTCGGCCCCAATCGGCTTGGCCGGACGTCCTACCGTTACTTACCAGTGGGCTTCTTCTGCTGATGGCAGCACATGGAATCCAATTGCCTATGCGACCAGTTCCACCTATTCGGTCCTGCAGGCAGATTTCGGGAATCTCTTGCAAGTCACTATCACAGCCGGGAATGGCAATGCCGCAGGTTCGGTCTCTGCGTCGGCGGTAACTGCGACGCGAGTCATTGAAGCGCCATCAGCGCCGAGGGCGGTAACCGCAAGTGCGCGCAGTGGTGCTGCCGTTGTGTCGTGGCTGGCGTCGGCTGCAGATGGTGGCAGCGCAATCTCCGGCTACACCGTCACGGCCGCTCCTGGCGGGCGCACTTGCCATACCACCGGTGTTCGCTTGTGCACTGTGACCGGGTTGGTTAACGCCCATCTATACACGTTCACGGTGAAAGCAACGAACGCTGCCGGTACCAGTTCGGTGTCAGCCAAGTCCGCAGCGATCATCGCTGGTACGGCGTCTAGTCCCAGGTCGCTGGCAATAACCTTCCCGGCGACCCATCAGGCCAAAGTCACGTGGAGCGCTCCGGCATCCCTCGGCAGTGGCGCCGTTACCTCATATCAGGTGCGCTGGTCCAGCAACAGCGGGGTGGCTTGGTCAGCCTGGGTATCAACTCGCCTCATCCGAAGCGCTACTCGCAGCGCCCTCACTAAGCGTCACGGCTATCAGGTTCAGGTTCGGGCCATCAATCACTCGGGTGCTGGGGTTGTAACCACGAAGTCCTTCACCCAAACCAAGTAGCACGCAGGTTCTGCACGGTTCGTCTCCTGATGGTCCTTCAAGTTCTGGAGTATTTGATGCGTCGCTTAACTTCTGCCGTAGCCGTTGCTGGCATGGTTCTTGTTGGTCTTGGTGTGGCGGCTCCGGCTTCGGCTACTTCCGTGGCCGACATGTCGTTGTCGGTGAACATCACGACCACAGGCACTGAGGTTGATATGCCGTTAGCCGGCATCGTGACGAATATGAACATCAACTGGGGTGATGGCACCATCACCGGTCCACTTAACTCAGCCGGCTTGCAGGCGCACGTATATACGGTCACGGGAAGTCATACGGTGCATATTTATGGCACTAATCTCACCGGGTTTGGTTCTGACACGCCCTGTGGACTGGTTGACTATGTTGGGGCGAACACGATCACCGCAGTGACTAGTTTTGCGGCCACTTTGACCAGTTTGGACTCAGCGTTCTATGGGGCCAATACCTTGACCGCTGTTCCGTCTAGCCTGCCCATCGGTGTTACCGACCTGGCCTGCACTTTCGCTCACGCATTGCTGTTCAACCAGAACATCAGTGGTTGGAACACCAGCAAAGTCACCAACATGAGCGGCACCTTCTGGAACGCCAACACTTTCAACCAACCTGTTGGAAGTTGGAACACGAGCAAAGTCACCGACATGAGCAACATGTTCAACAGTGACTACGGATTCATGACCACTGGGTCCTTGTTCAATCAGCCGATCGGAGCTTGGGACACCAGCAAGGTCACCACCATGAACGCAATGTTCCAAGGTGCAACTGCTTTCAACCAAGCGATCGGCGGGTGGAGCACCAGCAACGTCACGGATATGAGCAACATGTTCTTTTCTGATACGGCCTTCAATCAGCCGATCGGCCAGTGGAATACCGCGAACGTCACGAACATGAGCGGCATGTTCGAACAAGACTCGGTGTTCAACCAGCCAATTGGATCATGGGACATCAGTAAGGTCACTACGCTCAACAGCATATTCTGGGGGGCTGCCGCCTTTGATCAGCCGATCGGCGCGTGGAATACCAGCAACGTCACCGACATGAGTGGTGCATTGGGGAATGCGGCCGCATTCAATCAGCCGATCGGCACCTGGAACACCAACAAGGTGACCGACATGAGTTGTTTGCTGTGCGCTGATCCGCTCTTCAATCAAGACATCTCAAGTTGGGATACCAGTCAGGTAACGAGCATGAACTGGATGTTTCAGTCCGCTACGGCGTTCAATCAACCGATCGGATCTTGGAATACCAGCAACGTGACCAGCATGAGTGGCATGTTCGATACTGCCTCCGCATTCGATCAACCGATCGGATCTTGGAATACCAGCAACGTCACAGATATGAATGGGATGTTCGCTAACACGCTTGTGTTCGATCAACCGATCGGATCTTGGAACACTTCCCTGGTAGCCTTGATGAGCGGCATGTTCTCAGGGGCTGCAGTGTTCAATCAGGACATCACAAGTTGGAACACTGGCCTCGTCACCGACATGAGCAACATGTTCACCAATGACCCAATCTTCGATCAGCCTATTGGGGTCTGGAACACAAGCGCAGTGACCACGATGAACGGTATGTTCCAGGGTGCCGCGGCATTCAATCAGGACATTACGAGCTGGAACACGGGCCTCGTCACCGACATGGGCAACATGTTCGCCTATGACCCGATCTTTGATCAGCCGATTGGCACATGGGACACGAGCCACGTCAACAGCATGAACGGGATGTTCACCGGGGCTGTCGCATTTAATCAGCCAATTGAGTTGTGGAGTACAGCCAGCGTCTCAGACATGGGCAGCATGTTTTCCGGGGCTGCAGTGTTCAATCAGGACATCTCTGGTTGGGACACGTCGAACGTGACCAACATGAACTCCATGTTCTACAACGCCGATCTATTCGACCAGCCAATTGCGGCCTGGAGCACCAGCAACGTCACTGACATGGGGGCCATGTTCGCAAGTGATAACGCGGGGACGTTCAATCATCCAATCAACTCGTGGATCACCACCAACGTGACCAATATGAGCTTAATGTTTGGCAACGACACGATGTTCAATCAGCCGATCGGGACATGGGATACGAGCAACGTCAGCAACATGGGCTACATGTTCTATGGCGCTTCCGTGTTCAACCAGGACATCTCCAACTGGAACACCACGAGTGTTACTGATATGTCCTTGATGTTTGCAGATGAGCAGGCGTTCAATCAGGACATATCTAAATGGAATACCAGCAAGGTGATCAACATGTCCGGCATGTTCAGGGCTTCGATGTTCAATCAAGACATATCCAGTTGGGATACCAGCAGCGTTACGACGATGGGCGACATGTTCTGGTCCGATCGTCCTTTCGATCAAGCGATTGGATCATGGAATACCAGCAACGTCACGGACATGTCAGGCATGTTCGCCGGAGAAGACGTGTTCAACCACCCAATTGGTGCATGGAAGACCGGAAACGTCAGCAATATGACGAGCATGTTTTGGGGGGCGACTAACTTCAATCAGCCCATCGGCGCCTGGGACACCAGCAGCGTAACGAGCATGAACGGCATGTTCGCCTGGACGAATGTCTTCAATCAACCAGTAGGTTTATGGAACATCAGCAAGGTGACCGATCTGGGCTTCATGTTCCAAGGCGCCGCAGCATTCAATCAGCCGGTGGGCTCTTGGAATACTGCCAACGTCACCGGCATGGGCAGTCTGTTCGGCGATGCCGCAGTATTCAACAGGCCTATTGGATCGTGGAATACCAGCAACGTCGCTGACATGTCATGCATGTTCCAGGGTGCTTCGACTTTCAATCAGCCGATCGGGTTGTGGAACACCAGCAACGTCGCCTCCATGTCAGGCATGTTCCAAGGAGCCACTGCGTTCAACCAGGCGCTTGCGGCCTGGAATACCAGCCATGTCACCGACATGGGGGCCATGTTCGCCGATGCTTCGGTGTTCAATCAGCCGGTCGGATCGTGGGACACCGGCAGGGTCACGAATACGGGATCCATGTTCGCCAGAGCATCGGCGTTCAATCAGCCGATCGGGTCATGGAATACGAGCAATGTGACAGATATGTCCCATATGTTCAACCTCGACCTGCCTTTCAACCAACTGATCGGGTCGTGGAATACGGCAAAAGTGGATGATATGGCTGGGATGTTTTCTGCTGCCTCGGCGTTCAATCAGCCGATTGGTTCTTGGACTACTCGACATGTGACGGATATGTCTCACATGTTTTCGGGCGCTACCGCTTTCAATCAGCCGCTTTCGGGTTGGAATACGATCAGTACGAATCTGATGACTGGCATGTTTGCTGGGGCTGCGGCATTTAATCAGGATTTGGGGTCTTGGTCGGTTGGCCGGGTAACGGACATGACCACCATGTTGGATAACTCTGGTTTGTCAGCCGATAATTACGATTCAACGCTGAATGGATGGGCTGCCCAGTGGCTCACACCGAATGTGACGTTAGGTGCGCTTGGATTGGCTTACAGCACCACGGGGACTGCTGACAGGACGGTCCTTACTGACGCACCGAACACTTGGGTGATCTCTGGGGATTCTGCGGCTGCTGCTGCGACGATCACGACTGCAACGATCACCGGCTCGGCCAAAGTAGGTTCAACGCTGACTGCCACGGCAAGCGGTCTATCGGGTCGTCCTACCGTTTCTTACCTGTGGGAATCTTCGGTTAACGGAATCGTTTGGGCTCCAGTCGCGTATGCGACAAAAGCCACCTACGTCCAGACAGCAACAGATGCCGGACACTACTTGAAGGTAATCATCAGTGTTCGTAACGGAACTGGTTCGGCGTCAGCCACAAGTAACGCCACCACGCTGGTGATTGACGTGCCTTCAGCGCCGCGTTCGGTGATTGCCAGCTCTCGTAGTCTCTCGGCCGTAGTGTCGTGGGCAGCACCTGCCACAACCGGTGGCAGCACAATCACCGGGTACACGGTGACAGCTACCCCAGGTGGGCACACTTGCACCACCAGTGCCCTGACTTGCACCGTTACCGGGCTAACCAACGGTGTTGCCTACATCTTCGCGGTGAGAGCCACCAATATTGTTGGCACCGGCATAGCGTCAGCGGCGTCAGCTTCGATCATTGTTGGCACCCCCAGCGCCCCCAGAACGCTGGCTGTCACATTCCCGGCCGCCGGCACCGCCAAAGTGACCTGGGTGGCACCGTCAACACTTGGTAGCTCAGCAGTCAGCGCCTATCAGGTGCGTTGGTCCAGCAACGGTGGTGTCACTTGGTCTGCTTGGGTCTCAACCAAACTGGTGCTAAGCACAACGCACACCGCCCTCGCCAAGGCCCACGCCTACGAAATCCAAGTTCGAGCCATCAACACCTCCGGCGCCGGAATCGACGCATCCAAAACATTCACCCAAACCCTCTAATAACAACCACCCCAGACGAACCAGCACCGTGTGGAGTAGGAAGCCCAGGGCTGGTTTGGCTCTAACTCTGGGGTGCACGAGAATCTTGGTGTGGGTCACATCGAGGTCGTCAAAGTCAGCCACACTCTGTCTGACGGCAGGGTGCTACTTGACGAGGTCAGCTTTCGCATCGCCGACGGTGCCAAGGTGGCATTGGTAGGGGCCAATGGCGCTGGTAAGACGACCCTGCTTCGGCTTGTTGCGGGGGATCTGAAACCGCAAGAAGGCGGCATCAGCCGGTCGGGCACCATGGGCGTAATGCGCCAGTTCATCGGCCAAGTCCGCGATGAATCAACCCTGCGGGACCTGTTGCTCGTAGTGTCGCCGCCCGCAATTCAAAGCGCTGCTGCTGAGCTTGATGCCGCCGAGCTGGCGCTGATGGAAACCGACGATGAAGCCACGCAGATGCGGTATGCGCACGCGATCGCTGACTGGTCGGACGCTGGAGGTTATGACGCCGAAGTGCTCTGGGACGTGTGCACTGTTGCGACCCTCGGTCTTGCCTTCGAGCAAGTGAAGTATCGCGAGACCCGAACCCTTTCCGGCGGAGAGCAGAAACGCATAGTTCTCGAGATGCTCTTTCGCGGCCCAGATGAACTACTTCTGCTCGACGAACCGGACAACTATCTCGACGTGCCACGCAAGGAGTGGTTGGAAGAGAAACTCGCAGAGTCGCCCAAGACAGTGCTATTCGTGTCTCACGACCGCGAGTTGCTAGCCCGTTCGGCAACGCAGATTGTCACTGTGGAGTTGGGGGCCGCAGGCAACACGACCTGGACGCATGGGGCAGGGTTCGGCACGTATCACGATGCGCGCACTGAACGATTCGCTCGTTTGGAAGAACTTCGTCGCCGTTGGGATGAAGACCACGCCAAGCTCAAGGCGCTGGTTCTGATGTACAAGACCAAGGCCGCGTTCAATGATGGATTGGCCAGCCGCTTGCAGGCGGCGCGGACCCGCTTGGCGAAGTTCGAGGAGATCGGCCCGCCTCAGGAAATTGCTCTCGAGCAAAGCGTAAGGATGCGCCTGACCGGAGGACGTACTGCTAAACGTGCCGTCGTGTGTCAGGAATTGGAACTGACGGGGTTGATGGCGCCGTTCGATCTCGAAGTCTGGTTCGGCGAAACTGTGGCAATCCTCGGCGCTAACGGATCAGGGAAATCACATTTCCTCCGACTGTTGGCGGCTGGCGGAAGTAATCCTGAGTTGGAACATCTGCCCGTCGATGACCTGCCTATTGCTCCGGTTAAGCACCTAGGCGTAGCGAAGCTTGGGGCCCGGGTGCGACCTGGGTGGTTCGCGCAGACACACGATCACCCCGAGCTCCTTGGCCGAACGCTGGTCGAGATCTTGCATCGCGGAGACAGTCACCGCGACGGCATGGGCCGTGAGCAAGCAAGCCGCAAGCTCGATCGCTACGAACTTGCGTACGCCGCGGAGCAGACGTTTGACACATTGTCAGGCGGCCAGCAGGCGCGCTTCCAGATTCTGCTGCTCGAACTATCGGGGGCGACGTTGCTGCTACTGGACGAGCCCACAGACAACCTGGACCTAGCAAGTGCCGAAGCACTCGAGCAGGGGTTGCGATCTTTCGAAGGCACGGTACTGGCAGTCACACATGATCGGTGGTTCGCTCGAAGTTTCGACCGCTACGTGGTCTTCTCTGAAGACGGCACCGTGCGTGAAGTGCCCGAACCGGTATGGCACGAGGGGCAACCCGTTCGTCGGGGTTAAGGCAGGCGTGCGATCCAATCGGCGAGCACACGATCGAACTTGGCCGGCTCTTCGAGAAATGGCATGTGACTGGACTCGTCAAAGATGACCAGTTCGGAATTCGGAATCCGATCAACAATGAATTGGCCGGCCGCCGGGTCATTCATCTTCGGATCGCCACCAAAGGCCACGAGTGTCGGACAGGATATTTCCGATAGCAGGTCTCGGAAATCGCGCAAGGTTTGATCGGTCAGGATCGTGCTGGCCACCGAAGCGGGCACTCGCATGATTTCCTCAACGATCCAGTTAGTCCGCTCCGGATCGGGGTTGTGCTGCATAAGTTGTGCGAATTCCTCCGCTACGGAGCGCTGGTCGTCCTGCAATCCTTCGACGTTTTCCGCCAACCCTGCGAGAGTCATCAGCCCGAACGGGTAGTCGTCCCATGCGTAGTCAGAAGGAGGTTGGTCCACGACAACCATTCCGGCCAGACTGTCGGTGCCAAAGGCCTTCACGAACTCCCAAGCCACCATCGCGCCCATCGACCACCCCACGAGGATTGGCCGTTCGAGACCAAGTGACTCGATCAATTCATGGGTGTCCCTTGCATAACCGGCGACCGTGTGACCATTGGGGACCTTCTCTGATTTGCCATGTCCGCGGTAGTCCGGCACAACTACCTCGAATGAGGCGGGCAGCGCTCCAGCAAGCTGTTCGGCGAAGAAACGTCCACTCATCATCACCCCGTGGAGAAACACCAAGGGTTGGCCCTCGCCCAGCTTCTCAAAGTGAATGGTGGGGCCCGTGACCAGTTGGATTTCCATGACTCCTCCTGAGTGGATGGTTCGGGAAGATCGTATTGCGACCGATTCCTCTTCCGCACGGCTAGGCGGCATGGTCCAATAGCGAGTCGCTCGTGGGGGGCGGCGCCATGGGGGCTGTGCCCCTTGGCGGGATTAGGGGGCAATCTTTATGAGCGCACTTCGCAAGCATGCATCTTCGTTCGCATCTGGCCTGGTTGGTGCCGTAGTCGGCGCTACCTTGCTTGGCGGTGTCGCGTATGCCGCGAACGGAGGCAGTTTTCTCCTCGGCAAGTCCAATGCCGAGAGCACCACGGCGACCCTGACCAACTCAAATGCAAAGGTTGCGACTGGTGCTGCACTCAGACTGGTCACGCACAGCGCCACTTACCCGCCATTCACGACAAATGCAAAGGGTCTTGTGGCGAACCTGTACGCGGCGCGAGCGGCCTCGGCCGACAAACTCGGAACGCTGACGGCGACTTCGATCGTGGCGGCCGGGCAAGGTCACTATGCCCTGTTCTCGCCAACTGGGACGGTCAGCCGCAGTTCTGCGGGCATTTCGGCAACTCATCCTTCGCCCGGCTTGTACTGCGTGTCAGTCGTAGGCGTCAGTCCTGCAGCGGTTTCGGCTGTTGTGTCACCGGATTACGACACGGACTTCACCAACGCGACCAATCACACCTTCACCACGGCGGAAGTGGACTCTTACTTGGGCGTCGCAGATGGCTGCAGCGTCAGCCAGTTCGAAATCCACACTTTCACAATGGATGTCAGCGCGACTCCTGGCACTGTAACGCCGACGGACGTTGGCTTCACATTCACCATTGCCAAGTAGCTACACGTAGCACTATCGCCAAATAGCTACACGTAGCGGATGCACACGGAACTACAGCGCCCGCATTCGATTGTTCTTTGCATCATGAGTTAGTTCGGCGAGCCCGAGCGCCTCAAGCAGCGGTGGGAGGTAAACCCCGAACCGACCGCGAAGCCCTTTCTTCAGCCCGTACCAGCCACCGACGGGATTTTCCGGTGACCGGCCCCAAGCTTCGACGGTGCCTTCCGGTGCCGGTTTCTGCTCATCTGCGCCGCCAAGGGGCAGCCAATCGCCATGCTGGACCAACATCGCGTGCAAGTCGTCGATTGCGCGCAGGTGGTAACGCAACTGCGTGGTGCCTACCTGGCAAATAAGGGCAGGCGGATCGGCCGATGGGTCACGCCACATCTGAAATCCTGCCTTGCCCGGTGGAGTCATTAGCTCCCACGGGTTCTGGGCAGTCCCTGCCCCCTGCTTGGTCGCCACGAGTACCCCCACCGTTGCGGCGCGGCCCCCCCGCGCGTTTCTGGAGGCTACCCCAAGTCCATCGGGACTTAGGGCACGAAAAGACAAAATCCCTCGTAGATTGATCGACTTCTCGCCAAATTGCATCCGGTTTGCTATCGAGCAGGCGGATCAGAATGCCGATGCACTGCCTATGGGGATCAACGGGGTTGGGTCGAGTCATAGGGGAAAGTGGATTGCGGGAGCAGCAACCCTAGCGGTTGTGATCGCTCCGATACTTGTTGCTGCTAGTTCGACAGCCGCGTCTACTCCGGCGAAGTTGACGGCAGCATCGCCAACCTCAGTCACCGCCGTAGCCGGAAGTGGGCAAGTCCGCGTGAGTTGGTTGGCACCGGCTTCACCTGGGTTCGTTATAGGCGAGTACTACCTCACGTACTCGGCCGATGGCGGAACCACTTGGGGACACGGGAAGTACACCGGCACACGTGTGACGACCATTCTCTATACCGGCTTGACTAATGGGCGCAACTACGTCTTCCGGGTCCGAGCCGAGAACAGTTCGACCAGCGGCTCTTGGTCTAGCCCGTCGAACGTAGCGGTGCCGCTGGCCGGTCTTCCAGTACCTGTCGCCACGATTCCTCCAAGCCCCTCGGGGTCACCAAGTGGGTCTGTGCCGGGGAGTTCCGCGCCAGTTGCAAGCGGCTCGCCAACGCTTAGCTTGAGTGCGAGCTCGCCTCCCGCTGCCACCTTTTCGCCGACGCCGACGCTCACCCCGCTGGCCACGGTGACGCCTACTGCGACACCGACAGTGACCTACACGGGCGCACCGCCGGCAAGTGGCTGGTGGCGCCCAACGCTTGGCACCACCTGGCAGTGGCAGCTAGCTGGGACGATTGACGCCTCGGTAGCGGTGCCGGTCTTCGACATCGACGGGCAGGACAACTCGGCAGCGACCGTCGCCGGACTGCACTCCAAGGGTGCTCATGTGATCTGCTACATCGACGCGGGCGGTTGGGAGAACTACCGACCAGACGCTGCAAGTTTCCCGGCAGTGGTGCTCGGTAACACGATGAACGGTTGGCCGGACGAGCGCTGGCTCGATATCAGGGCGCTTACCATCCTCCTGCCGATCATGGAGAAGCGGATTGCTGACTGCAAGGCGAAAGGGTTCGATGCCCTAGAGGCAGATGTGGTGGACGGGTATACCAACAACACGGGGTTCCCGCTCACAGCGGCCAACCAGATAGCGTACAACTCGGCCCTAGCCGACTTGGCCCACAAGTACGGACTAGGTGTTGCCCTCAAGAACGATCCAGAGCAAGCTGCGGCGTTGGCGCCGAAATTTGACTTCGCCATTGTTGAGGAGTGCTACCAATATGGCGAATGCAGTTCGTACTCGCCGTTCGTAGCTGCCGGGAAGGCAGTCCTAGAAGTGGAGTATCAAGGGACGACCGCAAGTTTCTGTCCCACGATGATCGCGTTGGGCTTCTCAAGTATGAAGAAGAATCTCGCCCTCGATGCTCCGAGGCAGGCTTGCTCCTAGTACCTCGCAAATGAATGCGTCGCTGACGTAACGCTCCGCGCAAGCGATAACACGTGAAGTAATAGGGACCCAAAAGATTCACCCTTTCGGGGAATGTTTGAAGATCAGTTTTCCTAAAGATCTCCCAACCGAATCCAAAATCGCATATGTTTTCGCTGTCACAGCCGGGGGGCTTGGCGGTTGTTCGGGGGGAAGAGTTCGCCGTGGAATTCCGAGCGTTTGTCAGACCCAGCCATCCTGAGCTGGCATGCCGTGTTTGTTCTTCCTAGCCCCGCACAGCAAGTAGCCCTAGTCACAGAAGGGGGCTACCCGTATTCGGCAGGCGGAGTCAGTGTCTGGTGTGATCAAGTAATCAGTGGCATGCCTCAGCGGTTATTCGAGGTTGTGTCATTGGTTGGCGCCCAAGGGCAACCTCCAGCCTTCGAACTGCCCGGCAATGTTCAGCGCCTGACATCCGTTGCTCTCTGGTCCCAAGAATCAGCGGGTCGAGCCCCACGGGGCCGGGCGCTGGCCAGGTTTGTAGAAGTCTTCTCAAGGCTGATTGGAGCGGCATTCGGCCCGGGGCCTGCTCCGGGGGACTTTGCCTCAGCGCTACGCGGGCTCTATGAGTATGCGCAGACCGAAGAGCTTCGGGCGGCGATGCGATCAGAGCAGGCGGTGCGGATCATCTCCGAGAGTTGGCGGGTCTGGCCCCCATCGAGCGAGGATCCGGGGTCATTGAATCGTTGGATTCCCCCCGTTGGTGACGCGGTGATTGTGGCCATCTGGCTGGAGCACATGTTGCGTCCGCTGAGTCTGCAAGCACCTACGGTCGATCTAGTTCATTGCGCTTCAAATGGGTTAGCAGGCTTGGTGGCGCTGGGTGCCAAATGGACCTACGGCACACCGTTTGTGGTGAGTGAGCACGGGGTCTACTTGCGCGAGCGATATCTAGCGCACCGCGAGACGACATACAGCTGGGCTGTGAAGTCGGCCCTGCTCCGATTCACTAGGGCGCTGACCGTACTTGTGTACGCCGAAGCCGCACTCATTGCTCCGGGCAACATGTACAACCGGCGCTGGGAACTCAACGGCGGGGCCGACCCGGAGGCAATCGTCACGGTGTATAACGGTGTCGATCCTGAGCAGTTCCCGGTTTGCGATGTCGAACCAGCTGAACCCACTTTGGTCTACATGGGCCGGATTGACCCGCTCAAAGACATCGAGGGCCTAATCCGGAGCTTCGCTCTCGTGGTTGCCCAAGTACCAGGTTCCCGCTTACGAATATTCGGTACTGCGCCACCTCGACGCGAGGACTACTTGGAGCGTTGCATTGCGCTGATCGGCGAGCTGAAGCTAGACAAGCGAATTAGCTTTGAAGGGCGGTCTGAGTCCGCTCATGAAGCGTACGCCGCTGGGCAAGTGGTGGTACTTAGCAGCATCAGTGAAGGCTTCCCTTACACGGTTATCGAAGCCATGTGTAGCGGACGGGCCACAGTCAGCACGGATGTCGGCGGGGTGGCCGAAGCAGTTGGGGATGCGGGGATTGTGGTCCCTGCGCGAAATGCCGAAGCCCTGGCCGCTGCCTGTATCTCGCTGCTACGTGACGCAAAAGAACGGCACCGGTTAGGCGCGGCAGCGAGGAGTCGTGTGCTTGACCGATTCACACTTGCACATTCGATCCGGTCGTTGGAGGCCGTTTACAAGTCCGTCCTAGAATCCGAAACGGCCGACCCCATTGCACTTCCAAGGTTGGTGCGACCCGCATGAATATCGCAATGAATCGCCGGGCAACAACCGTCCGCAAGTCTGCTCCGGCAGTTGTTCATCGGGCGCAGGTTAGAGCGCATCGGTCTGATGATCGCCGGGGTTCTACACCTTTGGCTGGGCTTGCGCGTGCCCACAATGACCTTTGCGTTACCGCTGTTGATCCCTGGCAGATAGCTGCTGGTCTAGAGGCTGAGGGGATGAACGATCGAACTTGCCACCAATACGGCTATGCGGACGTCTTCTCTTTGGCCGAAGCCCTCTTCATGCGAGTGCCTCGCCGGGGTGCGTCTGTACCCAGCAAATCTCAGCGATCTTTCGATACGACGGCCCGCAGTGTGCGCCGCGGGGTCATCTACGCGTTGCCGGGGCTTGCCGGGATCACTGCGCTACGAACGGTTGGCGCTGATTCGGTCTGGGTGATCTTGGTTTGCCTCGGATTTGGATGGGGCTGGAGTCAGGCAATGTCATTCCTAGGACATCGGAATTTAGGTTGGTTTGGTCCGTCGGCAGCCAACGCCGTGTTGCGCTCCTGGCTGCTAGTCGGTTTAGCGGTGCTTGGGACGCTAATTATTTGGATCACACTATCGACCGGCATCAGCGGCGAGACGGCCGTAGTCGGTGCGGGTGTAGGCATTTACCAATTGGCGGCCGGCGCATTGTTGGTCCTCGGTGACGACATTGTCCTACTTGCGGTACTGCTCCCAGCGGGCCTTGCGGTGGTGCTACTTGCTCTGGACCTTGCGCCGTACGGCACAGCGACGGCGTCGTTCGTCACGGCATTGACGGTTTTGGTTGTGCTGGTGTTGGCAGTGCGCGCGACGGGCCGCCGTGAGACCGCCCGACACGCAGTAGTGGGCCGGAAGCCAGGCCTGGCTTCACCAAGGAAGAGGGCGCGTGGTAATTGGCTTCGGGCCGAAGACGTTCGAGCCGGCGCCCCGCACTTCGCCTATGGGATTGCTTGTGCCGCGGCGGTCGGAGTGGCCCCGTTGACCTGGACCGCGGTGCTCGGGCAGCGGCTGTCTTCCGCGTGGTACTTGGCCTTGCCTTTGGTCATGAGCATGGGCGCGGCGGAATGGCAACTGCAGCGGCTGAGAAAGGAAACCGATCTGTTGTTGCGCACCGAGACTCAAGCTGATGAGTTCGCACGGCGCGTTCGGCGGGCGATGTTTACCGCGTTGATGAGCTACGCAGGAATGGTTCTCCTGCTTGTGGCGGTGATATCAGGGCTGACTTCTCCGGCTTCGGGCGGCAGAACTGTAACCGTGGTGAGCGGCTACGGAGTTCTGGCTCTTTGCTTCTTTGTCTGTTTGGTGCTGCTGTCGGTAGGGGAAGTTCTATTCCCCGTGGCATGCCTAGCTGTCGGTTTATCGATCTACCTCGGCTGGACGGCGCTGGATTCGGCGTCAGTGGCAAGGAACTACTTGGTGTCGCTTCTGGTTTGTCTAGCCGTCTTATGTGGGTTCGCTTTGACCCGCCTCCGCAGTCCACTCGTCCACATCTAGCCGGGAGTCGAAGTGTCAAACACGGTTGCCGTTACCGGGGCAGAAGGCTTCATTGGCTCGCACCTGGTTGAGGCGTTGGTCCAGCGCGGATGCCGCGTTAAGGCGATGGTCCAGTACAACTCGTTCGGTTCCTACGGGTGGCTTGATTCGCTTTCCCCTGATGTCCTTTCCAGCGTTGAACCAATCCTCGGGGATGTTCGAGACCCGCGTAGCGTGCGAACTGTGCTCGACGGGGCCGAAGTTGCCTACCATCTAGCAGCCTTGATCGCCATCCCGTACTCGTATGTCGCGCCGCAGTCATACGTCGATACCAACATCACCGGCACGCTTAATCTGCTGGAAGCGGCTCGTGATTTAGGTACGCCTCGAATTGTTCAAACGTCGACAAGTGAGACCTATGGGACAGCTCGCACCGTGCCGATTAGCGAGGATCACCCAAGCCAAGCACAGTCGCCTTACGCGGCAACGAAGGTTGCTGCGGACAAACTCGTTGAGAGCTACTACTTGAGTTTTGAAAGTCCAGTAGTCACTCTACGACCGTTTAACACCTTTGGACCGCGGCAATCGGCTCGCGCAGTTATCCCCACGGTAGTGAGCGCGCTGGCCAGCGGTCGCCGCGTGATCGAACTTGGGGCACTTGATCCCACCCGCGATCTCACGTTTGTGGCGGACACGGTCGCGGCATTCATCGCAGTTGGAACAGCCCCCCCAGATGCTGTTATCGGCGAGGTGTTCAACGCGGGTACCGGCTATGAGATCAGCATTGGGGATCTTGCGATGACGATTGCAGACGTGATGGGAGTGCAGGCGGAAATCAAGCAGGATCCTGCGCGGCTGCGACCGTCCGCGTCAGAGGTGCAGCGTCTGGTGTGCGACAGCCGGAAACTTCAGCGCGTCACCGGGTGGGAACCGCTGCACGATCTGCGGACCGGACTAAAGGCAACAGCTGACTGGTTCTGCGACCCGGTGAACCTAGCCCGCTATCGACCCGATTCATACACGATCTAGGGGGGTTGGAATGCATGCAGTAATCCTTGCTGGGGGGCGAGGCGTAAGGCTGCGCCCCTACACGACCACCATTCCAAAGCCGCTAGTACCGATTGGCGAGGAGTACTCAATCCTCGAGATAGTCATGCTGCAGTTGGCTAGTCAAGGGTTCACAAGCATCACACTTGCGATTGGCCATTTCGGACATCTGATTCGCAGTTTCGTAGGTGACGGATCTCGCTGGGGGCTCTCTGTGAGGTACGTAGAGGAGAGAACCCCGCTCGGAACAATCGGGCCGCTGCTGCCGCATTTGGATAGGTTGCCGCAGGACTTCCTGGTGATGAATGGCGATGTGCTGACGGACCTTGACTTCGGCCGTGTCCTCCAGGGCCACATGGCGTCAGGTGCACCCTTGACCGTATCGACGTTTGACCGATCCGTAAACGTTGACTTCGGCGTTCTTGAAGAGTGTGAAGGTCGTATCACAGCCTTCCGCGAAAAGCCGAAACTGCCTTACCGAGTGAGCATGGGCGTTTACGGACTTTCGCGTGAGACGTTGCGTCCATATGAAGCTGGCAAACCATTCGGGTTTGATGAACTAGTACTAGATCTCATTGCTAGAGGAGATAACCCGAGGGCTCATCTCTTCGACGGGTACTGGCTAGATATCGGACGGCCCGAGGATTACGACCGGGCCAATGCCGATTTTGAACTCATGTCGAGCAGCTTGCTACCGACAAAGACCGTCGTGAAAGAGGGGACTGCAACCGCTGAGATCGATTTGCGTGTGTCCATAACCCAAGCCGACCTAGCCGCCCGATCAGACCACCCTCGGGTGTTGGTTGTAGGCGGAACGGGTTTCATCGGGGGACATGTCGTGCAGGAACTAACGCAACTCGATGCTGTCGAAGTTGCTTGTCTAACGCGGGGAGCAGGCCACACTTTCGCTTCCTCAAGGATGGGTTCGGTACCGGCGGCAATCCCGATCGTCGAGTTCGTTGACTCCGAGGCAGGCCAAGTGCGCTTGGTCCAGTACCTAAAAGAGTTTCGCCCGACCGCCGTAATCAACTGTGCCGGAGCCACATCAGGTGACCTAGCAGCCTTGACGGATGCAAACGTGGGATTTACTGCCCGACTCATTGACGCCATCGCGAGCTCCGAGGTACCAATCAGGTTGGTGCACATTGGCTCGGCGGCGGAATACGGCGGCGGCCTCGCCGGGGTACCGCTTCGCGAATCCGCGATACCGCGTCCTGAAAGCGTCTATGGGCTCACGAAATTGGCAGGCACCGAGGCGGTTCTTCGCGCGGCCGCGACCGGACGGATCTCGGGTGTGGTGCTCCGCGTATTCAATGCAGTTGGTCCTGGGGCGCCCGCAGGAAGCCTGCTCGGCAGAGCCGAGGCCGAATTCGCGCGTGTAGTCGCCGAGGGTGGCCCCGTGCGACTAGGGCCTTTGGGTGCGTTTCGCGACTTCGTTGATGTGCGCGATGTGGCAAAGGCTGCTGCCGCGGCTGCGCTGCATCAAGGTGATCTAAAAGGAACATTCAACATTGGCCGCGGTGAGGCAGTAGCGGTGCGTGAGTTGGTCCAAAAGATGGCTTCAATTGTCGGCTACCAAGGTCCAATCGAAGAGACCGCCTCGGTTTCGCCGCGGTCGGCGGGCGTCGAATGGCAATGCGCCGACGTCGCGCGCGCATCCGAAGTGCTCGGGTGGCATACCGTATTCGATTTGCGCGACACCGTCGCTGACCTGGTTACGCAGCGGGTGACGGCATGACCATGCAGCCAATTGTGCCTGCCTATTTTCATCCGGTGGTAGCACTCTCCGAGTGGGCAAAGGTGCAGGCGGCCGCATCTTTTGTAGGTGGGATTGTCATTAATGTGGCAGACGGGCCTGGCCAAATGATTGATGACGCGTACGTCGGACTAGCAGCACAATTGCACCCTGCAATGCCGGTGTATGGCTATGTGGATCTGGCATACGGTACTCGAGCCACCTCACAGATATTGGGCGATGTCGAGTCTTGGCGTGCGTGGTACGGAGTTGACGCATTCTTCTTCGATCAATCGCCCTCCGAATTGACGGCGTCATTCACTGAGGTGCTGCGTCAACTTCGCAAAGAACCCGCGATTCCGATTGCGGTGAATCCTGGCGTTGAGCCTGACCTTGACCTGCTGTTGGCCGTGGATGTGTGTGTCACTTTCGAGGGTCCGGACGACGTGTACTCGAGGCAGCAATTGAGCACTGCTCCACCAGCTCAGGTAGGCGTGTCTCGCCTTCATTTGGTGTACGGCGTATCCCCGGAACGTCAGGAGTTGACTCGGCTGCGAGCGCAGGCTCATGGCGCCACTTGCTATGCGACCGACGGCGACGGCGCAAACCCTTGGGACCACCTTTCGCCGGCGATCACCAGTCAACTTCGGGTCAGTGCCTGATGCGCTACATCAAACTGTTTGCTCTACTTATCGACGCGCCTGCGATCGGTGAGACGGTTCGGATTCGTGGGGGTAGATCGCGGTGAAGCGGATAAGGATTGCATCGGCCGGTATCGGCACCATCAACAGGTCACGCGCGATTGCTAGTGTGGCCGGACTTGGCTTGGTTGCGAGTCTGGTTGCCTACGGCAATCCGGCGTTGGCGGCCGGCGTGCGCCTGGACCTTCGCGTGCTCGTGGTGGATGACAATCCGCTGGGTGCGACGGCCGCCACGGCGACTGACGTTTCGACGTTCGCTCTTGAGCAGGAACTGGCCACCGAGGGAGTGCCGTTTACTGTCGTGAACACGAACGACCCAACTCGAGCGACGATTGGTGCCGGGTACCTCTCGATCGGGACCGAAGGCTTTTATCAGGCCGTGATCTTGCCGAATAGCGCTCCCGCCGGTCTTTCAGCTGCGGAGATCTCGGCCCTTCAATCGTATGAGTCGACGTTTAGCGTCCGGCAAGTCGACGCCTACGACTTTGCTGGTCCGACGGTAGGACTCGGTCTCTACCAAACCAGTGGATTTGATTATTACGCCGGTGACCTTAATGGAATGAGCGCAACGGTGACCCCCGCGGGCACCAATTCGGGCTGGGGGTATTTGAGCGGAGGAGTGCCATTCACGTCTAGCTCGTACGGGTATGTAACCACGCCTCTTACGGCCACAACCGTGCCGGCATTGCCCGCCGGCGCGTCATTCACGCCGCTCGTAACATTGCCGATCCCAACCACAGCGTCTGTTGGCAGCATTGTTGGCGTCTACGCCAATGCCGGGGTAGAACAGTTGGTAGTCACAGTTGCACTTAGCTACTCGCAATATCAGTTCCGCCTGTTGGCCCACGGGATCATCTCCTGGGCCACCCACGGTGTCCACTTCGGGTACAACCGCAATTTCTACAGCCAGCAGTTCGATGACGCCTTTGCATACGATGCTCGTTGGGACACGGTCAATCACTGCACGCCCACGGAAGACTGCCCGGCTTCTGTGGTCCCCGGCTCCGATATCCGGATGTCAGCGACCGACGTTAGTGCTCTTCAGGCCTGGCAGGCGGCAAATGGGTACGCGCCGACTCTCGCGTTCAATGGGTATTACTCGCAGTACGACGCCAGCGGCAACCCTTGGAACGGAACCGATGCTCTCACTAACGCCTTCCAGGCGAACGCCCAATCGTTTCGATGGCTTAACCACGGTTACGAACACATCTTCCAAGGCTGTCAGCAATCGTTCCTTGTTATTCCTTGGAGTTGCGTAACCACCGACAACCTTCCGATCACGCCCACGGGCAGTAATGCGGTTTGGGTTCCTCAGGCGGCGATCTCTAGCGAAATCACCAACAACATATCCGCCGGTCAGGCCCTCGGTCTGCCGTTCGATCAGGCCGAGTACCTGTCGGGCGAGCACTCAGGGCTCTTCCTGCTGCCACAGCAGCCGGTTGACAACCCGAACTTCATTGCAGCCCTGGGTGCGAACAACATCTCAGTTATCGGGGCTGACGCATCCCGTGGCACAGCTCAACGCCAAGTGGGCACGGCACTGACCGTGCCGCGCCATCCAATGGCTATCTACTACAACGTATCGACAACCGCCGAGGAGGTAAGCGAATACAACTGGATCTACTCGCCGGCACCTAATGGCAGCGGGTACTGCACCGCGAACCCGACCACGGCCACCTGCCTTGCGACCCCGCTGGATCAGTCAACTGGGTTCGCCAGCTATATCGTGCCTATCGACACGGCCAATGATCTGAACTTTATTCTCAGCAACGATCCGCGGCCGTTCTATGCGCACGTTTCGAACCTAACCGCGCCGGACTATCTCGGTCTGACGTTAATGTCGTCGATTCTCAAGACCTACAAGTCAGCTTTTGCGCCAACTACGCCCGTAGTGAATCTGACGCTTACCCAAAGCGCTGCCATGCTGCAGAACCAGGCAAATTGGAACACGGTCGGGATGCCCAACGGTTCTAGTGTGTCTGGCTATGTACAGGACGGCCTGGTAACTATCACGAATCCGACTGCCACGCCTGCACCGATCACCGTTCCTGCCGGGTCGAATGTCAACGGTTTGGTTTTTGGAGAGAACTACGGCGGCGAGACCTCCACGTGGCTTGCTGGTAGTGCGGTGATCACCACGCCGGCAGCACTGGCATTCACGGGCCCGACTACTGCAACATTCACTGTAGGGACTGCCGGCACCTTGTCTATCGCTGCTACAAATGCTGCGACTATCGAGATCACAGGCCAGACCTTGCCTGCGGGGATTGCCTTCACCGACAACGGCAATGGAACTGCCACGTTTTCCGGCACTCCAACGTCAGGTTCGGGCGGCCAATACCCGATTACTGTCACGGCGACAGCGGGTCCGGCGTCCATTAGCCGTGCGTATGTGATCACAGTGGATGAGGCGCCGGCTATTACGAGTCCGTCAATTGCGGGGTTGCTGCTTGGGACAGCTGGCAGTTTCACGGTGACGACAAATGGCTATCCGGCACCTGCAATGACCATCGCTGGAACCCTTCCCAGAGGGCTACGGTTCGTCGACAATGGCAACGGAACCGCGCTCATTTCGGGTACGCCAATAGGTACCTTCGACAGCACGTATCGAGTTACCATCACGGCACGCAATATCGCTGGATCGGCAACTCAGACGCTGACCATCGCACTCGGACGTGTCCCAGTGTTCACCAGCTCGACGACGGCCAACTTCACGGCAGGTAGATCAGGGTCGTTCTATGTGCAAGCGAACGGCATTCCAAGTCCAGCTCTGGCAGTAGTCGGGGGACTACCAACTTGGTTGACGTTCACCGATCGTGGGAGTGGTCGTGGACTGCTGACGGGAACTCCGCCAGCTGGTACGGCTGGTGTCTTAGTCGTTAGCCTCACGGCAACAAACCTCTACGGCACGGCGGCCCAGAGTCTGACCGTCAACATCCGAATCGCACCCACCTTTACGAGTCCATCGTCTGTCACTATCGCCGTGGCACAACCGTTTGCTGTCAACGTCGTGGCAGTAGGAATTCCAACTCCATCGCTTTCATTGGGTTCTTCGTTACCCAGCGGTCTAACCTTTGTCGATAATGGCAACGGATCAGCGACCATCACTGGGAAGTTCGCAACCACCGGGTCTCGGTGGATTGCGATCAGAGCGAGGAACAGTGCAGGCAGTGCCTATCAATACCTGCAATTGCGGGTGCAGTAGCCGGTGGATATTTGGTGACCGGGTCCAGACGCACAGTTGGGGCGAGCCTCAGGCGTGCCTTGGGGTTGGGCCCGGTCATCATTGTCGCGTCGACAATGATGCTTGGCGTAGGCGCTGCCACCGGGGCTCCTGTGCTTGCACCCGTGCGATGGCATCCCCTTCCCGGCGTGAGTTGGCAATGGCAGTTGGACGGCCCGATCGACACCACAATCCGTGCTTCGGTGTATGACGTTGACCTGTTCGAAACTTCGAAGGCAACTGTCGCTAGGTTGCACGCACTTAGGCGCAAGGTGGTGTGCTATTTCAGTGCCGGTTCGCTGGAAACCGGCCGGCCGGACTATTTCTCGTTTCCGCGCAATATCATTGGTTTGCCGGTTGATGGGTGGCCGCAGGAGCGTTGGCTTGATATCCGGGCCACGCCAACATTGGCTCAAATCATGGGTAAGCGGATGGACCTATGCAAGGCCAAGGGATTCAACGGCGTGGAGGCGGACCTCGTCGATGGCTATCAGAGTCGCACCGGATTCCCGCTCACTGCAGCGCAACAGCTTAAGTACGACCGCATGTTGGCAGCAATGGCCCATGCGCGTGGATTGGCTATCGGCTTGAAGAACGATCTGGACCAGGCGGTCGCACTAGAGCCCAGTTTCGATTTCGCAGTTAATGAGCAGTGTTTTGAGTATGCCGAGTGCGGCGTGCTTTCGATCTTCATTCGCGCCAGAAAGCCGGTATTCAATGCCGAGTACAACCTGAAACTCACGCAGTTCTGTCCGGCAGCTCGAAGTTTGGGGTTTGCTTCGATCCTAAAACAGGTATCACTGGGTGCGTGGCGGCGCAGTTGCTGAGGGCGCTTCGACTTTGAAGTTAGTCCGCGTCAGGGTCAGGAATTGTGACATCCCGGACGAAAGCTTCGAGTTCGTTGGTGGCTGCCAGGAATTGTCGCAAAGTTCGCCTGCTTGCTCCGTAGTCGACAAACTCTGCTGGCGACAACCCATCCTCGTCGTACGCCTTGCGGAATTCGTTGGACCCTGCGTAGAGCGCGTCGAGGATTGCCGGCGCGACCGGTTCGAAGATCCGCGAGACAGGCTCCAGACCACTTTCATTTAGCCGTACTTGCCATTCGTAGGGTGGCGAAATCACTACGTCGCCACCGACAAGTTCGCTCCAATGCATGTGATTGCGAAACGCGGCGGAGAGTAGTCGGACTCGGTAGCCGCGTTCTTGGAAGATCTGGTAGGCCTTCTTGAAGACGGCCACCCCGGCCCAATCGAATGCTGCAGGATCAATCGCAGCGCCATCGCGCTGTGCGGTTAGACGCACCCAGTCATCGAGGCGGCCAACCATGATCGTGCAAACCGGGCCCATTGAACCGATTGGCAATCCGGCGGCCTCTCGACGCTTCAGTCCGCGCTCGACTGCCGCTCCGACTGCGAGTGCTTGCGGCAGAGTAAACGAGACCGTCGCATTTATGCTGACGCCCCGGAAGGTGGCCTCTTCGATGGCGGCCACCCCAGTTTCAGTTACCGGGATCTTGACGATGATGTTGGCAGCGAGGCCACTGAATTCCTCGGCTTGATCGGCCATGGCAGATATATCTCGGTGTAGCCGGGGGTCAGTCTGAATGGACAACCGGCCGTTGCGTCCGCCATGTTCTACGAATCGTGGGTGCAGCAGTTCGGCTGCCTGAATGGACAACTCACGTACTAGTTGCCACCCGATTTCCGAGTCTGTTGCCAGTGGGCGTTCAAGACTGATGGTGCGAATGCGTTTCGACCAGATTGGGAAATCCGCACGCAAGGCAGTAAGGGCGATTACCGGGTTGCAGGTGGCGCCGACGGCCCCCCAGCCGATTGCGTTGGCAAGTTCCACTGGATTTGCCGAATCGTTCCAGAGCGCCGTTGGTGTGGTCTGTGTCATGCGTAGCAGGGGCGAATCAGTTGCTTGGTTCATGGCTACCAGACCGTCCGTTGGCTAAGTTTGCCTTTCAACAATTGTTCGCGGGCTTCGTCCACTTCAGATCGATTTGAGATTTCGGGGACCCCAACCTCCCAGAACGCGCCACCCTCGGTCCACGTTTGCGCGGCCACTGGAATCACAATGACGTGGACGCCCGAAGTGGCGCGAGCGGTAGCGAGTGCGTCTCTTAAGGCGGTCAGATCTTTGACTTGAACGGCCTGTGCGCCGAGCGCGGCGGCGTGGGCGGCGAAATCTACCCGTGGAGGACTTGAACCTGGCAATTCAGCGAGCATGGTGCGAAATGAGAGTCCGCCATGTCCGAGTTGGAGCCGCTCGATCACCGCGTATCCACCGTTGTCGCAAACCACAAGGACCATGTGGTCGTGGTGGAGGACGGCCGAGTAGATGTCTGAATTCAGCATCAAGTACGACCCGTCGCCGGTCATTGCGAATACCGTTGCGTCGGTTCCGCGGGTGGCAACCTGTTTGGCGGCACCCCAAGCGCCGGATACCTCATAACCCATACAGGAGAACCCGTACTCGCAGTCGAAGCTACCCACCGACTTGCTTAGCCAGTTGACATTCAATTCACCTGGCAGGCCACCTGCGGCTGTTAGGACGTAGTCCTGCGGTAGCGCAACGTCGTGCACGACCCCGACGACCTGCGCGTAGGACGCGACCTGCCCTGGGGTCGGCGCAGTCCGGCCGGCAATGTCCGCTCGGATTTGTGCCGCTGCAGCGGTTCCACGATCGCGCCAGTCGACCGGCCCGGTCCAGTCCGCAAGGCCCGCAGTCAATTCGGCGAGAGTTTCTCTCGCATCGCCGACAACTGGCAGGGAACGGCGCTTTGTCGCGTCAAAGCGCGCGGCGTTGACCGCCACGACCGTTAGCTGCGGGTTTTGGAATACGGTCCAAGAACCAGTCGTGAAATCCATCAGCCGGGTTCCGACCGCAATTACGACATCGGCTTCGGCGGCCAAATCATTTGCAGGGTCGGCTCCAGTGACGCCGATCGGGCCAGCCCAGGCCGGATCATCGGCCACCAAACTCGACTTGCCTGCAACAGTTTCGACCACCGGAATGCCGTAGGTATTGGCGAAAGCGCTCAGTGCCGCTTGCGCTTGGGAGTAGTGCACCCCGCCGCCGGCGATCAACAACGGCCGCTTTGCTCCTCGGATCGCCTGCACTGCATCGGCAATCGATTGGGTATCGGCCCGTGGTCTAGGGATCCGGTGAACAGTTGGGGCAAAGAACGCGGCCGGGAAATCGAAAGCTGTGGCCTGAACATCCTGGGGGAGTGCGAGGAATACCGGACCGCAGTCTGCGGGGTCGAGCAGGGCGGCCATCACCTGTGGCAACGTGCTGAGCAGTTGGGTTGGCGATGTGACGCGATCCCAGTAGCGAACTACGGCCTTGAACGCGTCGTTCGCGGTCGTTCCTGGAGCGCCAAAATGCTCGAGCTGCTGCAGGACTGGATCAGGCAGGCGGCTATTGAAGGTCTCGCCCGAAAGGACGAGGAGCGGCAACCTATTGGCCATGGCCACACCCGCCGCCGTCACGACATTCAGGGCACCAGGTCCGATTGATGTGGTGACAATCATGCATTGACGACGATGAGCAGCTTTGGCGTAGGCGACTGCTGCCAGCGCCATTCCCTGCTCGTTCTGGCCTCGGTGGGTGGGCAAGGCATCGCCGACGTCAGCTAGTGCCGCCCCAAGGCTCAACGCATTGCCGTGACCGAAGATGGCGTAGACGCCCGGGAAATAGGGCTCCGAGCCAGTTTCGGTCTCGATCCTTTGGGCAGCAAGGAAGCGCACAAGTGCCTCGGCCACGGTCATCCGCAGTCCCGACATACCTGCACCCCTTGAGGTCGCTGGACGCTGCCCACTAACCCATCGGGCCACCTTCAGATTACGGAGAATGGGTCAGGTAGTCAATATGTCATTACTTATGCAGTTGCGGCCAAACCGGCTAGATCATTTCGCCCCGGGGGAGCCGTACATGGGCAGTCTTGGATCGATGGTGAGCCCAGGCCAGGTTTCGCGGACCCAGGCATGAGCCGGGTCGTCGCAGATCCGCCAAGCGCGCTCGAGACCAGGGCCTGCCATGGCATTTAGGTAATAGAGGTTGTACCCGGGGACCGCCATCGATGGTCCGTGCCAGCCGTGAGGAATCAAGACGGCGTCGCCACTTCGTACCTCGGCCAGAACGTCTATCGGGCGTTCGGCGGTCCCATAAACACGTTGATACCCAATTCCTTCGCCAGCAGGTCCAGCAGCAACTTCGTAGTAGTAGATCTCTTCAAGCACAGACTCGCCCGGACGATCCTCATCGTGCTTATGCGGTGGGAACGACGACCAATTTCCAGCGGGTGTGATTACTTCGCAAGCAATCAGGCGATCCGCGTCAAAAGTTTCGGGCGTACAAAAGTTATTTACTTGGCGCGAAGCCGTCCCGGCGCCCCGCAGTTCGACCGACACCGCCGATGCTGCCCCGTACCTGAACGGGAGTTGGCGCTGAGTGTGGGCGGAGGGTACCGCGAACTTGCCTCCGGTGGGCGAAGTCAAGGTGGCACTGGTTCCCCTTCCTACGTAGGCGAAATCAGAAACCGCATCAAATACCCCGGTGCGTCCGACGAGTTCGAATTCGGTACCCCCACTGCGGACTACGCCCGAACCTGACAATGGAAGGACCAGATACTCGGCATCGACAAGTTCAATTGTTACCGTGGCGTCCGGTTCGAGTTCAAACACCTTCATGCCTGTCCAGCCCCAGCCGGCGCTTTCCGGAGTGATGTCGAGCAAAGTGCTCACACCCGACCGAAATACGGGGTTGCCAGCGCGCAACACGAGTTCGTTCGACTGTGTCACGAATGCCTCGAATCCTGTGGGGTAAGTCGGTCACTAAAGCGGTGTTCGATCACGAGTGAACTAGTTCAGTAGCGATATCGACAGCTCGAGAAACATCGCCATCTTGGGGGTACAGGACTGCTCGCCCAATAACCAAGCCCCGCACACCTTGGATCGCCAGTGATCTGCGCCACGAATTGTAGGTCGCCTTGGGTGAGCCGGTGGGATCACCGCCAAGTAGGAGCGTAGGCAACGTTGTTGCCGCCATCACTTCGGCCAAGTCGTCGATAGCTGGGAGTTTCAACCATGTTTGGGCCGACGAGCTGCCTAATCCGCTAGCGATTGCTACGGCTTTGGCGACCCCGGCGGCGCTCAGGTCATGTTCGACGCGATTGCCAACCCGACGAGATAGGAACGGCTCAACCATTGCAAGCAAACCCAATTCGCTGAGCTGAGTCACCGCCTGGCCGCAGGCAACGAGCGTGCTCGCTGTTCCTGCGTCATCCAAAGCAACGCGACAAAGCATCTTGCCGCCCTCCAAGTTCGCGGCCGAGATTCCAGCGGCTTGGTATCCAGTGAAACGGTCGTCAAGCTCGAAGACTGCCCCCTGCAGGCCACCACGATTCATTGAGCCGATGACTACCTTGTTATCGAGCGCCCCCAATAGAAGTAGGTCGTCAACGACATCCGCCGTAGCTACTACTCCATCCACACCGGGCCGGGACAGAGCTTCGACTAGCCGTCGCAATAGGTCGCCGCGGTTGGCCATTGCTTGGGGATTGTCACGCACTCCCAATGACCCTCGTGCCGGATGATCGGCTGCCACCAGCATTAGTCGACCGTCTCCGGCAAGGAGCGGGCGTCTGGTTCGCTGCAGGTGCAACTCCTTGATGCGCAGCGGGTTGGTAGCTCGGATTTCGCGCAGGGCCGAAAGGTCGATGCTCGACGATGCGCGAGTGGGGCTTCCGACCGAAGTCAGCTGCATTCCGCGCGGATCCTGCGGGTCGTCCAACAAAGTGGCAACTTCGGCAGCCGTCGGCATGGCCGACGAACACCCGAGCCGCGAGGCAACGATGGCCCCAGCAGCATTTGCATAGGCCAGAGTTTCGGCGAGCTTCCAGCCTGCGAGCAGGCCGTGGCATAGGGCGCCCCCGAAGCCGTCACCTGCGCCGAGGCCATTAAGTACTCGAACTCTTAGGCCAGGGATTTGAATGGTTTCAGTCGCTGACATCGCCAAGGCACCATCGGGTCCGAGTTTTACGACAGCCAACTGCGCCCCGGCGTTCAATAGTGCCTTCGCGGCTTCGATCGGATCGCCGTAGCCGGTGGCCATGAGGCACTCAGCAAGATTCCCGATGGCCACTGAAACTTTTGGTAGGGCCTCTAGGACTGCATTTCGGGCGGCTTGTTCTGACTCCCAGAACACGGCTCGATAGTCCAGATCAAGAACGGTGAATTGCTCTGGCCGGCGCAGGGCAAAGGCAGCGTGATGGGCAGACCGGCTTGGATCCACTGAGAGCCCAGTTGCGGTGCACCACAGCACGCCAGCGCTGGCCACTGCTGCAACGTCAAGATCTTCAATTGCAATCTGCAGATCTGGTGAATCCGCACTTCGGTAGAACCAAAGCGGAAAATCGTCCGGCGGGAACAGTTCGCAGAAGGTGATCGGGGTTGGGTTGCCGGGGGAGGTTCCTACAAACCGATCCGAAACGTTGAAGGCTCGAAGTTGAGTGCGAACAAATTCCCCGAACGGATCGGCGCCGGTTCGCGTGACGATGGCGCTCGTGCGACCAAGTCTCGCCGCGGCTACTGCCACATTTGTTGCCGAACCACCTAGGAACTTCTCAAACTCGGGGACCTCCGCCAAGGCCGTTTCAACGGTCGTCGGATATAGGTCAACGCCCACTCGCCCGATCGAAAGCACCTCGAACGGGGCGGGTGTCATGAGATGTGAGTGTGTCGGCACCGTGGGCAGGCGTCAAGGATTAGACAGGACATAGAGACATGGCCAATCACACGTCGCGTCCGGCACGGTACCTGCGGCGGGCGGCATACCCCAGCGCGGCAAGGGCCAGGATGGCCAGAATCGCTGAGAAAGGCTGGATTCGTGAGGCATTGGGGGTAGGCCGAAAAGGAGTCGGGGCCACGCTGGCAGATTCGGTAGGCGTCGGTGTTGGGGCCAGCGGCGACAAACTTGCTGCGGGGGAGACCGAAGACAGGGGGCTGGAAGAAAGGGACCCGTTGGGCGTGGGCGCTCCAGCGGAGTTGCCTGGGACGCTTGGGATCGGAGGCGGAGGTGAGGGAGTGCCCGACCCGACGCCGGCGCATTCGGTTCGTGGGTAGCCGTGAATCCCGCAGATGTAGCTGCTCGGATTCGCTCGTAGCTCGATACCGCTGTCCTGTAGTGCAGCGAAACTATTCGTACCGGGTGAGATCAAGCGACAGATGACCATTCGGTTTGGGAGGGGCAGAACATCGCCAGCTGGCACATCGGTCAAGATTCCGAAGTCAACAACGATGGCAATGCGGTACTTGCCCGGGACGACAGCATCGTGACAGAGGTCGGAGTATTTAGCCGAGGCCCGTGGCGGGGGAGGCAGCGGACCGAACGGGTCCGAGGTTTCGAACCGCCACCCTTCGACCCACTGGTCGGCCTTAGGGGTAGTGAAATATGGGCCGGCAGCAGCGAATCGCCACGTCATAGTTCCACCACTGGCGAAGGTTTGCCAGTAGTTCCAATAGCGATAGCCGCTGGCTTCAGCAGGCAGACCTACGACTGTGCTGACCACGCCCATGAGCGCCGCCAGCACAGTCGCGCAGATCGTCCGTCTCACGGTGTGAGAGTCGCCAGCAGTCTGCTGCCCAGATTAACTCCGCCGAAACTGCTTGGATTAGAGCCACTTGCGTGTGCGACCAGAAGAAGCACAGCCAGCGATCCGGGTACTCCACGGTGAGCCGGATCAACAACGAACTTCGCCGTCGCACGTTTTAGTGCCGCCACTGCCTGAACTACGGCACTTGAACTGTGACCCATCGCAATGAGTCCCAGTACCGCAAATGCGGTGGTCGTGGTGTCGATGGTCGCGGCGGATGGTGAAGGAATGAAGCCGTGGTGCGCGAGAATTGTGCGAGTTAGAAAACTGTCGGCCGCCTGCGCAACACCGACCGCAGGCCCCCAGTGCCCAGAAACGCATGCTGTTGACCAGGTGCCAGACGCAAGCGTTTTGGGCGCGACGATCCCTTGGGTTGCAAGACCCCAAAGCGATTGGGCGGTTGCCGAGCCATTAGCAACTAGCGGGCGTTCGGCTTGCCAATCAATGCCTCCTCGCGTGGCGCTTGTCGCCGAACACCGCAACTGAGCGAAGGCGAGAAAGTGCAGGGCGTTCGAGCCATTCAGTCGGTGCCTGGTTCCGGATGGGACGCCCGCCGCCGACAATCCGGCAAGGACCAGACCCGTTGAATTGGCATCGGAAGTTCCCCCCGGGTAGTAAGCCCAGCCGCCGTCCGGGTTTTGATGCGCCGCAAGCCAGGCAATCGCACGCTTGCGCGCGAGAAGTCTGGCATCGGTCTGTGAAGTCGTGCTTGCCTGCCACACGTAGGACAGCGCCGCAACTGCTAGGGCCGTTGAATTTGTGTCCTCGCCGCGGTAGTTGATCGGATCAGATTTGAGGCAGGCACTTGATATGGAAGGACGGAAGGCCTGAAAGCCCGCGTCTGCACACTGTTGCGTAAGTAGCCACTTAACAGCCGCCGTGGGCACAGGAATGTGATTTGCCCGTAAACCAAGAATGCTCAACCCCTGCCTGAAGACTCCGTCGTAGGAGGGATCTTGGGCACCGAAAAGTCCATGACGACCACTATTTGCGTTGGTAAGGCTTGCCTGCGCTTCGGCGGGGGCGATACCAAGCCCGCCGAGTACCGCCAAGGACGCAGCTATCGCGACGCCGCGAATTGCGCTGGAACGACCGAGAGAAACGAGCATTAGATCCCCAAAGTTTGGGGTCCACCGAACAGGTGCCGGTTCGAAGCGCAATCGCCCCCTGCAATTTTGCGAAGGTGATCGCAGATCCGAAGGATCCGGGCTCTGCCCCGTAAACCGCGACGGTAAGAGCCAAACAGATACGCCAGGTGCTCCGACTCTTTGGCAGTTAGCCAAACCACGGTTGCGGGACAGCGCCGGATTTTGACCGGCTTCCCCTAGATTCGTACCCAGTGTTCAATTGTGTTTGGAGTCAATCACTGCGGCGCTGACGAGTCAAACGACAGCCACAGACTCCATGATTCGGTTAGTAACTGAGCACGCCCTAGCACTTGGGTCGAGCCAGCGAACTACTTCGGCAGCCGACCAGCCGGCAGGATTCGTTGCGAGCAATCTTGTCGCACCTACAAGATCGGCCCCGAGTGTTACTAGGTCTGGCTCGAGTACGCCGTTGCCTTGCACTTGAGCCAATCCGATGTCGGAGGCTAGGCCATTGCATAAGCATTTGCAGCCCACGGTCGCCGCCTCGTCGCCGCCCTTGCGGATATAGGCATCGACCGGTTCGGCCGGGCAGCGGTAACTGACGTTTCCGTTCTCGCGCACATAAGGCTGCCGCAGATAGCCCAAATCACACTCCCGGATCCGTGCTTCATAAACATCTAATTGACCAGCGGTGCCAGGGATATTCGCGACCTTGAAGGGGAAGCCCGTTGGGCTTGCCGCCGGATCAGTTCTCACTCGAAGTTCGCCAGCGGCAAGGCGACTATGTAAGGCGGTGCGGATATCGCCGCGGAAGCCCGATTCCTTTGAGAGTGCGAACGCCGTTCCAACTTGAACCCCAGCCGCACCGAGGGACAGCGCCTCCGCAACACGTTCGGGTGTGCCGTATCCGCCGGCCAGCCAGAAGGGCAGCCCGATTGCCAGCATCTTCTCGGTGTTGGCATCGTCGGCTGGTCCGTAGATCGGATCACCCTCGTCGTCCAACGTCAGTTTGCCGCGCGGCGGCGCATTGTGCCCACCGGCAACCGGCCCTTCAACCACGAAGCCGTCGGGCCGGGTCAGCGGGTCGCGAGCCAAGTACTGCGCCAACACGTGAGAGGCGACGATGGCCAGGAATACCGGTCGATGCAACTGGGCGGTAGGGGCACCAAGAACACTCGCTGGGTCGAGTGTGACCTCGAACTTTGAGTCTGCAGGCGCTTCGGCAACATCGACTGGGTAACTCACTGGTTCCCACCGAGCCAACCCATTGATCAGGTTGGGCAAATTGGCGGGTATTCCAGCTCCGACCAAAACTACGTCGATTCCGGCCAGCATGGCACCGGCCAAAGTCGCCGGCAGATGCGTTTGGATCTTCTCCAGAAGGTTGATGCCGATCGGTCCGTTGTGGCCTTCCTTGGCGAGCCAAACTTCGGTAAAGGCACCGAGAGCCACGAGTTGCACAGCCGCCCGACGCTGCCCTAGGTCGAGTCGAAGAATTGGCCGATACGGCGCACCCGAACGCCCTTCCGGTCGGAAGAACTTGGCGAGCACCTCTGCTACGAGGTCCTGGTCGGGGAAAGCGGCTAGGGCCCGGCGCAAATCTCCGGATACATCACCGTCTTGGAGTCGGCGCGCGAGCAGGGTGTCGGTGGCCACTCCAGATACAACGCCAAGGCCCCCGGCTTGGGCGACGCAGCGTGCGATGCGGTAACCCGACACGCCCATTCCCATGCCCCCCTGAATGACGACAGGGAGCTGATCGGCGGGCGCTGCAGCGACTGGCATAGGGCCATTGTGCCCTACCTACGGATCCGTAACCTACGGGGGCGTAGGTTTACGGCGCGTCGGCTGGCTGCGAGCGGTAAAGGGCCCCTCTATCCGGGCTGCTCGGTCCTTGCAGCAAAGGTCGGAAGCGGGCAGGCTTGCGGGATGGAGCATGAAGAGCTCTCGGGCCTAATCCGAGCCACCATTAATGACCCGACACTGACCTACCGGCAGCGCGTACAAGCCTTGGCGGGGTTGGCTGAGAACGCCCTTGAGGCGCCGAGCCTGTCCGTGGCCGCCGCCGCCGCACTCGATAAGCGCATCATCTGCGATATGTACGAAGGAAACGCCCCCTATCGTCCGCGATATCTGCTTCCGGAGTACTCAAAAGTATTGGCCAACGGGTCGGCGTTTCTCGAACTTGCCCCAGCAGGCGATCTAGATTCCGCGCTCGCAAATTTGCTTATCGCCTATACCTATACGCCTTCGATCACGGGGTATCCGGTCTACCTAGGGGACTTCGACAAATTGCTCGCCCCGTACGTATCCGACATCGATGATGACGAGCTACACCGCAAATTGAGGTTGTTCTGGATTTCGCTCGACCGCATGTTTCCCGATGCATTTACCCATACAAATCTAGGTCCAGACGATAGCCGGTTAGCACGGCTGGTGCTGCGCTTGGAACGCGAGCTCAGGCAGGTTGTCCCGAACGTATCGCTGCACGTTGATCCCGATCGCACTCCGGACGACTTGCTAAGAGATGCAGTTGAGACCGTTTTCGAATGTGGCCAGCCACACTTCGTCAATGAGCCAATGATGGTGGCTGATTTGGGGCCAGCGTATGCGGCAGTTAGCTGCTATAACTCCCTTCCTGTCGGTGGCGGGTCCCATACCTTGGTCCGACTTAACCTGCGCGAAGCGGTCTTGGCGCATGATGGCGACTTTGAATCCTTCCTAGCAACGACGCTGCCGCATTTTGTGGATTTGACTGCTGAATTGATGGCCAGCCGGATTCGATACTTGGTAGAGGACTCAGGGTTCTACAACCACAGTTGGCTAGTAGCCGAGGGGCTTTTGAGCCTTGAACGGTTCTCGGCCATGTTTGGGATCTTCGGTTTAGCAGAAGCTGCCGAACTGTTGGAAGAACGCGGCGGGAGGTTGGGCAAGTACGGGCATAGCGAGGCAACAGACGACGTTGCCCTTCGCATTACTGAACGAGTAGCCGAACTCGTTGCGGCGACCGAGATGCCATATTGCCGAGGCAATGACGGCCGAGCTTTCCTGCATTCCCAATCTGGTATTGATTCTGATCGCGACGTTACCGCCGGTACGCGGATCCCAGTTGGCACCGAACCTGGTCTTGCTCGCCACTTGAAGACCGTCGCGCCGCATCACAAGTACTTCGCAGCCGGAATCAGCGACGTCCTTAGTTTTGATGAAACGGTTGTTCGCAATCCTGATGCTGTTGTTGACATCATCCGCGGCGCCTTCGCTCAGGGGATGCGCGATTTCACTTTCAATCTGGACAGCAACGACTTCATCCGAATCACTGGATACCTGGTCCGAAAGTCGGATCTCGCGAAAGTCCATGCGGAGGGAGTGCGTCATTCCAGCACTGGCTTAGGCGCCGGGGCGGTGGAGTTCTCGCACGTGGACGATCGTGCGGTGAAGCGGGTGGTAAGTCTTGAAAGTTCTCCGCGGGCTAGTCGCTGACGTTATTCCGTTTTCGTGGGTTGATGGTCCGGGAAACCGAACCACGATCTTTCTTCAAGGGTGCAATTTCGATTGCAAGGCCTGTCATAACCCGCAGACGATTGCAGCTCAGTCGGTCCATGCGCGGTCGATGACGATCATTGATTTGGTCGACGAAGTAAGGGCTAGTGCGCCCTTTATTTCAGGTATCACGGTGTCGGGCGGGGAAGCAACATTTCAGCCGGAATTCTTGGCGGAGTTTTTCACGCACCTGCAGGCAGATCCCGAACTTCGAGATCTCACTCGGTTTGTGGATAGCAATGGCGCTACTACTCCGGAGGTCTGGAGCACTCTCGTTCCGGTTCTTGATGGGGCGATGCTTGACCTAAAGACTTTTGATCCGCAGTTGCATCTGGAACTGACTGGCAAGCCGGTAACTCAAGTTTTGGATTCGATTGAGCTGCTGGCCAGCGTTGGGCTTCTCTATGAGGTCAGACTCTTGATTGTGGGAGGGGTCAATGACGATCCGGACCTCTTGCGCAGGACTGGAGCGTGGTTGAGTCGGGTGGACCCCGAGTTGCAGGTGGTGCTGAACCCATTTCGCCGGCACGGGGTCAGACATCCAGCTGACGGTTGGGCCGAAGCTGCTCCCGAGGACCTAGCCAAGTACGCCGAGTTGCTCAGGACCGGCGGCTTGAGCAAGATTCGCATCGTCCCACCGTTACAAATTAGTTAAGGGTCATGGCATGCGGATTCAGGAGACGGCGATCCAGACCGACCGGATACTGACCATTCCCAACGGGCTTACGGCATTGCGTCTTGTTGGCGTTCCGGTCTTCCTTTGGCTGGTCCTAGGACCCCGGGCCGACGGGTGGGCCGCAGCGGTACTCATTGGGTCGGCGGCCACTGATTGGCTTGACGGATTTGTGGCACGTGCGACCGGGTCAATTAGTCGCTTGGGGCAACTTCTAGACCCGCTAGCTGATCGGTTGTACGTCCTTGCCACGCTATTTGGGTTGCTCGTGCGGGGGATCATTCCGTGGTGGTTGCCGGCACTGCTGGTAGGTCGCGACCTTGTGTTGGCCGGTGTTTTAGCCGCGTTAAAACGCCGAGGTGTCATTGGTTTGCCAGTCCATTTTCTAGGGAAGGCGGCAACGTTCAATCTCATGTTGGCTTTTCCGCTGTTACTGCTCGGCGCCGGCTCCACCGGATTCGCCCGAACCGCTCTGGTCCTGGGCTGGGCTTTAGCAGGTTGGGGAACCGGGCTTTATGGCTATGCGGGCTGGCTTTACTTGCGCCAAGCTCGCAAATTTCTGATCGGTTCCCACGGCGACTTTCTTCAGATCAGGTAACCCGGCCCTGACCAAGGGTTGGGGTCGCTCGGTATGGTGATCCGAGTGCGTTTTGGATGGAGGAGAAATGGATCCGGAAGACCTGAAGTACACCAATGAACACGAATGGGTGCGCGTTGGTGAGTCCCGCTTAGTGCGCTTTGGGATTACGGACTACGCCCAGCAGGCCCTCGGTGACATCGTCTACGTCTCGCTGCCAGGAGTAGGCAGTTTGGTTGTGGCCGGTTCCGCATGTGGCGAGGTCGAGTCGACAAAGAGCGTCAGCGACCTATATTCACCGGTGACTGGCACGGTGATCTCGGTGAATGAATTGCTTGACGGTTCGCCCGAGACGGTTAACTCCGACCCATACGGTCAAGGTTGGATGGTCGAGGTTGAATCGAGCGATGAACTCGATGAACTCTTGGATGCCACTGAGTATGCCGACTTCATTGGGCGTCTCTAGTATTAATTTCAGGGTTGACCAGTGCGGCTGACCTGCCTAGCGTGGCTGGTAGAAGCCTTGAGTAGAGGTCGACACTCTGGAGGGATTAGCCATGCCAACTCACTGCGGGACGTGCGGCGCGTCGACTGCTGACGCCGACCGCTTCTGCCGCAACTGTGGCGCTGGCCTGGTTGCAACGATGGATCCGATTACGGCTACCGGCACCGTACCGGTACATGACAGTGGCGAGTTGCCGCAGTTTGACGCCACTGGCGGAGTGGTGCTGGGACCCGGTGAGGCTGCGTTAGTGGTCACCCGAGGCCCTGGGGCGGGGGAGTACTTCTTACTTACTGGCTCACCGGTCACTGTAGGACGGGCCCCAGATTGTGGGATCTTCTTGGATGACGTAACCGTTAGTCGACACCATGCGCAGTTCCGAACCGTCGAAGCAGGCTGGGAACTGGTCGATACGGGCAGCCTGAACGGCACATACGTAAACCGCACTCGGATTGACTCCCAGGAACTGCATGACCACGACGAGGTACAGATCGGCAAGTACCGATTCGGCTACCGGTGGGGGACACCGGCTGATGCCGAGTGAGCGCTGAGCCAACTGATGGCCTGCTGGGCATCGGAGAAGTCTTGTCGCAGTTGCGCCCAGACTTTTCTGACGTCACGATCTCCAAGATCAGGTTCTTGGAAACTGAAGGCCTGGTTACACCGAGCCGCACTTCCAGTGGTTACCGAAAGTTCACTCCGACACACGTCGACCGGCTTCGGTACGTGCTTCGTATGCAGCGTGATAACTATCTTCCGTTGCGCGTAATTCGCGACCATCTCGATGCTTTAGATCGCGGGCTAGAACCGCCACCAATATCCGATGGTGCTCCGCAAGCGCCGCGAAATGGCCAAATGCCTTCGATCGAAGGGCTGGTAGATCCTGATCGGTCAGCCGACTTACGCCTGTCAAAGGATGAACTCCTTTCTGCAACGGGACTAAGTGAAATGCAATTGGCCTCGCTGGAGTCGTACGGTCTGCTGGGCCCGCGCCCCGGGACCTGGCATTACGACTCGACGGGACTGGAAATTGCCCACGCGGTCGCCGAACTTACGCGTTTTGGTCTAGAGCCACGCCACCTTCGTTCGTTTAAGGTGGCCGCCGATCGCGAAGTGGGGCTGGTAGAGGCGGTCGTTACTCCAGTGTTGCGTCAACGCGACCCTGACGCCCGGGCTCGGGCTACCGACACAGCACGCGAACTGGCCTTGCGGTCGGTCCAACTGCACGTAGCCCTGGTGCGGGCAGGGGTGGCTCGGGTCCTTGGCGGCAACTAGCCGTAGGCCGCAGCGACTTGGCGCTAACGCGGGTAGGGTCTGAGGTATGCGGCAGTTGGATGTGGTCGGAATTCGACTCGAAGTGGCAGCGAACCAAACCTTGGTCCTGTTGCGCGAGGTCGAAGGTGCACGCGTGCTGCCGATCTGGATCGGCGCGGCTGAGGCCGCTGCAATCGCTTATGCACAGCAAGGCGTTGTTCCACCTCGCCCGTTGACGCACGATCTTCTGCGCGATGTTGTTGGCGCCTTTGGTAAAGAACTGACTGAGGTTCGCATTACCGAATTACGCGATGGGATTTTCTACGCCTTGCTGGTGTTCGCGGACCAGGTCGAAGTCTCAGCTCGTCCCTCGGATGCGATTGCCCTAGCCCTGCGTACAGGAACAAACATCTACGGCAGCGATTCGGTCCTCGACCAGGCTGGAATCGAGGTCGTGGATGAGCAGGAGGATGAAGTTGAAGCCTTCCGCGACTTCCTAGATCAGATCAATCCGGCCGATTTCGCCCCAGGGGGGCCTGAAATACAACCTCCACCTGAGGTTTAGATATTGCTGATCAAGGGTACGGCGTGTCGGTCACGGTTGTAATTGACCGGGACCGGAGTCGGGCCTAGCGTGCTCATTGCTAGCCATTTGGTTGTCAAACCTCGTGGCGACCGACCTGAAGCGGAGAGTGCGATGACTGGTGGGGACGGCAACGGCGGACAGCAAGGTTGGCTGTTCGACGAACCGGTTCGCCCCGGTGAAGATGTGGGCTACCGCGGGCCAATCGCCTGTGCCGCGGCTGGCATCTCATATCGCCAACTGGACTATTGGGCTCGCACCGGACTGTTGGAACCTTCGATTCGGCCGGCAGCTGGGTCTGGGAGTCTGCGCCTGTATGGCTTCCGGGACATCTTGGTGCTTAAGGTTGTTAAGCGGCTGCTTGATACTGGGGTATCGCTGCAGAACATTCGCGCGGCCGTTAGCACGCTTCGAGATCATGGCGTTGACGATCTTGCGCGAATTACCCTTATGAGCGATGGCGCCAGCGTTTATGAGTGTCGGTCCGAAGACGAGATTATCGACCTGGTCCGCGGGGGACAGGGAGTTTTCGGGATCGCACTGGGGCGGGTCTGGAACGAAGTTGAAGGCTCGCTGGCATCCTTACCGACCGAGCCCGCCGCCGACGTGATTCTCTCCGGTGACGAACTCGCAGTGCGCCGCGCTCGCCGCATCAGCTAGCGGGCGTAGACTAAACCCGCTGATAACCCCACACGGGAGAGTCCTGCCACGGCCAGTGGTAGGCGCCGAAGGAGCAATCACTCCCGAAACCTCTCAGGCCAAAGGACCGGGTGGGGCAGGCAGATCTGGAAAGCGGGTCGCAAGACCCCACCGACGGTGCAAGGCTTCGGCCGAAGCTCTCAGGTCGCGACGGTGTCGCGAGGGACAGATGGGAGTCGAACGGGACGCATCCGCGTGCCCGTTGCGACTAACCCGTCCCCGACGGGCCGGCTGTGGGAGCACGAGTGTCAGATATCAGCAATCAGGGCGTTAGCGTCCAATCCGATTTTGGTCCCGAAGTTTTTGCAGATCGCCACATCGGGCCAGACCCTAGCGATGTCACTTCGATGCTGACAGCCATTGGATTCACTTCCCTAGATGAACTCAGCGAAGCGGTCGTCCCCGGATCGATCCGGTGGCGTGACTTGCTTAACCTTCCGCCGGCCGTGGATGAAGCCACCGTGCTAGCTGAATTGCGTGCGTTTGCGGACCGCAACGTTCTGACAACTTCAATGATTGGGCTGGGCTATCACGGCACCCGTACGCCAGGGGTGATTTTGCGGAACATCTTGGAAAATCCGGCCTGGTACACCGCTTATACGCCGTATCAGCCTGAGATCTCCCAGGGGAGATTAGAAGCCTTACTGAATTTCCAGACCATGATTGAAGATCTAACAGGTCTTCCAATTGCGAACGCATCACTATTGGATGAGCCAACGGCGGCGGCAGAGGCGATGACGTTGGCGCGGCGCGCAAGCAAAGTGAAGAGCAATCGATTCCTGATTGAGGCCGACACTCATCCACAAACGTTGGCCGTACTCGCCACCCGAGCCCACCCGCTCGGAATCGAACTTGCAACATTTGACTTGGCAGCCGGGCTGCCCGATGGCGAGTTCTTTGGAGTTTTGCTTTCTTACCCGACATCCTCGGGACTGGTTCCAGATCTAGGTGCAGTTTTGGCGGCTGCTAAGGAGCGCGGGGCAGTGGTCTCTGTGGCCACAGATTTGCTTGCCTTGACTTTGCTGAAGCCGCCGGGGGAGTTTGGCGCTGACGTCTGTGTCGGCAGTGCTCAGCGCTTCGGTGTCCCGTTCGGATTCGGCGGGCCCCATGCCGGATTCATGTCGGTGCGCGATGGCCTGGAACGTTCGATGCCCGGTCGCCTGGTCGGAGTAAGCGTTGATGCTCAGGGCGCTCCGGCTTATCGATTGGCGCTGCAGACTCGCGAACAGCACATCAGACGCGAGAAGGCCACCAGCAATATCTGTACTGCACAGGTGCTCCTCGCAGTCATGGCTTCCTCATATGCGGCCTATCACGGTCCTGACGGTTTGCGCCGGATTGCCACCAACGCACATCTGGCCGCAGTGGCCTTAGCGACAGGATTGCGGGCAGGCGGAATCCGCCTGATGCACGACAACTTCTTCGACACAGTGCGTGTGAGTGTTGCCGGACGGGCCCAAGAGGTAGTTAACGCGGCGGGCTCGCTCGGTGTGGACCTGTGGTTAGTTGATGCAGACACAGTTGCCGTCAACACTTCGGAAACGACGACTGCTCATCACTTGCAGGTGGTATTTGCTGCGTTCGCTCATGTCGTACCAGCTGTTGGCGAACCCGATGTCACGGCGTTGCTCGACGCGGTGGGGCTGGCGATACCGGATGGCCTGCGGCGTGAGTCTGAGTTCTTGACCCACGAAGTCTTCAACGCCTACCACAGTGAAACCGGAATGCTCCGGTATCTGCGGCGTCTGGCGGATCTGGATATTGCGCTAGATCGGGCCATGATTCCGCTTGGTTCATGCACCATGAAACTCAATGCCACAACCGAGATGGAGGCAATCACGTGGCCAGAGTTTGCCGACTTGCACCCATTCGGGCCCCTTGATCGGTCGGCTGGTTTCCGCGATCTGATCACCCAGCTTGAGGAGTGGCTGGCGGAGATAACTGGCTATGACGCTGTATCAGTGCAGCCGAATGCTGGGTCGCAGGGGGAGTTCGCTGGGTTGCTTGCGATCCGGGCCTACCACGATTCTCGCGGTGACTCTTCGCGAGATGTCTGCCTGATTCCGTCGAGCGCCCATGGAACCAACGCTGCCAGCGCAGTTATGGCTGGACTTCGGGTTGTGGTAGTCGGTTGCGACGAGGAAGGCAACGTCGATGTGACAGACCTTGAGGCGAAGATCACCGAACAAGGCCATCGACTTGCGGCCTTGATGATCACCTATCCGTCGACGCATGGCGTGTTCGAAACTGCCGTCGGTCGGATTTGTGGCTTGGTCCATGATGCTGGCGGACAGGTCTACGTGGACGGCGCAAATCTGAACGCGTTGGTTGGGCTGGCTAGGCCTGGGCGTTTTGGCGGCGATGTGTCGCATCTGAATCTGCACAAGACCTTCTGTATTCCTCACGGCGGCGGGGGTCCGGGCGTCGGACCGGTTGCCGTTCGCGCGCATCTAGCACCGTTCCTGCCGTCTCACCCGCTGCGCCCGGAGGCTGGGCCAAGTGGACGCGGTTTTGGCGACGGTGGCCAAGGGCCGATCAGCGGCGCGCCTTGGGGTAGTGCCGGCATTTTGCCTATTCCGTGGGCATACATCCGATTAATGGGACCCCAGGGATTGTTGCAGGCGACCCAAGTGGCGATCCTGTCTGCCAACTACATCGCAGCTCGACTTAATCCGTATTTCCCAGTGCTATACACGGGCGAAACAGGGCGGGTAGCCCACGAGTGCATTTTGGACTTGCGCGGGATCACGCACGACACGGGCGTCACCGTGGACGACGTTGCGAAGCGATTAATTGATTACGGATTCCATGCACCGACCATGTCGTTCCCTGTGGCCGGGACGCTGATGGTCGAGCCAACCGAGAGTGAAACGCTTTCCGAACTTGATCGGTTCTGTGACGCGATGATTGCCATTCGCGCCGAAATTGATCGAGTAGCCACAGGGGAGTGGCAGGCCGGCGATAACCCCTTGGTCAATTCGCCGCATACCGCCGCCTGTGTTGTCGACGACTGGACACACCCATACAGCCGCGCCGAGGCCGTTTTCCCGGTTGAATCGCTACGGAAGACCAAGTACTGGGCACCGGTGCGTCGGATCGATGGTGCGTATGGGGATCGGCATCTAGTTTGTTCCTGCCCGCCGGTGCAGGACTTCGCCGAGTAGTTGGGGAAGGCGTCGGACTGACCTTCATAAGGCCAAGTTGACATAATGTACCTTATCGGCTAACTCGACAGGGGGCGAACCGTTCGGCTAGCCGGCGTGGACGACGTGTCCCACTCCACGAAGCGCCGCGATCGCCCGCTCTAGGGCCGCGGCATGGATCAGGATGTAGTCCGTGTCGTACGTGGACACGACAAAGACCGAAACGTCAACGTCGGCCAGTGGCGCGGTCAACGAACTCATCACGCCGACCATTGCGAAATCCAACGGGCCAGCGACCTCTAGGGCCCGCCAGTCGGTCTCGACCTTGGCACCTTCGGGCACCGCCGACTCGCTGACAACGACCGATATCTCTTCGGTGGTACGAACTGCGGCGAAGAAGCTTCGGTCGGCCGGCGGCACGGGCCAAGGCGAATCCGCCGGCAGTCGGCAAACTGCCAGTCGGTCTGTCAGTACCCGCAATTCCATGGCGGCCACTGTGCCATGTCTCATAGCCTTACGGGATGGGGCATCCGGTTTATTCGCTACCGGCCCCGTACGCGATTGCCCATCGTGGGGGTGCTGCTGAGGGGCTGGAGAATGCCGCCTCCGCGTTCAGGCAGGCCATCAGCCTTGGGATCCGTTGTCTAGAGACGGATCTTCAAGTAAGTGCCGATGGGGTCTGTGTTATCTCGCACGACCCGACACTGGACCGCACAACTGATTCAGTCGGGCGAATAGCTGACCTTACTTGGGCTCAAATTTCACGAGCTCGCATTGGAGGGGTCGAACCTGTTCTTCGCTTGGAGGAGTTCCTCGAGGAATTTGCCGACGTTTACATCAATCTCGACTTGAAAACTGATGCCCTGGTCCCCGCATTTGTCAGGGCCCTGAGGAACTCGGACCACCTCGCTCGTATCTGCGTAGGTTCGATGCGCACGGCTCGCCTTGATCACGTCCGCGCTGAGTTTGGGTCGGCACTTGCCACCTCGCTAGGCCCGAGGGAAGTCGCAAGGCTGAAGTTCTTGGGCCGTCACAAAACCGGTGCTGGATCAGTGGTCGCTGCCCAAGTTCCAGAGCGCGTTGGGCGTTTGCGGCTCATCGATCCACGCTTCATGGTTGCGGCCAACGATGCCCGGCTCCAAGTGCACGTGTGGACTGTGAACGACCCGGCTCAGATGAAACGGCTCCTAGAATTGGGGGTCGCAGGGCTAATGACCGATCGCCCGAGCGTGGCTCTAGCGGTCATTGCCGACTTCATCAGCGGGTCGAAGCCTCATTAACAGTGCTTTCGGGCGCAGATTGCGCCATCATTCGCCCGTGGCTATTGCATTAGTTGGACCTCAGGTGGATGAGAAGGAGCGACGACGCGAGCAGCGCTTCTGGTACATGTACGAGTGGGCTGACCACGGATTTGTGACGGTCACCGCAGGAGTGCTCTCGGCGCCGTATTTGATTTCTGTGGCAGAGACCGCCGCGTGCGGCACTCCAGGAACAACGAGCAATCCGTGCCACGTCAATCTGGATATCCTCGGCATTCCCGTCTCCCCCGGGTCCTTGATCTTTTACGTCATCACCCTTTCAACGCTGGTCAGCGCCTTCCTTCTTCCGGTCGTCGGGGCTATCGCAGATCGGACGAAACGCAAACGCGACTTACTTTTAGGGTTTGCCTGGCTTGGTGCCGCGGCAACCATGTGCTTGTTCCTGACAACCGGCGGACATTGGCTTATCGGCTCTGTGTGCATTTTGGTAGCCAACATCGGCTTGGGCTCGAGTTTGGTTGTGTACAACGGAATTCTGATCGATGTCTCGTTGCCTGAAGAGCGTGATCGAGTCTCGGCAAGGGCCTGGGCCTGTGGTTACCTCGGAGGCGGCCTCCTGTTAGTGGTCGCCCTTGTTGTAGTCCAAGGACACGCGAGCTTTGGTTTGAGCACAAGCGCCGCAGTTCGAGTCAGCATGTTCCTCAGCGGGCTCTGGTGGGCTGGTTGGAGCATAGTTCCGTGGTTCGGCCTTCGGGATCGAGAAATTCCCGATGTTGTTCGCGTGGACGGCGGACTGCTGCGATCGAGCTTCGGCCAATTGCGTGACACCTTGCGGCACGTGCGTGGATACCCGATGACGGCGTTGTTTCTGCTCGCCTACCTGTTCTACAACGACGGCATTCAAACAGTGATTTCGGCGGCCAGCGCTTACGGGAACAAAGAGCTCGGGCTAGGCGAGAATGTCTTGATCGAGGCGATTCTTCTCGTCCAGTTCGTCGCTTTTCTAGGCGCGATCTTCTTGGGTCGACTAGCGGTGAGGTTCTCGGCTTGGCGAACCATTTTGGGTTCCCTTGTGGCTTGGACTGTTGTTATCGCCCTCGGGTACTTCCTGCCGGTTGGTCAGGTCATTCCCTTCCTCGTTCTGGCGCTGCTGATCGGTACGGTCATCGGAGGAAGCCAGGCCCTGTCCCGTTCCCTATTTAGCCAGTTGATTCCCCCTGGCCGGGCGGCCGAGTATTTCGCGTTGTATCAGGCCTGCGAACGTGGGACCTCGTGGTTAGGAACCCTGGTCTTCGGTCTCGTGCATCAGGTGACCGGGTCGTACCGAGACGCCATCTTGGCGCTGGTCTTCTTCTTCATCGTGGGAGGTTTGCTACTGGCCCGGGTGGACATTCCGCGCGCTATCCGTGAGGCGCACGCAGGTCATAGCGCCTAGGCACTCATCGGTTTCTCAGACGATTCCAAGGTTGTTCGGGGGAACTCGGGGAACACTCTGGACGTCTGGCTTGTTAGAGCAGATAGTCAATGGGCGCGATCCGCCCGGAAGAGGGGCAATCATGAGTCAGGGAGCCCTCCGCGGTACCCGCCTCGGAGCCGCGAGCTACGAGTCTGATGCGCATGTGGAATTGGCACCGCGTCAGGCGACGTTCTACGACTGCCCTAAGGGTCACTCGTTCTCCCTGCCGTTCTCCGAAGAGGCCGATATCCCCTTGCACTGGGAATGCCGTTGCGGGGCAGCCGCTGAGCTACGAGACGGTGTCTTTCCCGAGGTGACAGCAGCTAAACCCGCTCGGAGTCACTGGGACATGCTGCGTGAACGTCGCAGCCTTGAGGATCTCGAGGAATTGTTAAGTGAGCGGCTAGGTCTGCTGCGGGCAACTACTGGACGTCCAAGCAAACGGAATTCAGCCTGACTTTCTTTGGCCTGCGCGTAGCCACTTAGTTCGATCTTCGAAACCCCAGACCGTCACCCTCCACAATGCTTCAACAACAATGTGTCGACTCATTTTTGAGTCACCGCGTTCGCGTTCGACGAAAGTGATCGCCACTTCAACAACCCGAAGCCCTGCGCGCACTGCTCGCCAAGCTAGGTCGACTTGGAAGCAGTATCCCTGCGATTCAACTTCGGCAAGATTCAAGGTGCGCAAGGTATCGGAGCGGAATGCCCGGAAGCCGCCGGTGGCATCACGAAGTGGGATTCCGAGTGCCAGTCGCGTGTATGTGTTACCGCCGCGAGACAAGAACTGTCGAGATTTCGGCCAATTCACGACCGCGCCACCTTCGACCCATCGGGATCCGAGAACCAGGTCAGCGTCGGCTAGGGCAGCAAGCATCGCGGGCAGTTGCTCTGGCTGATGTGAACCATCGGCGTCCATTTCGACGACGACGTCGTAGCCTTGATCCAACGCCCAGCTAAATCCTGCAAGGTAGGCCGCTCCGAGGCCTTGCTTACCTGCTCTGTGCATGACGTGGACGTGGTCATCTTTGGCCGCATAGGCATCGGCCAAGTCTCCGGTGCCATCTGGACTGTTGTCATCAGCAATAAGTACGTCGGCTGTGGGTACCGCCATGCGGAGGCGTCCCACGATGATGTCCAAGTTCTCGCGCTCGTTGTAGGTCGGAATGATTACCACAGTTCGCGACCCGATCTCAGACACGAGGTGCTCCCTTTTCGCTGACGGAACTGCCGGAATTGCGGCTAACGATGCCTATTCTGCCTTGTCGGACCCCGGCAACGATGGCTAGCAGTGTCAACAAGCAAATCAATCTTTCAGGCCAGTCTTGAAGTCTGTCGGCAACCGTCAAGGTGTCTCGAAGCGGGATTGAGCGCACAATGACCGCGGGCACGAACGTTGGGGCCTGTTCGGCGATCCTCCCGTCTGGAGCGATCACTGCGGTGATCCCACTGGTTGCGGCGATGACGACGGCACGTCCATGCTCTATGGCCCTTAAGCGAGATATGGCCAGTTGTTGGGCCGGCTGCGACGTGCGTCCATAGGTGGCGTTGTTGGTTTGGATCACCAGCACCCGGGCTCCGGCCCGGACGGCGGCAGTGGGGATTTGATCGTAGGCAATCTCAAAGCACAGGACGTCCCCCAGCGTCGTTTGTCCCATCTTCAAAACCCCTGGCACATGTCCAGGTGCGAAGTCCCGTGGGATGCGGGCGAATCGGCTGATGAGCCGGGTCAATTGCGATCGAAATGGAACGTACTCTCCGAAGGGCACCAGATGTTGTTTTGCGTATTGAGCGATGGCGCCACGTTGCGGGTCCCAAACGATTCCGACGTTGAGCAGGTGCTGGGGATCACCCGGTGCCTGCACTACGGCGCCGACCAAGATCGGCTGGCCCAAGGCCCGGGCGGCCGTAGTGATTAGCGCCGCGGCCGAGGGGTCTTGTCCCGGATCCAAGTCGCTGGCATTTTCGGGCCAGATGACCAAATCGGGTCGCGGGACCGATCCGGCGTTCATCATGGCTGCCAGACGCACGGTCTCGCGAACATGATTCTGAAGTACCTGCTCGGGCCGTCCAAGAAAATCTAGACCGGGTTTGGCTACATCGCCTTGGACAAGGGCCACGATCGTTCGCGGCACTCCCCCACCGGTCTGCCCAGCTATTGGCAGCGGAATTGCCCGAGCGCCAAGCGCGATGGCCAGGAGCGTTACTGCTGCAGCCACCGCGGTCCGCGATCGGCGGTGAGCAGCGCTGCTAATGACAAGGACCAGCAACCCAGCGCACAGGGCGACCGCAAATGTCGCAAGGGGCGCTCCCCCGATAGCGGCCGTATGGGCCAACGGGGTCCCCGGTGTGCTGAAGGCCAGTCGTGACCAAGAGAAACCGCCAAAGGGAATTCGCGACCGCAATGCTTCACAGAGGACCCAACACCCGGCGGACCAGATCGGCCAGCCGGGCAACTTGCGGGTTATCCAAATCCCGGTAGTCGCAATGGGCATGAATGCCGTCGACAACAAACTTAGGCCAAGCCACGCGTCCGGACCCACGGCTGAGCCCCACGCCAGGGTGTAGGTGAACACGGCTGCCCCGAAACCCAACCCAGCTAGGTTGGCGCGCGCCAATCCCCCAGTTCGCACGAGGAAGGTCAATCCGGCTACGGCTGGAATCGCCAGCCAAGACCACCCGGGAGTTGGGAATGAGAATCCGAGGAGCACGCCGAGAGCCGCGCTGAGCCCGAAGGTGACGATGGTGTCGTGGCGCCGCAGCATAGAAGGACGCTACCGGGACCGGCACCCTACCTCCGGGACCGGCTCGTTCAGGCGGGGATTACTACGGTGCCGATGGCCGTGGTGACCAGCAGCGGTTCGGAGAACACAGTTGCGGCGGACGGTCCGTTGGCGGGAGTCGCGCGACAATGAACTTCTGCTCGGAGCGTCACCGTGCGGGATCGGTTCCCAATGCGTGTGCAGACGGCACTGACCTCGATTATGTCGCCGCCGTATACGGGAGCGACAAAGGAAACGTCTGAGTAGGAGGCAAAAAGTCCTTCGTCACCGTCGAGGCGGATAGCTAACTCTGTTACGACGTCGCCGAACAGGGCTAACACGTATGCTCCATCGACAAGATTCCCGCCGTAGTGGGCATGCGAGTACGGAACGTATCGTCGGTGAATAACTGATAGACCCTCGCGGATGTCAGACATCGCTTGCCTTTCGTTGCTGGTTAACCATTGCATGAACTAAGTAAGAGGCGACTTCCCCAGGAGTTGTGCCTTTGCCAAAGATGCGATCTACGCCGAGTTCGGCTGCCATAGTCGGGTCAAAACGAGGTCCCCCAACCACGATTAGCGGCCGGCGGCCGTGTGGATAGGCCTCACGGAACGCTGCGGTCAATTCGCGCACGTTAGCCAAGTGGGCATCTTTTTGGGTGACTACTTGAGAAACGAGCACCGCATCTGCATGAAACGCGATGGCTTGGTTGACAAGTTCGGGGACGCTTACTTGGGCGCCAAGGTTGTGGACTTCGAATTCGCCGTAGTACTCCAGGCCTTTTTCGCCGGCAAAACCCTTTATGTTCAAGATCGCATCAATACCCACGGTGTGTGCATCGGATCCAATACAGGCACCCACAGTTACAAGTGGACGGCCCAATTGTTCTCTGACAGCGGCATTGGCATCCTTGGGTGTTAGGAGCTCATAGTCGCGTTCGAAGACGACTACTTTGTCTACTTCTACAAGGTGATGCACAGTTCCGTAGACGATAAAGAAAGTGAACTCCGGTCCCATCGCCTTGGCGTGAACGACGAGGGCAGGGCTGATGCCCATTTTGTTGGCTAGTTGCAGGGCCGCCCCTTCGGCTCGCTTGTCATGCGCCAGCGGCAACGTAAACGAGACTTGCACCATGCCATCGCCAGTGGTGTCACCGTACGGTCGGATAACAACCGGTGCATCCACGCTGGGGTTCATTTGATCGTTCACGCCGACACCGGGCCTTCGAGCAAGAGGCTGGCTGGATTGAAGTAGTAGGGGTCCTTTGTGATAACCCCAGCCAGTCCTTTGCCCTTATTGGCAGGTCGGTGCATAAGACCGAACGTTCCGTCAGCAATGGCATTTAGCAACCCCGTGTCGGCGATTCGGTCTAGAAGTCCAATCGCTTCTGCCAGAACGTGACGGCCGCGAACCGCGATTAGCCCGGTACGGCTCGGGTGGAAGTCATCTCGCAGTCCGGCCGCCGCGTTGCGCACATACTGCACGTTTTGCAGAGCTAGGTCACGATCGGACAACCACGGCGTCACTACCGCCTCGGTCATCATGCCAACCAAGAGAATGTCTTGCCCCGTCAGCATTCCGGCCAAGTTGAAGAATCCGTCGAGCAGATACCCGCGGAAGATGTCTCCGGTCATGTGTTTGGTTGGGGGCATCCATTTCAATGGTGCATCCGGGAACAGCTCGCGGGCCAGTAGTGCATGGGCAAGTTCAAGTTGGAATGAGTTTGGCGTATCCGGATTGATTTCGAATGCATGTCCCAGGCCGATCTGCCAATCCGCGAGGCCGGCTTCATGCGCGAAGAACTCATTGAGCAATTGCGACACCGTGACCGTATGTGCCGCTTCGATCGGGTCGGCCGTCGTGAGGTAGTTGTCTTCGCCGGTGTTGATAATGATTCCGGCGCGGGCATGGATCTGCCGCGAGAAACGCTGGTCGACGAACGTGCGAATTGGGTTGATGTCGCGGAACAGGATTCCGTACATCGAGTCGTTCAGCATCATGTCAAGGCGTTCAAGTCCGGCTAGGGTCGCCATTTCAGGCATGCACAGCCCGGATGCATAGTTAGTCAATCTGATGTAGCGCCCGAGTTCGGCAGACGTCTCGTCCAGCGCCGCCCGCATCAGCTTGAAGTTCTCTTGGGTGGCGTAGGTGCCCGCGTATCCCTCGGTGGTCGCCCCTTCGGGTACGTAGTCGAGCAATGATTGTCCGGTGGATCGAATGACAGCGATGACGTCGGCGCCTTCTCGTGCCGCGGCTTGGGCTTGCGGAATGTCTTCGTTAATGTTCCCGGTTGCAACGATCAAGTAGATCCATGGTCGCTTAGGCGTGGCCAGCGAGGCCACCAAAAGTTCGCGGTGGCGCCGCTGAGAATCGATCCGCTCCAGTCCCAGCGAGACCGCCCGGGTGGCATTTGCCATCGCAACTTCGCGCGCTGGACCGGTTGGCAGAGCGAAATCGACTCGCCCAGCTGCGGCCCGTTGTGCCAATGTCACGAGGTCTTCGCTTTGCTCAAGTGCATTCCACACCGGAAGAGCAACGCCGGATTCCAGGCCGACCTGTGCCGCGACTTCATCTACCAGCCGGTTCACCCAAGGGGTGCCATCGACGTCGGCGCCGCAAATGCCAGCCAGCCGTAGGACCGCACGTTCAACCGAACTTGTGGAGTGGGCCCGAGCTATGGCAACCACTGGTGCTCCAGCTTCAGCAGCAAGGGCTCTAGCCCTGGTTACATCGTCGGCCGGAAGGTGGAGCAAGTTGGTCATTGGGTCCCAATCCTCAGCGTTCGATCTCGGCGTGCAGCCGTTGCGCAAAGAGCTCCTGCACGCCGGGGGTTTGGCGGAATACGTCCAAGGCATAGTCGGCGTGCCCAGGTAGGTAGCCATTGCCAATGAGCATCGTGACATCTGCGGCAACCCCTTCGGCGCCGAGAGCCGCTGCGGTGAATGAGGTGGCCATCGAGAAGAAGATGATCGTGCCTCCATCGGCCGTTGCAAGAATGGCACCGTGTTCGCAGCCAGGCACATCAACACAAACGACGGTCAGATCGGCTTTGCCACCAAGTGATTTGATTACTACCTCTGCCAAGCTAATCGGGTTGGTCGCATCTGCGACCTCGACTGCCGAGGCGATACCGGCACTTTGCAGCAATTGGGCCTCCGCCTGGGTGGGCACGATCCCAAGGGTCTTACTGGCCCCGGCAAGTCGGGCCGCAGCTAACGCCAGCGATCCGCTCTTGCCACCACCGCCGAGTACGGCGACCAAGCACGCTCGACCCTGACTTTTGATCTCGCTCACGACCCGAGCCGTTAGCGCAGGCGCCCCACAAACGTCCATCACGGCAAGTGCGACGGCCTCAGGTAGGTCTTCAGGTAGCCGAGCAGCGATCGAGCGGGCGAACAGGATTGCCGTTGCGTCACATGGGATCTGTTCACTCGTGCCATCCCAATTGGCCAGTCCGTCATTGATCTTCAACGGCGTCAAGGAAAGCGAGACCAAGGTGGCGACTCGGTCCCCTACAGCCAGCCCAAGCGGCGATTGCGCTCCGACAGCCTCGACGCTACCGACGAGCATCCCGCCTGACCCGGTAACCGGATTGTGCATCTTTCCGCGGGTGTCCACGATTTCTAGAACAGCCTGGCGGATTCGGCTGCCATCGTTGTCGTTGGCCTCGCGAAGTTGGCGAAATGAGGCGGCGTCAAGGTTCAAGCGTTTGACGCGGATGCGAACCTCGTCCGGCCCAATTGTGGGATCGGGATTCAGGCGCCACGCCGCTTGAGGTAACACCCCAAGCGGCTCGATCACGCGGCTAGTTCCTATGGACACTCGCCCATCCTTCCAGTCCGGTGGCCAATAACCTAGACAACAGGATATCCTGCAAAGAGGATCGTGAACGAAAAGACCTGTGGTGATACCTTAATACCACGCTGGTATCTGCGCTTTGGAGGGACTGTGACAACACCTGTGCTCGGGGTCGAACCGCGAATTAGCCCCGAACAGTCTGCGTCCGAGCACGCCGCGGCCCGCCAGCCTTACGTCTATCGCCGCCGTAATGCCCCAGAGCCTGACTGGCGTCGGTTCCCGGGTTGGCGTGATGTGTCTGAGGCCGAGTGGCGCGATGTCCAATGGCAACGGGCACATTGCGTGAAGACCTCTGGTCAACTCAAAGACGTTTTGGGCGACCGAGTCGCTGACCGTTTCTACGACGATCTGAACCGGGATCAGGTCGAGCGGGCCACGATGTCGATGCTCGTGCCGCCGCAGATGATCAACACGATGATGGTCGATCCACTTCCTAGCGCAGCCGATTCTTGGACCGACTCAATGTATGCCGACCCGGTTCGCAGATACATGCTTCCGGTGTTTTCTGACCGCCTAACCCAGTGGCCGAGCCACCCGCACGCCACCCGGGATTCGCTCCACGAGCATGAGATGTGGACAGCCGAAGGGCTGACACATCGCTACCCAACCAAGGTCTTAGCCGAATTGCTCTCAACGTGCCCGCAGTATTGCGGCCACTGCACCCGCATGGATCTTGTCGGCAACTCAACCCCGTCTATTACGAAGTTGAAGTTCGTTGCCAAACCGACTGATCGATACGACGACATGATTGCCTACCTGCGTAATTCGCCAGGTGTGCGAGATGTTGTTGTTAGTGGCGGTGACGTCGGGAACCTTCCGTGGTCACGCCTAGAGGCATTTGTTGCTGAGTTGCTCAGCATTGAAAACATTCGCGATATTCGCTTGGCTACCAAGGCCCTCGCTGCGCTCCCTCAACACTGGCTCCAGCCGGAGGTACGTTCCGGCGTTGAACGGCTAGCTAAGACTGCCCGCGATCGCGGTGTCTCGTTGGCGATCCACACCCACGTCAACACTGCCGCTTCGGTCACGCCTCTTGTCGCGGAGGCCGTGCGGGCAATGCTTGATGCGGGAGTGCGTGATGTTCGCAATCAAGGTGTTCTGCTCAACGGAATTAACGCCAGTGTCGATGCACTGCTCGATTTGAGCTTTGCCCTTCTCGATGATGCGGCGATCATGCCGTACTACTTCTACATGTGCGACATGATTCCGTTCAGCGAGCACTGGCGCCTAGCAGTTTGGCAAGCTCAAGAACTTCAGCACGGCATTATGGGGTATCTGCCTGGTTTTGCGACGCCGCGCATTGTTTGCGACGTGCCATACGTGGGCAAACGTTGGGTTCATCAACTAGCCGACTATGACCACACTCGTGGAATCTCTTATTGGACAAAGAACTACCGCACAGGTGTCGAATTAGATGACCCTGAAGCCCTACGACGTAGGTACGAGTACTACGACCCAATTCATACTTTGCCCGTCGAAGGCCAAGACTGGTGGCGCGAACATTCAGGTGACTACTTAACTGCCTCAGCTGAGACAATCGCAGCGGCCGCAGAAAGCCGCGAGGCTAGTCGCTAGTTCGACCCATTAGGCACCGGTCTATCTGGCCAAGACCGCGAAGAAATCGCGACTTGTCGGTGTCAAATAGCGGTTGGCGGGGCGTTCGAAACTGAGCACCTTATGCGGGGAGAGCAATCCGCCAGTAGCTGGTGTGTACCACATGTATGACGCCCATAGCTGGTTAATGTCCAGTTGCATAGCCCGGACTGCACCAGCACGTTGGAGCAAGACAGCCAAACTTCGTACCGAAAGCGCATCGCCGATTACGTAGACAAGGTCTCCCTCGGCGGTGATCCCAATCCCGGTTCGCCAAACGGCATAGGCTCCGCCAATGGTTGCTCCCCAGGTTGACTGAACGTCGCCATTGAGATTGCTGGACAGAACCCCTTTATCTATTAGCAATTTGAGGTTCTGGCGCACTGAAACTACATCTGCAGTCATCGAGACCTGACTGCCCCACGATCCGACATCTGTATGTCCATCGGCATAGGTGACCACCGAAGCGGCGCCGACCTGAAGTTTTCCAATGGTGTGACCATCTCGATAGAAACCACCACGGGAATCCTTGACCTTGAAGCCGGCGTTGAAGGTTGCGATCAGACCGCTTAGCGCGGTGTTGCGTACCGCAGCTCCTTGTGTGAACAGCGAGAGATTACCTGGGTCGGAGTAACCGGGGTGCAGGACGAGTTGGGTATGTAGCCCGGACATCCAGACCACTGCCGAAAGATACGAAGTGTGAACGGTATCTGGGCGAAGGTAGGCAACCTGGATGATCGGTAGGCCATCGCGCACTACCAGAGGCTTGAAGAAGCCTTCGCCGCCAATGCCTGGCTTAACGATGGGAGCCAGCGCAGTGTGGATGGGCACTGGCGAAGTAGTGGCTACAGGGGAAGGGTTGGCAGTCTGCTGAGCGAGCAGGCCGGAGTCCGGGGCCCCCCCAGATTTGGGTGGGTTGAGTTTGTACTGCAATGCCTCAAGAGCTGTCACGGCAGCGCCTAGGCCGTGGTCACGTCCCCATTCGGCCAGTTTTGCCGAGGTGGGATCGCCGCCCTGAGTAAACACAGCGTTGCCCATAGACCAGCCAGTTGCCAAAGAGCCGAAAACGAGTACGAGGCTGATAACTAATCCAACCCAACGCAGAACCAAGCGTCCTGTCCCTGGCGTTTTGGCTCCCGAGGGGCGCTCATACCGCGCAGAGCGGCCCCGCGACCTTGGCTTCGTGTCGAGCAAGTGCGTCCCCTTCGGCGGCCCGCCGCCAAGGTTCCGGCGCGGTATCGAGCAAACAACATCACAGCTGACCTCGGCTTTGCCCAAAGGTGCATGAAAGAGCAATAAGGATCAGCCGAAGGATTCTATCCCGGCAACCACTAGATACCCGGTGAGCGACCCTCGTACGGCGTGGAAAGTACGACGACGGTTTTGGTGGAGACCGCTGCCGTTGTTCGTATTTCAGCCAAGAGTGATTCGAGTGCCGCCGGGGTGGGCACTCGAACTTTGAGGATGTAGGCCTCGTCGCCAGCGACGCTGTGGCAAGCCTCGATCGCCGCCAAGCCGGCAAGGCGTGCGGGCGCATCGTCGGGGGCGGCCGGGTCGATTGGTTTGATCGAGACGAAGGCCGTAAGTGACAGCCCAACTGCCTCAGCGTCGATTACTGCGGAGTATCCGCGGATCACGTTTCGCTGTTCTAGCCGCCGGACCCGCTGGTGTACGGCAGAAGTGGAAAGCCCGGTTGCCTTTCCAAGGTCGGTGTAGGACATCCGGCCATCGGCGGCTAGGAGGCGAAGGATCGACTGATCGAGTTCTTCCATGGTCCGCCTAGCCTAGCGCTGCCCGATGTCAGCTAGGTAGGCACGACAATCAGGTTGCGCGGCCTTAGGTTGAACGACTCCCAACCAGTCTCGGTCACCGCGACGATGTCCTCGATCCGGGCCCCGAATTGATCGGCTAGGTAGATGCCAGGCTCAACGCTAAAGACCATTCCTGGTTCTAGGGTCGTGGCGTTTCCGGCAACCAGATACGGCTCTTCATGCGTCTCGAGGCCGATGCCGTGTCCAGTGCGATGCATGAACAACTCGCCATAACCGGCTGCGGTGATCACTGAACGGGCGGCCGCATCGATCGCTTCGGCGCTGATACCTGGGACTACATGGCGAACAGCTAGTTCCTGCGCTACTTGGAGCACCTCGTAGGCATCGCGGGCAGCCGGTTCAGGATCTCCCAAACAGTAGGTGCGGGTCGAGTCACTGCAGTATCCATCCGGCATTGTGCCGCCAATGTCGACGACGATTAGGTCGCCGGCAACTAGTTCGCGATCTGAGGCTAAGTGGTGGGGGCTGGCGCCGTTAGGGCCCGAGGCGACGATGGCGAAATCAACTCGTTCATGACCGGTGGCGATGATTGCGGCACTGATATCGGCAGCAATTGCACGTTCGGTTCGACCGATTCGCAGGAAGCCCGACACCTGCTCGTGCACCCGGTCGATCGCCGCTCCGGCCTTTCGAAGGCAGTTGATTTCGTATGCGCTCTTGCGCAATCGCAACTCCGCAAGTGCACGTTCGCCGGTGGTTACATTCAGGCCTGCGCCGCCTAATGCAAAGGTTTTTGCAGCCCACATTCGCGCTTCAACCCCGGCTTTTCCACCGCCCGGGATCAAATCGGCAACCAGACGGTAGGGGTCGTCTGTTTCGCCCCACGTAAGCACTTCGATTCCCAGCTCGGCTACCGGGCTGGCAAGTGCTGCCCGAACTTCCAGCTCGGGCACAACAAGGTAGGCCGAGTCCGCTTGGAGGATGAGTGCGGTGAGGCGCTCCAATGCAATTGCGTCGTATCCGCATAGGTAGCGAAGATCTGGGCCCGGTGACACGACAAGGGCAGCGAGTTCGTGGGAGGCCAACCCCAAGGTGGCCCGCCGCATTCTGCTCACGAACTCGGCAGTGGGTTGGTCGAAAGTCTGAGTCATATACCCAACGCTAGCCCCGTACCCTTGAACAATGACGCAGCGCCTACTTCTGGTCGATTCTGCTTCGCAGTATTACCGCGCGTTCTATGGTGTTCCGGACTCGATGCGGGACTCGTCGGGACGGCCAGTTAACGCAGTGCGAGGGTTCTTCACTTCGCTTACGAGGGCTGTTGAACAATTCCAAGCAACTCGGCTAGTGCTTTGCTGGGATGAAGATTGGCGGCCGGCATTTCGCACCACGCTGATACCGGCCTATAAGGCCCATCGTCTGGCCTCGGATGGAACCGAAGCGATTCCCGACGACTTGGCTCCTCAGGTGGACACCATCATCGATATCGCTGCGGGACTTGGCTTGACGCGGATTGGGGTTGCCGGCTTCGAAGCAGACGATGTCATCGCCACAATTGCCAAGAAGGAAGCCGGACCGGTAGCCGTTTTGACTGGTGACCGAGATCTGTTCCAGGTCATTGATGATCGTCGGAACATTTCCGTTTGGTATACGGGCAAGGGGCCAGTTCAGGTATTCAGCGATCTGACCGTTCGTGATCGGTACGGTGTCTCGGCCTTGCAATATGCCGATTTTGCTACCCTTCGCGGGGACCCATCTGATGGATTGAGTGGCGTTAGGGGTATTGGCGACAAAGGCGCTGCGGCGCTGCTGTCAGAACATGAAAGCTTGGAACGTGTCTTGGCCGCAGCAAACGCAACCGATAGCAATCTGCGCCCGCGGCTGAGAGATTCACTGCGGGATGCCCTCGAATACTTGACGGCGGCTCAGGTCGTCGTGCGAGTCCGGACCGATGTCCCCTTGCCTGACTACGACGATCGACTCCGGACCCCTCCGACCGGGACACCAGCCATTGCCGATTTGATCGCTCGAACGGGCATGACCGGCACCGTAGAGCGGTGGGCGAAAACCGTCGCTCAGGTAAGTGCCGCGTAAGCAACAACTCCGCGTCGTAGGTTCGTAATGGCCAGATTTGCATTAGCGCCTAAAGAGTTGGCGCCGCCAGCGCCCACCTGGTCCAGTAAGTCAATTACCTGCTTTGTCGCTCGGACGAAGTCGCCAGCTGCCAAGTCGGCGTCCCGAAGGACGGCTTCGAGTTGGCCCTGTCGCGCCCACGCGTAAGTAGCTTCGCAGAACCCCACGTCAGGTTCGCGCAGAAAATCAAGTCGTTCCTCGGCTTCGAGTTCCGACAGCTTGGCCCAACGGCGCACAAGGGCCGCCAAGGCTTCACGGATTCGGGCAGTTGGGATCTGCGGCTCCGCAATGTCAGCACCGCGTGACTCAAAAACCAGTGCAGAAACGACGGCACCCAGTTCGGCGGCCGATAACTCGTCCCAATCGCCGTGCCGGATACATTCGGCTGCAAGTAGATCCAGTTCGGTATACAGCCCAGCCAAGAGCCTGCCCGAGTCGGTAACGATCAACTTGGACCCAGCCTGTTCAAGATATCCAAGCTTGGTCAGCAGGGCGCAGACTCGTTCAAATTGTCTGCCAATGGAATTCGTCTGATTTGCTACCCGGCGCTCGATTCCGTTTGTCTCGCGTAACACGCGGTGGTACTTCTCGGCCAACCGGGCATGAGCTTCTCGATCACTGCAACCGTGGCAGGGGTGCGCCCGGAGTTGCGTTCTTAGTACCTTGATTTCACCGTCGCTACCGACCTCGCGGTGGGGCCGTTGACTACGCAAATGAAGGTCTGTTGAAGCATCCTTAAGCAGTGCAGCTAGATCTCGACGCGAGTTAGCTGATCTGGCGCTGAAGGTCTTGGGAATACGCACGCGTCCAACGACTTGTGCCGGAGTCGGAAAGTCAACGACTGAGAGTCGGCGGACCTGGCGATCAAGAGTCAATACGGCGGGCCGAGGTAATGCATCCGCGCCCCCCAAACCGGGATCAAGAACTACGGCGGGCCCCGCGCGCCGGCCCGTAGGGACGAAAATCACATCGCCCGGTCGCAGCGCCGCCAAAGCTGCGCCGGCGGCGGCAACGCGTGCGGCGGCGCCGGCGCGGGCTTGTTCCTTTTCGAGGTCTGAAACTCTGGCTCGCAGGGCCGCGTACTCGGCGAAATCGCCCAGATGACATTGCATCTCTGCGGCCATGGTCTGAAGCGTTTCTTGGTTGTTGCGAATCGTGCGGGTCAGACCTACGACCGAGCGATCTGCTTGGAATTGCGCGAATGACATTTCAAGCAAGTCTTTTGCGACCTTGCGACCAACACGACCCACCAGGTTCACGGCCATGTTGTAGGAAGGGCGAAAGGATGATCTGAGCGGGTAGGTGCGCGTTGCGGCCAAACCGGCCAGGCCGGCAGGTTCAAGTTCACGGTGCCATACGACGACTGAGTGTCCGTCAGTGTCGAGCCCACGCCGCCCGGCCCGGCCTGTCAACTGGGTGTACTCCCCCGCCGTTACCGCCACATGCCCCTCACCGTTCCACTTAACTAGGCGTTCAAGAACAACGGATTTTGCAGGCATGTTGATACCTAGAGCCAGGGTTTCGGTGGCAAACACTGCCTTCAAGAGCCCACGTTGGAAGAGTTCTTCAACTACCTCCTTGAAGGCCGGCAGCATGCCGGCGTGGTGTGCGGCAAGCCCTGATTCGAGTCCGGACAGCCATTCGCCATAACCCAAGACGTGCAAGTCGGGCTCAGGAAGTTGGCTGCACCTTTCAGTCACCAGGTCGTGAATCTCTTTGCGTTCGCTTGCGGTTGTTAGCTGCAGTCCGGCGGAAAGACATTGGCGCACAGCTGAATCGCAACCGACCCGGCTGAAGACAAACACGATTGCAGGAAGGAGTCCCTCACGACGCAGCGCGCCCAGCATTTCAACACGAGATGGGGCATGCGGGCCCCGGGCGCGACGCTGTCCACGAACCGGACGCTCGTGGGAAAACTTCGCGGCGCGATCTTCATCCCGCGCCAAGCGCATAAGTTCAGGATTTACGCGCAATCGCTCGGGTTCTACATAAAGATCATGCAATTGATCTCCGACGAGCACATGCTGCCACAGCGGCACTGGGCGATGTTCCTCAACCACCACCTCAGTTTCGCCCCGAACAGTGGTCAGCCATTCACCAAATTCCTCAGCGTTGCTCACGGTCGCCGAAAGCGCCGCAATCCGTACCGAAATCGGCAGTTGTAGTATGACCTCTTCCCAGACTGGTCCCCGAAAACGGTCGGCCAAGTAATGGACTTCGTCCATTACGACGTGACTAAGGCCCGACAAGGTGTCGGATTGGGCGTAAATCATGTTGCGCAGTACTTCGGTAGTCATAACTACTACGGGAGCTTCGCCATTGATGGAATTGTCCCCGGTAAGGAGGCCGACATTGTCCTCGCCGTAACGACCAATCAGATCGTGGAACTTCTGATTGGACAAAGCCTTGATCGGTGTGGTGTAGAAGCACTTAGTCCCGGACACGACCGCTAGATGGACGGCGAACTCTCCAACTATCGTCTTGCCTGCACCAGTTGGCGCGGCAACCAGGACTCCCTTGCCGGCCTCCAGCGCCTGACAGGCACGAATCTGAAAGTCGTCAAACTCAAATTCGTATGACTCCCGGAACGTATGCAACACAGTGCGGGTCTCGGCCGCGCGGGCCATTGCCTTCGCATACTTTTCGGAAGGCGAACTCATATTGATGCAGGTGGGGAATCCAGAGGTGGCAGACCTTGGGAGTCTGGTACCAATACGCGCAATGCACCCGGAAGTAGCGAAATTTGAACCGGAAGCGGACCAATCCGCTCGCCGTCTGCGTACGCCAATTGGCCATCGGCGACGATGCGCACACTCCCTGAGGTGTGGACGGTGACCGACGGATGGTGCACGTGTTTACCGGAGAACACCTTGGGAAGTACTCCAAGGAACGTTGGCCTGCCGACCTTGTGCAGAAAGGTGATGTGGAGTCTGCCATCGGCGACGTCGGCTGCCGGGCAAACTAACATCCCACCTCCGTATGCGGGCCCGTTCCCAACAGCAACGAGCATTCCGTGGTCCACTATCTCCTCGGAATCCAAGGTCACGTGGTATTCGACCGGACGAAAGGTCGCTAGTTGAGCGATGATCGCCGCCAAGTACTTAGCCCGGCCTGGGGGGAACGTCATGTCGTTGGCGCGCTCGTTCACGGCCGAATCGAAACCGGCAGACAGAACGCCAGTGAAGCGCCGTCTCACGCCTTCATCGGTCACTGCCACAGCGACGTCAACTTGGCGCGTAGCTCCGTCGATAATGACCTTGGTTGCCGCAGCCACATCGCCGAGGGGTAACCCGAACGAGCGGGCATTGTCGTTTCCGGTTCCTAGCGGGATGATCCCCAAAGAGGTACCAGAATCACCGATCGCTTGCACTGCCAAATTGACCGAACCATCGCCACCCGCTGCAACCAATGCATCGATCCCGCCTCGCACCGCGCCGGTAGCCAGTCGCAGGGCATCGCGAGCATCGGTGCCAGTTAGGGCTATCACTTCGATTCCGGCGCCGCGAAGTTGGTCCATCACCGCCGGCACCCGACGGATCGCCCGCCCCCCTGCGGCGGCCGGATTAACCAGCAAAGCAATCTTCTTCATGGCCTTAGTCTGCATCCTTGAGGTCTGAGGCCACGCTATCTGCGGGGTCGAACTCGGGGGCACTTAACGTAGAGGCCTGTTCGTCGGACCACTGGTCGTAATCCCCTTCCGGACTCCGGCGGCGCTTACGTCGGTCCGAGAGCCAGGCGATTGCCCACGCAATTGCGAAAAGGCCGCAAAGCGGAAGAGCAAGGAGGAGCATGGTCCACGGATCTGGTGTCGGAGCGGCAATGGCGGCGAATACGAAGATCCCAAACACGATCAGTCGCCATTGGCGTCCAATCAGTTTCGCAGGCAGCACGCCAGCGAAGTTAAGTAGCACCACAACCGCAGGCAGTACAAAACCAATTCCGAACACCAGCAGGAACTTGATGACGAACGTCAGGTAAGTGGATGTGTTGACGAAGTTGCTGACATTTGACGGAGTGAAACCGATTAACAAACGCATCGCATTTGGTAGAACGACATAACCCATTGCGATGCCGCCAAAAAACAACGGAACTGCCGCCGCTGCAAAACCCAGTGCCCAACGCTTCTCGTGTCGATGCAGACCGGGCGTCACGAACCGCCAAAACTGGTAAAGCCAAACGGGAGCAGTTATAACCGCTGCGGTCACGAACACGATCTGCAGTTTGAGCGCGAACGCGTCCGTGATCCCATTAAGCGTCAACTGGTAATCGTGACCGGCTGTAGCGCCGTGGCCGTATAGCCCATCGAAAGGTCGGCGCAGCAAGGCGAAGATCTGGTCGTAGTAGATCCAAGTGAATACGGCCACCACAAGGATTGCCGCGACTGACTTGATCAGTCGATTCCTAAGTTCGCGCAGATGGGACCGTAGCGACATCGACCCATCGACTGCTCTGCGACGGCGCTTCTTCGAACCTGCGGCGTCCGTCGATTCGGACACGCGGACTCAGGCGTCGGGGGTGTGCGGCGCTGCTGGCGGGGCGGACAGTGGATCTGCGTTTGTCGATAGGGGCGTTACAGGCTCAACCACCGAGGCAGGTAGCTGGGACGGCGAGTCCGAACGTAGGCCCTCGGTTTCAGCCTTGAAGATTCGAAGCGAGCGGCCAAGGCCGCGGGCTGCATCAGGAAGCCGTTTTGCGCCAAAGAGCAACACGAGGACCACAATGAGCAGCGGACCGTGCCAGCCCTCAAACAAACCTCTAAGCATTTGCTGCGCCTTTCACTCGGCAGGGCGCCTAGCATATGCGATCAGCGCGGGTCCAAGGCTAGTAGCGCCCCTAGGACATCGGAAGTTTGCTCGAGTGCGAGGGCGAAGTCCAGGACGTCGTCGTAGGTAAGGGGCGCGGGAGCCAGCGACCTAGGGCTCTGGATGCTGACGCCGGCCTCGACCAGCAAGGCCACTATCTCGCGGCCGGCAGTCTTTGTTACTTGGGCCAAGCAATCTGGGCAACTGAAGGTGTAGGACGCACACGTGCCAGAGTCAATGACCGCCAGGTCGACTGGCGAGAGCTCTACGTCCCCGCAGGCTGGGCAGGTCGCCTTGATTGTTGTCACCGAAGCCTCCTTTGTCTGGAGGAGCCATCGGCAGTCGGCGGGGAAACCTTGAATTAGTTGTGATAGTTGCTCAGGGCGACGTTAGCCGCGCTCTGAACCAGTTGGATTATCCGCTGTGGGGCCAGCAACGTGCCATCGCCGCCGAGCGCTAGCGCCAGGCGAAGTACCCAAACATCCTCAGTTGCTCGCAGAGTTACGACCTGAGTGCCCCCGGGGCCCGGTTCTAATGCCTCATAGGGGATCTGTTCCAAAACCCAAGTTCCGGCGGGCAGCAACGCGAAAGTGACAAGTTCTCCCTCCGGGGCCAGCCGTCCCGCGATTGGCTCAGGGCCCGCGGCGCTGGGAGGAGCGGCCACCTCCGCCAGGATCTCGGCAGCCAGAATCCGATCCAATCGGAAGGTGCGTACCGCAGCCGCGCTGTGGCACCACCCTTCTAGGTAGGACCTGCCCTCTAGTACCAGAAGCCGCAACGGGTCGACCTTGCGTTTTGTGATTTCGTCGCGGGTAGCACCCAGATAGGTCAGGTGCAACACGTGCCCGCTAGCCAGGGCACTTTCCACGGCGTGCCCAACGGCCTCGTCGACGGCCGAAACGGAAACAATCACCTTTGGGTCGCTGCGCTCGAGGACGGCCTCGTTGAGTTTGGCTTCGGCGCTGACCAATGCGGCGCGGTCGATGATTCCAGGAACCTGCCCCAGTAGCCGCAGGCCCACCAACAACGCGGTGGCTTCGTCAGTAGTCAGTCGAAGTGGGCGAGCCAAGGACTGCGGGTCCTGAACGTAGATCTGGTCAGAAACGTCGATTTGGACGTCCACCAAATCGCCGCCGTATTGCCCAGGACCGGTCATTGTCAGCAATGTGATGTCGGCCAATAGCTCGCGTTCGGAAACGGCAAAATGCGATGCCGCATCGGCAACGCCCACTCCCGGATTTGCCACTAGCCAGGGCAGCAGGGCTAGTAGCCGCGGGACCCGTTCGGGGGCACTTGTCATGTCGGTTCCGTCCCCGCTCCAACGGCGACGAGCCGGGCCACGACGGCGTCCCGAAGGGCTGCCGGGGCCATCACCGTCACGGCTCCGCCGAAACTGGCTAGCGACGCGGAGAAGGAACGTACATCTCGGTAGCCGACGTCGATCTCATCGCCAGCCTTGCCCACTCGGATTGCGACGGCCTTTCTTCGAAGTTCCTGACACAACTGCGGTGCGACCAGCAAAGTGGCGATTTCGGAGTGAGGTTCGGCGTTGAGGTCCTCAGCAAAGCGTTCAAGTTGCACGGCCGGGGAAGTGGCGAAGACTCCTGCCACTCCTATTGCGCGAGGTTCACCGACCATTCGACTAAGCCGGAAGACGCGATCTTCCCCCTTGTCTAGATCGAGCCCCACGAGGTACCAGCGGCCGTGGCGTTGGACCAATCCGAATGGGTGCAGACGTCGGGACGACACGTCTGCGTCGGCTCGACGGTAGTCAAAGTGCAACTCTCGCCGGTTATTGATCGCGGCAAGGATGGCGGCAAATGCAGGATCAGCAGTTGCCACCCGTGGAACCACAGGAAGACCGGAATCTGACGACCGATCTCCGGCGGTCTCCAATTTTCTAAGGGCGGTTGTGGCGGCCGGTGCCAGACAGCCGTCATTCCAGGCCGCGGCAGCCACTGCGAGCACCGCAAGTTCGGACACGTCGAACGAGATGTCGGGCAACTGCCAATTCTTCGCTAGCCGGTACCCCAAATCATCGTCTGCCAGCGGATCCAAAGACACTGTCTCAATCGGAACCCCCATCCCCCGAAGCTCTTCCTTGTCTCGTTCGAACATTCGCTCGAAGGCTTCGGCGGAGGCGCTTTCTTGGTACAGGAGTTCTCGCAGTCGCGACTTTGGAAGTGCCCGCTGTGAATTGGTCAAGACAAAGACCAAATTGAGCAGGCGTTCGGTCCGGCGGGCCGACATGATTCAGCGCACGGCCAGTAGGTCGATTACGAACACCAAAGTACGTCCGGCCAGTCGATGGTTGCCAGATTCCCCATAGGCAAGTGCTGGTGGGATATCTAGCCGCCGTCGCCCGCCCACAGCCATTCCTGGAATGCCCTCCTGCCAGCCGGCGATTAGGCCGGTGAGCGGAAACTCAATTGGTTCCCCACGAGTCCAACTCGAGTCGAATTCCTCACCAGTTTCGAAGTCAACCCCCAAATAGTGAACCTTTACTCGGGCACCAGGAGTCGCGACGTCGCCATCGCCGATAACTAGGTCCTTGATAACCAAACTGATAGGCGCTGGCCCGTCGGGCGGATCAATCTCTGGTGGCTCAGTCAACTCAAACCTTTCATTGCAGTTGAAGGCAAGATACCGGCCAGGTCTGGTTGATGCCCGTTAGCTACATGCTTTCTATCAACCGTGTCACGCGTTCATCAGTGGCCGAGAACGGGTCCTTGCAAAGCACTGTCCGCTGTGCCTGATCGTTAAGTTTGAGGTGGACCCAATCCACCGTGTAGTCGCGGTGCTTCTCCTGAGCCTTCTGGATGAAGTCGCCTCTAAGTTTGGCTCGAGTGGTCTGAGGCGGCCTTGTTTTGGCTTCAAAGGCGCTCAGTTCGGGTACCAGCCGAGTGACAACGCCTCGGTTCGCCAGCAAATGGTAGAGCCCCCTGGACCTGCGAATGTCGTGATAGGCGAGGTCAAGTTGCGCCAACCGTGCACTCGCTAGGGAAATGTTGTGTTTGGCGGAATAGCGTTCAAACAGGTTCAACTTGATCGCCCAATCAATCTCGGTGGCAATCCGGCTCGGATCATTGGCTTCGACGGCCGTTAGGGTTCGCTCCCACAGGTCCAGCACTCGAGCAGGCACCGAATTCGGATCTGTTCCTAGTTCGCGCCGGGCCACAAACGTCCGAACCTTCTCGAAGTACTCCCGCTGTAGATCCAATGCCGAAAGTTCACGCCCGTTTGCAAGTTTGACTAACTGGCGCCCAGTCACGTCGTGGCTGATTTCGCGGATTGCGCGGATCGGATTCTCAAGTGTTAGGTCCCGCATGACTACGCCAGCTTCAAGCATCCGCAGCACCAGATCGGCGCTACCGAGCTTGAGCAGGTTAGTCGCATCAGCCATATTCGAATCGCCGACGATGACATGGAGGCGGCGGTATTTCTCTGCGTCAGCGTGCGGCTCGTCACGAGTGTTGATGATGGGACGAGATCGCGTCGTGGCACTAGATACGCTCTCCCAGATGTGTTCGGCCCGTTGACTTAGGCAATACGTAACCCCGCGCGGCGTCTGGAGAAGTTTGCCGGCCCCGCAGATGAGCTGACGAGACACGAGAAACGGGATCAGAGCCTCTGTGAAGCGAGTGAACTCGCCGTGGCGCTCTACCAAGAAGTTCTCGTGGCAGCCATATGAGTTGCCGGCTGAATCCGTGTTGTTCTTGAACAGGAACAATTCCCCCTCGACGCCCTCCTCAGCCAATCGAGCTTCAGCCTCGACCATCAACCCTTCCAGAATCAGTTCCCCGGCTCGATCATGCGCCAAGAGGTTTACGAGGTCGTCGCATTCGGGTGTTGCGTATTCGGGGTGACTGCCGACATCGAGATATAGCCGGGCCCCGTTGGGCAGGAAGACATTGCTGCTGCGGCCCCAAGAGACCACGCGTCGAAACAGGTACCGAGCCACTTCGTCGGGCGATAGCCGGCGCTGGCCTTGTGAAACGCAAGTGACACCGAATTCGGTCTCTATACCGAAGATTCGCCGGTCCATTTGGTCAGCCTAGGCGGTCGGTTCGGTATCCACAGTGGGCTCGGCGATTGGTGCAGTCTCAGGGATCAACGCACTTAGCGTAGGACCGGTGATTCGCCGGAATTTGCGTTGCTGCCGTGAGCGTTCGAGTACGGCAACTTCAAGCTGATCCGCGGCTAGGGTGCGGTCATCTCCGGCTAAGACCGCAATCGCCAACGCCAAGCCGGCTGCCAGATTCAAGCCGGGCAACCAACGCTCGGCCAACAAGCCGCTGATCAATTCGACCGATCCTCCCATGGCAACAAAACCATGCTCGTCAGCTACCGATCCGTCGAAGGTGAGCCGGTAGAGCTGGTCGTCGGCTGACTCTTCGCCCAATTCAGCGACCACTAACTCGACCTCGAAGGGCTTGGGCATCTCCGTGAATATCGTTCCAAGGGTTTGGGCGTATGCATTAGCTAGGCTGCGACCAGAGACATCACGACGGTCATAGCTGTACCCCCGAAGATCAGCCAACCGCACGCCAGCAACTCGCAGGTTCTCGAATTCGTTGTACTTGCCTACGGCTGCGAAAGCAATGCGATCGTAAATCTCACTGATCTTGTGGAGTGCCCGCGAAGGGTTCTCGGCCACAAACAGGATGCCGTCGTCATATTGAAGGACCACGACGCTTCGTCCTCGCGCAATGCCTTTGCGGGCATAATCGGCTTTGTCCTTGATGATCTGTTCTGGCGATACGTAGTACGGAACGCTCATTTTGGCTGCGGCTCCCTATCCGTTATTCCTGAGCCGCGGCGCGTGGGCCGTCGGGCTGGCTACGTCGACCCGAAAGAATGAGCTCCACCGCAGCAGAAGTCTCCGATTCGGCGATGCGCTGAAAACCAGCGGCATCTACGCGAACGACCACCGGATAAATTCCTCGCGCCACGTCCGGGCCGCCCGTTGCCGAGTCGTCGTCCGCGGCGTCGTAGAGCGCCTGGAGACACACGGATACCGCCCGGACCTCGTCGATACCAGGGAACCAAAGCTTCTTAAGGGAACCACGAGCAAACATTGACCCCGAGCCGATCGCGTGAAACGCATGTTCTTCGTATCGACCGCCGGTGACGTCGTACGAGAACATGCGACCAACTTGGGTTTCGGAATCAAAACCGGCAAACAGCGGCACTACGGCCAAGCCTTGCATCGCGAGTCCGAGGTTTCCGCGGAGCATTGATGCAAGTCGATTCGCCTTGCCGTCCAAAGAGAGTTGAACGCCTTCGATCTTCTCGTAATGCTCAAGTTCAACCTGAAAGAGGCGTACGACTTCAATAGCGATACCAGCTGTGCCGGCAATTCCGATGCAGGAGAACTCATCGGCAGCGAAGACCTTCTCGATATCGCGCTGCGCAATCAGATTGCCCATAGTCGCTCGTCGGTCCCCGGCCATGATCACGCCACCTTGGTAGGTAACCGCAATGATCGTGGTCGCGTGCGGGACTTCGGTGGATAAGGTGCCGCTTAGGTACCGCGAGGATGGCAGTAGTCCAGGGTCGTGAGCAGCAAGGAACTCGGTAAAAGATGCGCTTCCAGCGCCCCGGAAGGCTTGCGGCAGGAGGGGGCCATGGCTAGTTGACATGTCCTACTGCCCGCCCTTTTGGACGAACCCCTTGACGAATTCGGCGGCGTTCTCCTCAAGGACTTCATCGATTTCGTCAAGGATGGCATCAACATCAGCATCGAGCGCGGCTCGTCTGGCCTGGCCTGTCGCTGCGTCAGCAGGGGTGCCTTGGACCTCTTGGCTATTCGGGCCTGAACGGCGTTGCTCACTTGTGGGCATGGTTCCTCCTGAAGCACAGGCTACCGGGCGGTCTAGCAGACGGACTTATTCCTTAACCGGACCTTAGCCGGATGTGGCTAAAGGTGGCGCCCACAACTGGTCGAAGAGGTCTGCAGGACACGCGAAGCCACGAGGAGCAACCATGGGTAGGTCAGTAGTACGCCGCAGGGACCTGGGAACCAGACTTGTAGGCGGGGCAACCTTTGGCGTCACGGTCGGTGCCCTTGTGGCGACCGGTGCCGTAACTGCTGCGATCGCCGCCCCAGCGGCACCTAGCCAAGCGAACTCGTCAAATGCTGGTTCGGTTACCGCCGATCCGAGCGTCACCACTGGTTCAGCCACAACCACCGGATCCACTGCGCCAGCGAAGTTGACGGGCCCTAAGACGCCTCCTTCGGCTGGTGCCCAGGCTGTTGGAGCCTCGACCAGTGGTACGGCCTCTGGAGCAGGTGCCGGGTCCGGAGCCGGCTCGGGCATTTCCAGCAGCGCCTCGCACACGAGTTCTGGTGGCGGGACGTCGACGCCTAAATCAGGTTCTGGCGGGTCCACTCCGCCGGCAGCAGTTGGCTCGGGCGGTTCTGGGTCCAGCGGTGGCGGGACCACACCTCCGCCAGCCCCGGTCCCAACCCCCACGAAGACCACACCTGCCCCGGCCCCGGTGCCAACTCCTACCAAGACCACACCTCCGCCGGCTCCGGCACCGACCCCGACCAAGACCACTCCGGCTTCGGGTGGATCCTGATCGAATGAACTTCCTGACCTCCGACGATTTAGCCGGAGCGCAGGTGACCTGGGATATCTGGTCGACCTACGGTGTCTTGGTGGTTCCGAGCGCCGAGTTGCTCGATCCGGCGCGCGCGATTGTCGATGAGGTCACCGACGCTGTGGGTTTGGCTGCGAGCCGGTTTCGTACCGACAGCGAATTGGCTCGCCTAAACACGGCCCAAGGTCGTCCCGTCCCAGCCTCGGTCGTCTTTCTGGACTTGCTTCGCACGGGCGTTCGAGTTGCGGAGGCGACCGGGGGTCTCGTGGATCCCATGGTTGGCAATGTTCTCGTGGCCCTTGGCTACGACCGCGATATAGAGCAGTTGCGCCAACACGGGGCAGTACCCAAGCCGCGAATCTCGGTGACAAAACGCTGCACATGGCGAGATATTGAGATAAGCGCCCATGCCACGGTCCGCATTCCAGACGGAGCAGTGGTCGATCTAGGTGCGACGGCGAAGGCGTGGGCGGCGGACGCGGCGGCTGATCGAATCTCACGCGAACTTGGATGTCCCGTGCTTGTCGGCCTCGGAGGCGATATGGCGGTGGCAGGAGTACCGGACGGGAACCCTGGCTTCGTAGTGCGAATCGTGGAGCACCCTGACGACCCCGCTGGTCCTTTACTGGCGCTCCCACAAGGCGGCCTGGCTACCTCTTCGACGCTAGTTCGGCGTTGGAATTCCGGTCGCCGCGAGGTCCACCACGTTATCGACCCGCGAACGGCGGCTCCGGCGGCAGAGTTCTGGCGAACGGTTTCGGTTGTTGGCAACACTTGCGTTGATGCCAACGCTGGGAGCACCGCGGCCCTTATCCTCGGCGACGGAGCTGCTGATTGGTTGCGAAACCAAGGACTTCCAGCGCGGTTGGTCGCGGCCGACGGTAGCGTGACGCGCATTGCCCCGTGGCCCAAGGAGGTCTAACCAGTGCCAACAAGTGCACTGATTCTGATCCGTGACCCAAAGGCCCTTTGGTTTCTCAACCGGGGCACCGGGTTCGTCTTGCTCTCATTGCTCACGCTGTCAGTTGTTCTAGGCGTAATGGCTTCGAGCCGGCGGTTGCCTAAATGGTGGCCCCGGTTCGTCGGCAATGAACTGCACCGTCGAGTCGCACTTTTGTCGCTGTCATTTCTGGTCGTTCACATCGCAACCGCAGTGCTTGATTCGTTTGTCAGCATCTCGTTGCTTGACTCAATCCTGCCCTTCCAGTCCCCGTATCGCACCATTTGGCTGGGTTTAGGCACGGTAGCTGTGGACCTGTTTATCGCCGTTCTTATTACGACCGGGTTGCGCGGGCGGATGACCGAGGCCGCGTGGCGATCGGTACACGTCCTGAGCTACCTCGCGTGGGCGCTTTCGGTTGTTCACGGGCTTGGCACTGGGACCGACAGCCATCGAGCCTGGGCCTTGGGCACCAACGCCGGATGTGGCGCCCTGGTGATCCTGTGCCTGGTTTATCGATTGCTGACCACCACGGATTTGGCATTACCGATTCGGGTTGGTCTGTTGGTGGCGACCTTCGTAGTGCCTCTCGGAATTCTTTGGTGGACTATTCAAGGCCCATTGGCGCCGGGTTGGTCGCACCGGGCTGGAACACCTGCGCCGGCCAGCAAGGCCGCTAAGTGAGCGGCGCCACTGCCCTGGCTGGAGTTGGAACCGGGCCCCGATTGCTTGCTGGTCTCGGAAACGGTCAGCGATTGGATTTGGCAGCTCATCTAGAAGTCCATGGCCCTGTTACGTCGTTGCGAACCCGGCGACGTGCCGAACATCCGCTAATCGAAGCAATCGCAGAAGCTGGAGTGCGCGGACGAGGTGGCGCAGGGTTCCCTACCGCTTCGAAATTGCGCGCAGTCAAGGCGGCCGGTCGGCGTCCAGTGGTAGTCATCAATGGCAGCGAAGGTGAGCCGCTCAGTCAGAAGGACACCTTGCTCTTGCTACGCACGCCGCATCTGGTTCTCGATGGGGCAGCCGCAGTAGCCGAAGCGCTCGGAGCCAAGGAAGTTGTGGTGTACCTACACCGAGGTCGGGAAGCGGTGGAGCGCTCGGTACAAGCAGCCATTCGGGAACGCGATGATGCATCGCTATTCACGCTGGTCGCCGGGCCGGCTCGATACGTCGCCGGAGAGTCCAGCGCCGTGGCGAACTTCCTCAGCGGAGGCCCGGCAATCCCAACGACCACTCCCCCTCGAGTTTCTGAACGTGGTGTGGGAGGCCGGCCGACAATGCTTTCGAATGCCGAAACCTATGCTCACATTGGCCTAGTAGCGCGCCACGGACCAGAGTGGTTTCGCACAGTCGGTACCGCATCCGAGCCCGGGACCCTGCTATTGACCATCACCGGAGCCGTGCAAGCACCCGGTGTTGTTGAAGTGCCCTTTGGGACGCTTATTTCAACTGCCCTAGAACTGGCAGGCGGGGTCAGCGACGCTTCGGTGGGGTACTTGTTAGGCGGCTACGCCGGCACTTGGATGCGACCGGAAATCGCCAACGACTTAGCCCTGGCGAGCATGGTGATGCGCGAGCGGCGGGCTGGTATCGGCGTTGGGTTAATCGCTGTCTTGCCTCAAGCTGCATGCGTGCTGGCTGAGACGGCGAACATTATGCGTTGGCTTGCGAACGAAAGTGCTCGACAATGCGGACCCTGCCTGAACGGGTTGCCTGCCATCGCCGAAGCCACCGAAGCATTGGCTACCGGTCGAGTCGACGAATTCGTTCTAGGCAAACTCGAACGTTGGGCACGTATGGTGGAAGGCCGTGGCTCATGTCACCATCCAGGCGGGGCTGTTCAGACTTTACGCAGCGCTCTCGACACCTTCGCTGACCACACCAATCAGCACCTAATGAGTGGACCGTGCTCCCAGGCGCATAGAACATGGTTGGCGATTCCTGCTGTTCCGACCGGACCTGATGCGGACTTCAGATGAGTCTGAAACTAAGCGTCGACTGGCCGCGGTGCGCCGCCCACGGGCTCTGCGCGGAAATCGCCCCAGAGTTGATCTCGCTGGATGACTGGGGCTACCCGACGGTTCTACCCGGGCCGATCCCTCCGCAATTGGTGCGTTTGGCCGAACGGGCTCGAATGGCCTGTCCAGTACTGGCGCTGCGAATGGAACAGGTCCCGGATTAGGATCCGGATCTTTGACGCAGATTCTCAAGCAACATGGACGCTGTCGGGCTTGCGGTGAAGATCTCCTCGACTTGGCTTTGGGTTCCGCGCCAAGGGTCGAGAGTGGGTACCCGTTGTAAGGCAACTTGGCCCGGAATGTCAAAGACGATCGAATCCCAACCAGCCGCTGCAATACGATCTGCGTAACGCTTCAAGCACTGACCCCGAAAATATGCTCTCGTATCTGTAGGCGGATTAACTACCGCGGAATCGGCTTCGGCGTCAGTTGTTAGCCGCGTTAGAGATCCTCGGGCTTCTAGTCGGAGGCCGACTCCACGAGCCGGGTCGATATCGCTGTATTGCAGATCAATCAACTGCAGTCGAGGAGAGCTCCAAGCGAGGCTGTCGCGTTCGCGGTACCCCTCAAGGATGCGCAGTTTCGCAACCCAGTCGATTTCCTCAGCCAAGATCATTGGGTCGTGTCTAAGTGTTGTAATGGTTCGTTGCCATCGGTTGAGGATGTCGGCCGTCATTGCATCGCTTGCCCCGCGGTCAGCAAGAAACTTGCCAGCTCTTTCGCAGTAGTCCTCTTGAATATCTAGCGCAGTTCGCCACGACCCGTCGCGGAGTTCGATCCGACATTGCAACTTAGGGTCATGAGAAATCTCATGCAGCGCCATCACTGGTCGGCGTGGCACTAAATCGGCCGCAAGTTCGCCAGCTTCGATCATTGACAGGACTATCGACGTCGTACCTAGTTTCAGGAAAGTAGCCGACTCTGCAATATTCGCATCGCCGATAATCACATGCAGGCGACGGTAACGCTCAGGGTCAGCATGTGGTTCATCACGGGTATTGATGATTGGGCGCTTTACCGTCGTTTCGAGCCCCACTTCGGTCTCGAAGAAATCAGCGCGCTGGCTCAATTGAAATCCCGGAGTTTTACCTTCCTGGCCGATACCGACCCGCCCGGCACCGGCATATACCTGCCTGGTGACAAAGAACGGGATAAGTGAAGAAACCAGATCAGCGAAAGGCACGGCACGGTCGACCAGGAAATTCTCGTGGCATCCATAGGACGCCCCTTTCCCGTCCGTGTTGTTCTTGTACAACCTGATGTCTTGGTTGCTGAATTGCGATGCCAAAGTCGCCGCGCGCGCTGCAATTAGGACGCCGGCCCGGTCCCAGCGAACAGCGTCAAGCGGATTTGAAATCTCCGGACTCGAATACTCCGGGTGAGCATGGTCGACGTACAACCGAGCCCCATTAGGAAGAATCAAATTCGCCGTTCCGATATCTTCGTTGGTTAGTTGACTCGGATCTGCTTCAGAGCGGGACATGTCGAAGCCCCGCGCATCCCGCAACGGAGACTCTTCGGAATAGTCCCAGTCCGTGCGCAGACCGAGGGGGTTCAAAACGGCCGCCGCGTAGGCACCAACCACCTGAGAAGACAGGACTATCGGATCAGCCTTTGGCGACCCAGGAACCGAAATTCCGAATTCGGTTTCGATCCCCATAATCCGTTGAACGCTCATGGCATTGGTCGATTGACTTCAGGCTCAGAGGTACTGACCGGTATTTGCCACCGTATCAATTGAGCGGCCGGCCTCAGTGCCTTGTTTTCCGTGCACCAGAGTTCTGATGAAGACGATGCGTTCGCCTTTCTTCCCGGAGATGCGGGCCCAATCGTCTGGATTGGTTGTGTTCGGCAGGTCTTCGTTTTCGTGGAACTCGGCGATGCAGGCATCGAGCAAGTGTTGTACTCGGATCCCGCGGGAACCGTCGGCCAGGAAGTCCTTCAGGGCTGATTTCTTGGCGCGGGCAACCACGTTCTCGATCATTGCACCAGAATTGAAGTCCTTGAAGTAGAGGATTTCTTTGTCACCGTTTACGTAGGTAACTTCAAGAAAACGATTCTCATCCGACTCGGCGTACATCAGGCCAACGGCTTGGGCAATCATCGCAGCAACAGTCGCATGCGGATCTGAACCATTCTCGAGCAAATCTTCTTGATGCAAAGGCAAGTCGGCCGTTAGGTACTTTGAGAAGATGTCGCCAGCAGCCTGTGCGTCAGGACGTTCGATCTTGATTTTTACATCAAGGCGGCCAGGGCGCAGAATCGCCGGATCAATCATGTCTTCTCGATTTGAGGCGCCAATCACGATTACATTTTCAAGGCTTTCAACACCGTCGATCTCCGACAGCAATTGGGGAACGATCGTGTTCTCCACATCGCTGGAGACTCCGGAACCACGGGTTCGGAAAAGTGAATCCATCTCATCGAAGAAGACGATTACTGGCATACCTTCACTGGCTTTTTCGCGGGCCCGCTGAAACACAAGACGGATGTGGCGCTCTGTCTCGCCGACGTACTTATTCAGTAACTCCGGGCCCTTGATATTTAGGAAGTAGGACCGGCCCTCGGGTTGCCCAGTAACCTCGGCCACTTTCTTGGCCAGTGAGTTAGCTACCGCTTTGGCAATTAACGTCTTCCCGCATCCGGGTGGTCCGTAGAGCAATATGCCCTTCGGTGGTTTTAGGTGGTACTCGACGAAGAGGTCAGCGTGCAGGTACGGCAACTCCACAGCGTCGCGGATCGCTTCGATCTGGCTTGCCAATCCCCCAATGTCTTCATAGTCGATGTCGGGAACTTCCTCGAGTATCAGTTCTTCGACCTCGGCCTTGGGGATTCGTTCGTAGGCGTAACCGCTGCGCGAATCAAAGAGCAGCGAATCGCCTGAGCGGATGCGCTGATTTAGCAGTGGTTCGGCCAAATGAACAACGCGTTCGTCGTCGGCTCGACCAAGGACAAGCGCGCGCTGCCCGTCAGCCAGGATCTCCTTGAGTGTCACGATCTCGCCGGTGCTCTCAAAACCCACTGCTGCAACGACGGTCATAGCCTCATTGAGCCTAAGTTCCTGCCCAACGCTTAGGTTAGACGCGCTCACTTCAGGACTAAGGCCGACGCGCATTTTGCGTCCAGCGGAGATGACATCGACGGTGCCATCCTCGTGAGCAGTTTGAAAGACCGCGTAACCATTCGGAGGGTCCGCGAGCCGTTCAATTTCGGCCCGCAGGGTCAGGATCTGTTCCTTGGCGTCAATCAGCGTTGCCGACAGTCGCTCGTTGCGCTGTTGACTGGCGGCTAAAGCGTCCCGAAGGGCGATCTGGTCCGGGGACTGTTCTGATGCATTTGATATCTCGGCCATTGCAAACCACCTCCTTGAACGACCTTACCGGCGAACCGCTATCCAGGAACCGATGATTCGGTGGTGTCAAGACCAAGTCGTTCCCCGGGTCGGGGACCGGAGTACTCATCGCCGTACGAGCCCTTAGAGGGCCGAGTGCGCTTAGCTGGTAGAACTGTTCCATCAGCCAATCTGCGGACGGTCAGCAAGAAACCGGTGTGCCCGATCATCCGGTGGTCGGGGCGAACGGCGAGGCCCTCGAGGTGCCAAGTCCGCACGATCACCTCTTGGGCCGCAGGCTCTGTCCAGCGCCCATCGGCCCGTAGCGACTCTGCCAGTCGCGAAAGCTGCGTAGTCGTTGCCACGTAGCCGGTGAGGACACCACCTGGCAACAACGCAGCGGCGACGACAGGGATGCACTCCCACGGCGAAAGCATGTCTAATACGGCTCGGTCGACCTCGGGCGGGGAACTAACTTCGGCTAAATCCCCGACCTCAAGATGCCAACCCGGGTGGCTTTGGCCGAAATAACGCTCGACGTTTGCTGCGGCTATTTCGGCAAATTCCGGACGCCGCTCATATGAATAGACGTGACCGGTCTCCCCGGTTGCGCGCAGCAGCGAACAGGTAAGAGCACCGGAACCGGCGCCAGCCTCAAGTACTCGCGAGCCGGGGTACACATCGGCCAATGCCACGATTTGAGCCGAATCCTTCGGGTATACAACGGTGGCACCGCGCGGCATGGAAAGTACGAAATCCACGAGCAATGGACGTAAGGCCAGATACTGCATTCCGGCCGCGGCAGTTACGACGATTCCTTCTGGCTTTCCGATTAGGTCGTCGTGCGAGATGGCGCCCCTGCTGGTGTGGAAAGCCTGCCCGGCGACCAGCGTTATCGTGTGAAGTCGACCCTTTGGGTCGGTCAGTTGGACCCTGTCGCCGATTCGAAAGACGCCGCGCCGCTGTTCTGCACCGAGGGTCATTACTTCTTAGCTCCTGATCGGTTTCGGCGGCGAGCAAGTCCATTCAGCAGAGTCTCGACATCGGCGCGGACCAGAACACCAAATACCGCGCCAGTAGTTGTGGTGACGAGAAGTTCCGGGGCGTTGAAGGCACGCAGTTTCTCGACGAGTGCCGCCCCGGTAACGTCGATGGGGACGATAGCTCTGGGGTCCAGCGACCGCGCAACGCTGGAAACCGGTACCCACGGGCGCCGATTCACGGGGACGGCAGTAACCGCCGATTCATTCACGATTCCCACCGGCGCTTCGGCTCGGTCCAAGACAACGATGCCACCTGCCTGTGCGAGCCCGAGTTGGCGCAAGGCTTCTGCCAGTGGCAGATCGCGTTGTACGCCGATTGCTCGCCTGGTCAAAGGCCCAATTGCAATTTCCGGCAGTTCGCGTTCCACCCTTGAAGTGACCAGAGCTCGCGTTGCCCCATTCCAAAGGAAGAATCCTAGAAGCATTCCAGTTAGTAACGACGGATCAAAAGCCGATGAGCTATTTCGCGCGATTATGGGGCCGATGCCCACGACCAAAGCAAGAACTCTGCCGGCCCATGCCCCGACTTGCACCCCGAGGGCTTCGCGTCCGCTCACGGCCCAAACGATGTTGCTGACAACTACCCCGCCATCTAGCGGAAGACCAGGCAGCAGATTGAACACGCCCAGCAGCAATGCAGCCCAACTCAGAGTCCAAATCAAGGGCCGCGCGCTGCCAGCGTGATCACGAAGAACAAAGCACGCAGCTGAAATGGCCAAAGTCGAGGCGGGCCCAACGATGGCAATCAGCGCTTCACGCCAAGGCGAGCGCCTTGGGTGTTCGAAGATCGTGTAGCCGCCCAGGATCCACAATGTGATTCCTTTGACTGGGAATCCAAGCATATGAGCGGCCAAGGCGTGAGCCAGTTCGTGGATAAAGATCACGGTGTATAGCAGCAGAGCGAAAAGGACGGCGAGAACGTAATTGCTGGACCCATTGGATCCTGGGAACGAGGGGGCCCAAAGGATGGCGATTAGGAACACGCCAAGCAGGCCGCTCAAGGGGATTTCGACAGGTACCCCGAAGACTGTGAATCGCAATCCGCTATTCGCCACTCCCTGACCGTACCTGCTGCCTGTGTCTAGGCCATGAACAAGGCCCGCAGATCGGCCAGCGAGACCTCTGCGAGCGAACTCACAATCACCAAACCTGGCTGCGGTTCTAGCGGAACCACGTTTGGGACTCCGACAACGCGTGCGCCGGAGGCCAAACCTGCGGTTACGCCCACGGAAGAATCCTCCAAGACCACGCAGTCCTCCGGCCGGCACTCGAGCCGGGCTGCTGCCGTTAGGTATGGAATGGGCGAAGGCTTTCCTGCGCTTAATTCGTCCGCGGCGACGGTGGTGCTAAATGGCACTCTTCCGAGGTCGGTCTCGATCGCAACCAGCACCGCATTCATCAGCCGCCGGTACGAGTTAGAGACCAGTGCGCAGGGGATCTCTTCGGCGGCTGCTTCCACAAGTAGTTCTCTTGCCCCGGGTCGCCAGTGGATTGGCTCGGTGACCAAAAGGTGTTCCATCAGGTCAACCAAAGACGTCTCGATCTCCGCGGCGGACACTCGATGGCCAGCAATCCCGGCCATAATCTCGGCCGCCTGCGAAATCGGTCCCCCAACAAACTGGTGAGCCAGTGCCTGAGTCCAAGCGACTCCGACTTCGGCCATCACGCTTGATTCGGCCCGATGCCAGGTTGACTCCGTCTCGACCAGCAAGCCGTCCATGTCGAACAAGATTGCCCGTGGGCGGACAGTGGACCGGGCCGCTGCGACTGAAATAGAAGAACTAGGCATGATCGCCCAGCCTAGCGACGCGCGGCGCTACGCCGGATGCGGTCAGGGGCCACGGGGCTGACTCCTGCGACGTAGCATGAGGGGCCGGCAATGACTGCCGGGTGGTGCGCTCGACCGTTCGGACGGGCGAGCGACCAGCCAGCAACGGGCGGGAGCGGCAATGATCGAGTTTGAGCACCTTCCCGAACTAAGGGCTCCGGTGCTTATCGCGGCATTCGAGGGCTGGAACGATGCGGCCGATTCGGCCAGCGACACAATCGCCCACCTGCGCGAGGTTTGGAATGCGGTTGAGATAGGTGCCCTTGATCCCGAGGACTACTACGACTTTCAGGTCAATCGCCCCGACGTAGGCTTCGACGAGTCAGGACACCGGACCATCACGTGGCCGACGACTTCGTTCCACGTAGTGCGCGGTCTCGGCGAGCACGACGTTGTCCTAGTTCAGGGCATAGAACCCAGCATGCGCTGGCGCAGTTTCTGCGAAGAGATCTTGGCTGTATGCGCAGATTTGGGCGTCGAACTGGTGGTCACTCTTGGAGCACTGTTAGCCGATACGCCGCACACTCGACCAGTCCCGCTGACTTCGACTGCGGACGATCCGAACCTGCTCACCAGACTTGCCCTAGAACCATCTCGTTACGAAGGCCCAACCGGGATCGTAGGGGTCTTGCAGGACGCGTGCCGACGAATCGATTTACCGACGGCATCGTTGTGGGCGGCAGTGCCCCACTATGTGGCTGCTCCCCCGTGTCCCAAAGCGACATTGGCCCTTGTCCACCGGGTTGAAGATCTCCTAGATATTGCGGTCCCACTTGGTGAACTTCCTGCATCCGCCCGTGCTTGGGAAGATGGAGTCGACGAGATGGCCGCCGACGATGAAGAAGTGGCCGATTACGTCCGCACTTTGGAAGAGCAACGAGACACAGCGGATTTGCCGGAGGCATCTGGGGACGCGATTGCACGCGAGTTTGAGCGTTACCTGCGCCGGCATCCGGAAGGCCCCGTCGCCTAGGTTCGAGGTTCTTAGAGCGCAACCCCCAGGAGCGCATCGACGGTTCGACTAATCAACCCGGGTGCATCCACGTGTTCGTGAGGATGATCTGCCAGCGCGCTGTCCACCCACGAATCGATAGCGGCGACTGCTGTGGGAGCAGATAGATCGTTACTGAGCGCCTCGCGGACACTTGCGAGCGTGCTCTCGGCGGCCGGACCGGTTGGCGCAGCCACTGCTCGACGCCAACGTTCAAGGCGCGCAATTGCATTGGTCAAATCGGAATCGTGCCATTCCCAGTCACTGCGGTAATGGTGGTTGAGCAAAGCCAGCCTGATGGCCGCCGGGTCAACGCCTGCCGCACGCAGCTTTGAGACAAAAACCAAGTTTCCCCTGGATTTGCTCATTTTCTCGCCGTCGAGGGCGACCAAACCAGCGTGAACGTAATTACGCGCAAATGGTCCGGAAGCGGTCCGCACCTGGCCCTGAGCGGCACACATCTCATGGTGCGGGAAGATTAGGTCGCGACCACCGCCTTGGACATCAAAGGTTGCACCAAGAATTGACTGTGCGATTGCTACGCATTCGATGTGCCACCCAGGCCTTCCGTGTCCTAGGCGCGAATCCCACGCTGGTTCAGCTGGGCGGGCACGCTGCCACAGCAAGGCGTCGAGCGGATGTTCTTTCCCGATTCGACCGGGGTCGCCACCGCGCTCCGCGAACAACGCAAGCATGTCCGTTTCGCTCAGATTGCTACGCGTTCCGAAGCTCGGGTCCGTGCTAACTCTGAAATACAGATCGCCGGCAATCTCGTAGACGGCCCCACCACGGTCCAATTCTTCGATGTAGTCAACAACCGTCGGGATGGACTCGACCGCGCCGACGTAATCCCTGGGCGGAAGAATGCGCAGTGCGGTCATATCGTCGCGGAAGAGCGCCGTTTCACGAAGCGCAAGTTCGCGCCAGTCTTGGCCGGTCGCCACCGCCCGCTCGAGCAAAGGATCGTCAACGTCCGTCACGTTCTGCACGTAATGGACGTCATGACCGGCATCGCGCCAGGCGCGGTTTAGTAGATCGAAAGCCAAATAGGTCGCTGCGTGACCAAGGTGGGTTGCATCATATGGGGTGATCCCGCACACGTACATGGTCGCTACACGCCCGGGTGCGGTGGCTACAACGCTCCCGAGGGAGGAGTCGTGAACCTTCACCGGGGCGCCAACGCCCGGCAGCATGGGTACGGATACTGCCGGCCAAGCGCGCATGTGCTGACTCTATCTCGAGTGCTTTAGAACACTGGCCACGGAACGGCCGGCCAATCCCCCGACGGTGTGGGGAACTTGCCTGCAGCTAGGAGGCGATCGACGCGCTCGGCGACTGCAGCGACCTCTTCGGGTCTGAGCCAAGCACCCAAACTCTGGCCAAACTCGCCACCTAATTCATGGGCCAGTTGTGCGAGAAGGCTGAGTTCATCTGGTGACAACGCAGAATCGGCCCACCCCCAAAGGACGGTCCGTAACTTGTCTTCTACGTGGAAAGTCACCCCATGATCGACGGCGAAAACCTGAGCATTCGTGTCACGCAGGATGTGCCCGCCCTTGCGATCAGCGTTGTTTACCAGGATGTCGAATAGGGCCAGCCGCCGAAGGTCCTGCGTGTCTGCATGCACGACGACCACTTCTCGATGCTGGGCGTCGATCCCATGCACAGAGACCAACCATTCCGCGGGGATTTGATCAGGCGTCACGACTTCCACGTCAGTACCGCCAGTTGCGCCCTCGATCCAAAGTTGGCACATGCCGGCCCCAGCGGGACCGCCCTCACGCCAAACTGTTGGCGGCACGAACTCGAGTTCCAGCTGCGCAGCGATGACCGCCGTGGCTACCTCGCGGCGACCCAAAGTGCCGTCATGAAAATCCCAAAGTGGCCGTTCGCCAAGTGTGGGCTTGTAAACGCACCTAATTGATTCACCGCGGTAGGACAAGGTACATAGCAATGTGGCGTTGGAGGCTTCGACGAGGCGACCAACAATGCTCAGTTCAGCCGTAGCAAGCGCCTCTAACAGCTCAGGGGTCCTGCCTTTCGCGGGAAGCTGTGCTGTCAACGGTGATAACCGTTTGCGCGCGGACAGATATGCCCAGTTGGATCCAAGGGCTGCTGACAGAACGGGCAAGGCGGTCGCCCGGCGGCAACGACGGTTCGAGCGCGACTAATGAAAGCTCGCCCGGCCGCTGCCGTCAGTCGAACTCGCAGCACATCCGGATCAGAATCGTCTCCCTGCTCCAGGTCCGGGATTTCATGTTCATCCTCGGTTATCGCATGGGCCTCGATGATTAGTCGCTTTGTCTCCCCGTTCCACCCCAGCCCGAGTGCGCCCACTCTGAATTCCTCAACGATCGGCGCATCCAGCGGGGCAATATCGCTCGAGGTCACATCTTCGGCGCCTGGGATTCCGCTGGTGCGCGCTGCAAGGGCGTCAAGTAGTTCCTCGAGGCGGTCTGCCAAAACACTGACCTGGGTCTTCTCAAGGGCGACTGCAACGAGTTTGGATCCCGATCGGGCCTGCAGGAAAAATGTACGTTCCCCAGGCTGTCCGACCGTTCCCACAACGAAACGCTCGGGTGGATCAAAGAGGATCACCTGACGTGGCATTGCTCGACCCTACCTTTCAGTGCCCAGCCCCGCCGCCCAGCGCAGCGTTCCCACTTCGACGTCGCCTCGCCTTGACTAAGAGTGAATCGATCGCCCCGCCGGTGTCGTTAACCCGTTCGATCATGGGCCGATAAGGCGTGTACCGAACAACGCTGAGCGATGCCGGATCAATTCCAATTCGCTGAAACGAATCTAAATGCAGCCCCATGGCGTCAGCGAGAATGGCCTTGATCACGTCTCCATGGGAGACGATCGCGTATGTGGCGTCGGAACCGAGTTGGGCGTTCCAGTCCCGAACCGCCGCAACGGCCCGGGATGACATCTGGGCCAGCGACTCCCCTTCGGAACCGGGAAACACAGCCGCCGCAGGATGCTGCTGCACGACTTTCCACATTGGCTCTTTGGCCAAATCCTTTAGAGTTCGGCCGGTCCAGTCCCCGTAATGGCATTCGCCGATTCGCTCATCTAATTCGATGCTGAGTGGGAATTTGCCGCGTGGCCGATTGATCAGTGCCGCTGTCTCCTGACAACGCTCAAGTGGGCTGGCCACAATACGGTCTAACCCCACCGAAGCAAGTCGCTCCCCAAGTGCTGCGGCTTGGAGTTCTCCTTTCTCGTCCAAATGGACGTTCGGCGTCCAACCAGCCAAAACACCAGCCGAATTTGCCGTAGTGCGTCCATGGCGAATCAGCAGAACCGTAGTCATGACCTACCCACCAAGTCCCGACAGTTCCAAGGCCTTTGCAACGCCGTCTAGAGCCGCCAATCGATCCCCGAGATCCGGCGAGTAGAGACCGACTGAAAGAGTTGTGACGCCGGCAGCGGCATACGCAGGAAGTCGCTCGGCGATGCGCTCCACGGGGCCTAAGAGCGAAGTGCGGTCTACGAACTCGAACGGAACAGCCGCCGCTGCCGCCGCGTATTCACGTTCAAGGAATCTGTCTTGGATTTCACGGGCCGCATCGCCATAACCCATGCGAGTGGCCAACTGGTTGTAGAAGTTCTGTTCACGGCTTCCCATCCCACCGATGTACAGAGCCGCGTAGGCCCGGACCAAGTCGCCACATTTCACAGGATCGGCTCCGATAACAACCGGAACAGTTGGCACGACATCGAACCCAGTCATGTCAAGCCCCACTCGAGCGCGTCCGGAAACAACCGCGTTGTATGAGTCTGTGGAATCCTCAGGTGAAAAGAACAGCGCTAGCCAGCCGTCAGCGATTTCACCGGCGAGCTCTAGGTTCTTGGGCCCGATAGCGGCTAGGTAAATGGGAATCTCTTCCCGAACCGGGTGCACCGTGAGGCTCAATGCCTTTCCGGGTCCGTTGGGTAGCGGTAGGTCGATGAACTTGCCGTGGTATTCGACCTTCTTGCGGCTCAGCGCCAGACGCACAACATCGACGTATTCACGGGTTCGGGCCAGCGGCTGATCGAAGCGCACTCCATGCCAACCTTCGGATACTTGTGGGCCGCTGACCCCGAGCCCGAGTCGGAATCGACCGCCAGAGAGCGTGTCCAGCGTGGCTGCCGTCATTGCGGTATTGGCGGCTGACCGACCCGGAATCTGGAAGACTGCGGACCCAAGACCGATTTGCTTGGTTTGGGCGCCGACCCAGGCTAAGACTGTCGCGGCATCTGAGCCGTAGGCTTCGGCCGCCCAGCAGACCGAGTAACCAAGATCATCGGCTGCCTTTGCCAGAACCAAGTTGTCCGCGTCGTTGCCCGCGCCCCAATAGCCCAGATTCAATCCCAGTCGCATTTGGCTCCAGTCTCAGGTAGCTGCGTCTGCAGCCTAGCCGCGTGGGCTGTGATGACACGACTAGCCCGAGCCGCCGGAGTCGGCGCAGAGTGTGTGGCTGGGTTAGCGTTCACCCATGCTTAGGCGCCGGGTGGGTCGCAGTGGCTTGGAACTTTCGCGTCTGGGCCTCGGTACGCTGGGATTTGGTCGAGACACCGACGTGCACGAGGCACGGGAATTAGTCATTCAGTACGCCGAGGCAGGCGGGAACTGGCTCGACACTTCCGATGAGTACTCCGGTGGCGAAAGTGAACGCATTCTCGGACAAGTTCTGGCCCAATTGCCTGACGCTGGGCGCGGTTTGCTGGTTGCTACTAAATCCGGTGGCTGCCCCGGGGAGCCTCGGCGGTACAACTCATCGCGAACCCATTTGCTGTCCGCCCTAGATGCCTCGCTAGGGCGCCTCGGACGAGACCATATAGACCTGTGGCAGCTGCAGGTGCGCGATCCCCTGACGCCGATCGACGAATCGCTGGCTGCCGCGGACTACGCCATCTCCTCCGGACGCGTTCGGTATGTCGGTGTCTCGAATTACTCGGGCTGGCAGTTAGCCGAGTCGGTCACCTGGCAGCGCGCCATCCCGGCGCGCACCGATGTGGTGGCAAACCAAGTCGAGTACTCGCTGGTCCAGCGCGGGATCGAACGCGAAGTTGCCCCTGCGGCTGCCAACTTTGGCGTGGGAATTATCGCCTGGTCACCGTTGGGTCGCGGTGTCCTAACCGGCAAGTACCGACGTGGGACACCGGCTGATTCGAGGGGCTCCTCCTCGCGGATGCCGGCCTTTATCGATCGCTACCTGGCTGAGGAGCCGCGACGAATCGTGGACGCGGTTTGCACGGCCGCCGATGGGCTCGGTATAGCGCCCTTGGAGGTGGCGCTGTCGTGGGTTCGAGATCGCCCTGGCGTGACATCGGCGATCGTTGGTCCACGCACGACGGCACAACTTGCAGCGATCCTGCAGGCCGAGGAAATTGAACTGCCTTTCGAGATTCGCGCCGTGCTCGACGAGATTTCTATGCCTGATAGCGATTATCCCGAAGCCGGCTGGAGTCAGCCTTCAGCAAGTTCGCAAGAAACGGTCTAGTACTCGCACCCCAAACTTGAGCGCGTCCACGGGTACGCGTTCGTCTACACCATGGAAGAGTGCGCCGAAATCTAGATCCGGCGGAAGCAGCAGCGGAGCAAAGCCATACCCGCGAATACCAAGCAAACTGAAGGCCTTTGCGTCAGTTCCCCCGGAGAGCATGTAAGGAATTGCAACGGCACCAGGGTCTTCGGCGTCAAGTGCGGCAGCCATCGCGTCTATCGTCGGACCGGAGAATGGCGTTTCCAAAGCAACGTCGTGGGCGATGAATTCCCGGCTAACGTGTTCGCCGATGACCCGGTCAATGGCGGCGAACAGCTCTTCCTCGTACCCCGGAAGGAATCGCGCATCGATTCCGGCTTCGGCCTCCCCCGGCACGACATTGACCTTGTAGCCACCCGAAAGCATCGTCGGGTTCGCCGTATTCATCAGTGTCGCCCCTACCAGCCGCGCCAAAGGGCCAAGCTTCGCCAAGGTCGTTGGCATGTCGTCGGGGTTGAGATCTACGCCGGTAGCCGTTGAAATTCCATCAAGCATTGCGCGCACAGTATCTGTTACATGCACTGGGAAGCTCAGGTTACCTATGCCTGCGACGGCAGCGGACAGTGCCGTAATCGCATTGTCGTCGTTGAGCATCGATCCATGGCCGGCTCGCCCGGTTGCACGTAAGCGCAACCACCCCATGCCTTTCTCCGCCGTTTGGATCAAGTAGAGGCGGACGTCATCGCGAACGGTCAGGGAGAACCCGCCCACCTCGCCGACGGCTTCGGTTACACCCTCGAAAAGATCTTTGCGGTTCTGAACTAGCCAATGCGAGCCGTGTTCACCGCCTGCTTCTTCGTCCGGCAGGAACATCAGGACAACGTCACGTCGCGGCCCGGTGCCGGTACGCGCCCAGTCCCGCACTACAGCCAGGAGCATCGCGTCCATGTCTTTCATATCCACGGCGCCGCGGCCCCAGATCATGTCTTCGACGACTTCGGCGGCGAAGGGTGGGACCGACCAATCAGCTGCTCGGGCAGGTACCACATCCAGATGGCCGTGCATTAGGAGAGTTCCACCGTGGGGGTCGCTGCCGGGGATTCGGAGGACGACACCCTGCCGTTTGCCGCTAGTGGTGCTGAATCGCTCAGGTTGGTAGCCGACCTCAGTCAGCAGGGCCTCGACGTACTCGGCAGCGGCGGCCTCGCCCGGCCCTAGACCGTCGCCGCTATTTGTCGAGTCGATCTGGATAAGAGACCGGCAAAGTTCAACTACCTCAAGCTCGGCCGGGTTCGGCCGGTGGTGATCGCTCATGGCTCCATTGTGGCCGTGTCGAGCCGGGATCCCGGCTTTGGTATCGTTTCGCCGCACCCGGTCCTGGACCGGGCCACGTCCGAGTGGCGGAATTGGCAGACGCGCTAGCTTGAGGTGCTAGTGCCCGAAAGGGCTTGTGGGTTCAACTCCCATCTCGGACACCATTCGGTTGGCGCTTAGTGTTGCTGGGCGTCTGGAGCTTTCGGGACTACTAATGCATCTGCCGCTACGGTCGTCTAGATCCGTGCTCTTCGCTGGATCAGTTGTAGTTGCTGCGGTAGCTGTGACGTCTTGCTCGACAACTGCCTCAAGTCCGGCCGCTTCCCTGACATCTACGACGAGTAAGGCCGGAACCACCCTCATTCCGGCGACCGTGACATTGGCGCTGAGTTGGACGCCGAATACGGACTACACCGGTGTGTATGTGGCCAATGCCAAGGGGTACTTCGCTGAGCAAGGAATCACGGTGAAAGTGCTGCCCTACGGGTCGACAGCGCCGGAGACGCTTATTTCACGCGGACTTGCCGATTTTGGATTCACTTATCAGGCCGGACTCGTCTATGCACGGGCTGCTGGCGGTGATCTGGTCTCCGTCTTTGCGCCCGACCAGAAGGGCACCTACGCAATCGGGGTGAAGGCTGACCGGACTGATATCACTAGCCCAAAGAACTTAGATGGCAAAACGTACGCCGGTTTTGGAACTCCAGACGAAGGCCCCGAACTAAAGTCGATCATCCAGCACGCCGGAGGTAAGGGGATCTTCAAGACGGTCACGCTCAACACCTCAGCTTATGAAGCCCTCTACACCGGTCAAGTGGACTTTACGATTCCCGTTGTCACGTGGGAGGGAGTCGAAGCCAGACTCGTTGGCAAACCAATCAAGACCTTCGCATTTACGGACTATGGATTTCCTGACCAATACTCGGTCCTGATCGCAAGCAGCCGTAAGTACTTGGTGGCGAATCCTGATCTGGCAAAGCGATTCCTCGCTGCACTCACTAAGGGGTATGCATTTGCGGCCGACAACTCGGCCGCGGCGGCGCAGATTGTCATTACGACAAACCCAGGAGTGTTTTCCAATCCTCAACTTGTAATCGATAGCCAAGCTTTGCTGGTCTCCGGGGGGTACCTGAAGAATGCCCAAGGCGGTGTGGGAACCCAAGATTCGAATGAATGGGAGAAATACGGTCTCTTCCTGTACTCGAATGGACTCTTGGCAGATGGTTCTGGAACCAAACTTGTAACCGAACCTGACTGGTCCACGTACTACACCAACGCCTACTTGCCGGCGAGCAATCCGTAATCTGGAAGTAGTTAGTTCAACTGGTTTACCGCCCAGAAACACCCTTACGAAGGTTGCTCGCATTCGGTTCGTTGCGAACCGTGATACTGAACCAGTGAAGTTACGACTCGTTCGAGCGTGGGTGCCTGATCGGCCGGGGTTGGCATGACCCTCGAAGTGTCTCCAGTGCCAGTTGCGGTCGAGGTTGATCTGCTGGCGAGAATCCGGAAACTTTCGCCTCGGTTGGGTCATACGGTGCTTGTCGCCATCGACGGCCGATCCGGTGCGGGCAAGTCCACTCTCGCAGCCAGGCTTGCAGCACGTATGGGAGCTATGACAGTCCAGCTGGAGTACCTATACCCCGGATGGGATGGCCTGGATGCTGGCGTCCAGAACGCGGTTGACACAGTGCTCAAACCCTTTTCCCGTGGGGCGGCTGCGGACATCCCGCAATGGGATTGGCAATCGAACAGATGGGGCGTTCCCCTGCGAATCGCTCCCCCTAGATACCTCTTTCTTGAAGGGGTTGGGGCTGCCTCCGCTGCCATCCGACGGTGGACCGACCTGGCGATTTGGTTGGAACTCCCGGAGGAAGAGCGTCTGCTTAGGGCCCGGGTCCGGGGTTGGGAGACATATGAAGGTCACTGGGATAGTTGGGCTGTGCAAGAGGACGCATTGATGGCCCGAGAGAATTTGCCGCAGTCCGCTGATCTGGTGCTTGTTGGTTCCCAAGACTTACCCGTGGGACCGCAGTGAATGCTGATTCATTGAAGTCAGTGGCTAGTCGCGTCTTCGGACCGATCGTTGTCATAGGCGTGCTGTTGGCGATCTGGCAGTGGTACGCCGGCCACAGCGGTCTAGGCAGCGACGTCCTGCCATCGCCTACTCGGGTGTGGCAGCAAGGCTGGGCTGCCCGCCAGAACCTTTGGACTAACACCGTGCCGACCCTTCAAGCGACGGCGATGGGTTTCTGCCTGTCACTAATCGTCGGCATCACGCTCTCGATTCTCATCGACTCGTCGCACTTTCTGAGACAGGCCATAATGCCCGTGCTGATCATTTCGCAGACGCTTCCGCTGATTGCGATTGCACCGTTGATGATTCTTTGGTTCGGTTTTGCGTTGTTGCCCAAGGTATTGATAGTCGCTCTCGTAACATTCTTCCCAATTACGGTGAGCTTGGTTGAGGGTTATGCCTCGGTGGAACGAAGCACCGAAGTTTTGCTTCGCGCCATGGGGGCCGGAAAGGTACGCATATTTCGGTCGCTGCGATGGCCCGCGGCCATGCCCTTCTTCTTTGCCGGCCTGCGTATCGCCATCACCTATGCGGTTGTCGCGGCAATCTTCGCCGAATACGCCGGCGCTTCGGCTGGGCTTGGGATTTACATGCAATTGGCTAAGAACTCTTTTCGCACCGATTTGGTACTTGCTGCCGTCGGTGTCAGTGCAGTTCTGACATTGTCGCTCTTTGCATTCACGTACTTGGTGGAACGACTCACTATCCCCTGGGCGCGACTGAGCCGTCGGGCGGTGGGCAAGTCGTGAGCGATCGTGCGACCGAACAACCGCACAGGGTTGCCGTTGAAGGGCTGCGACATTCATATGGCGAGCTAGAGGTTTTGCGGGATATCAATCTTCATGCGGAAACCGGGGAGTTCGTGACACTGCTCGGACCAAGCGGGAGTGGCAAATCGACTTTGTTCTCGATCATGACCGGAGCCCAAGTGCCGGTATCGGGCCAGGTGCTTGTAGACGGTTTGCCGCTGGTGGGGCACGGCAAGGATTTCGCGTTCATGCCGCAGCAAGATGAGTTGCTGCCGTGGCGACGGGTTTTGGACAATCTCACGCTGGGACTCGAGATTCAAGGGATGCGACGCTCGCAGGCTAGGGAGCGAGTCCGCCCGCTGCTGTCCACATTTGGGTTGGCGGGCTTTGAAAAGGCGTATCCCTTCCAGCTTTCCGGAGGCATGCGACAGCGAGCTTCTCTTCTACGAACTGTCGTACAGGACCGAAGCGTCTTACTGCTCGACGAACCCTTCGGCGCATTGGATGCGCTGACTCGCGCGGAAATGCAACGTTGGCTCGAGAGAATGTGGGAAGAGTTCCGTTGGACCGTGCTGTTGATTACGCACGATGTGCGCGAGGCAGTCTTCTTGTCCGACCGCATCTATGTGATGTCACAACGTCCGGGCACTGTGGTTTCGACTATCGCAGTCCCCCTGCCCAGGCCCCGGACCATGGCGATGGTGGCCGATCCGGTTTTCGCCCGGATTGAGGCTGACTTGCTCGCAATCCTTCTGGAGGGCAGTGCGTAACCCATGCGGATTAGCTAAGTTCAATGATCGCGGCGATCCGTTGCATTGAGTGGGCGAAATAGATGTCCATATCGGCGATCACATTGTGAAACTGCCCATTGATCTCCAGCGAGATCGTGCCGACCAGGTTAGTCCAGGCCATCAGTCCCCGCACGATCAAGTCATCGGACACCTTGGTCGAGATTGACCCGCGGATCGGCGCAACGGCTGCGCGTGTTCGTCGATTTACTGGAATTGGCCTGGCCACTCCCCCTGTGGACGCGAGATCGGCCAAGATTCCGATGAGCAATGTTGTCGTGCGACTGGCGGGTCCGATGGTGTCGATCGGTGCAACATAACCAGGCACCGGCGATCCGTAGATCAATGCCCATTCCTGCGGATGCGATAGCGCCCAGTCCCTCACGCAATGGGCTATGGCCGACCAGCGGCCGGGTAGATCAGTGCGCCGAATCGCGCTTTCCGCAGCTTCAGCGGCTGCGCCTAGAGAGTTGTAGGCATCGATGATCAGCCGTGTGAGCAAGTCGTCCCGGCTTGGGAAATATCGGTAGACCGCACTGCTAACCATGCCCACATCCCGGGCAACAGCCCGCAGAGACAGTCCCGCAGCTCCGTGTGCCGCGAGGTGCGCACGCGCAGTGTTGACGATCTCGCGGGTTATCTCAGCGCGGGCTCGATCTCGGGCTGTCCTAGGCGGTGCAGCGGGTTCAGGCATGGACCAAGTGTGCCATATGCGAGAGCGCTGTCCATAGGGGAGATCACTGCTCTTGACTCCTCGTCAGGAGTGAGGCAATATGAGAGCAGTGCTCTCGGAACCGCTGAGAGTGAAGTGGACGGAGCGGTACATGACTGTGCGTACTCACCTCGTAGTTGGCGCCGGACCAATCGGATCTGCTGTAACTCGCCGTCTTGCTGGCGCCGGCGAAACTGTCCGGATAGTGACGCGTTCGGGCGCTGGCCCTGAATTGTCTAACGTTGAGCGGATCGCTGCCGATGCGAGCGACGCGGGGCGGCTATCTGACTTGGCAATAGGAATGGACGTTATCTATAACTGCGTGAACCCTAAGTATCACCGCTGGGCTACTGACTGGCCGCCGATCGCCAACTCGCTGTTGGCCGCGGCTGAAAGCGCCGGAAGCGTACTAGTCACCGCATCGAACCTCTATGGCTACGGCGAAGTGTCGGGGCCCATGACTGAGCAGACGCCGCTAAGCGGAACTGCAATCAAGGCGCAGATCCGTATTCGCATGTGGCAGGACGCGCTTGAAGCTCATCAAGCCGGGCGCATTCGAGCCACCGAAGCACGCGGCGCCGATTACGTTGGGCCCGGCGCGCAGTCGCACCTAGGGGATCGGGTTATTCCGCGACTGCTTGCAGGCAAGGGAATTCAAGTGCTCTGGAACGCGGACACGCTCCACACCTGGACATACACCGAAGACATGGCCATGACACTTGTCGCCTTGGGGGCTGACGAACGGGCCTGGGGGCGGGCTTGGCACGTCCCGAGCTCACTGGAATGCACCCAGCGCGAAGCGATCTCCCGCTTGGCAGCCCTGGCAGGGGTAGGGAACCCCAAAGTCGGCACCGTCCCGGTCGTCCTGCTCAAGACACTCGGCCTGGTCAACCCAGCGATTCGTGAACTACCGGAGATGGCCTACCAACTTCGGGCCCCATTTGTCATGGATTCAAATGCAGCCCAAAGGGAGCTCGGCTTGGTGCCAACCGATGCGGATCAGGTGTTGCGGGCCATCCTGTCGGCCTATCCACGCAGTTAGCGCCCAGTCGGCCTTGAACGCCCGGCAGGACTTCGTCGACTGCCACGCTCGGAGAAGGCTGCAACCGAGGACCGCGTCCCGTTCGAATCGGTGCTTGCGTAACCCACGGATTGCGACCTAGACGAAGCGACCTTCTTGATCGGTCGGCTCGCTGCGGTACGACTCCCGGTGCCGTTGCTGCCAGAACCCGATCGACCGTTGGCGCCAGCTGAACGAGAACCCGTTGAAGGGGCCCGAGCAGGCCCGCGGCGCGGCTGTTTTGTAGCGCGCAGGGCAGGGTCAGCGGCAGGAGCCGGGGCAATCCACGCAGCTGGCGGACCGGTGAGATCGACTATGGCGGGGGCGCCCGGCGCCACGTTCGAAGTGGTGGGGAAGATTCCGGCCTGCTTGGTCAAAGTGCGCACATCGCCGCGCTGATCTGGTGTCATGACAGTGACCACAACGCCGGCCGCTCCAGCTCTAGCTGTCCGGCCCGAACGATGCAGATATGCCTTGTGCTCGGCTGGCGGGTCGACGTGCACGACTAACGCAATGTCGTCGACGTGAATGCCTCGGGCAGCTATGTCCGTAGCCACCAGGACTCTGATGGAACCGTCAGAGAACGCGGCCAAATTGCGCTCGCGGGCATTCTGGGCCAGATTTCCATGAAGGTCGACAGCTGGGATTCCGGCATCGGTCAACTGGCGGGCCAGCTTCTTAGCGGTGTGCTTGGTCCGAGTGAAAAGTAGGGACCTTCCTTGTCCACTTGCTAGTTCGCGGACAACGGCGGCCTTGTTCTCCGTGGACACGGCGAACACGTGATGAGTCATCGCAGCAACAGGTGCCGAAACTGGATCCACCGAATGCGTTACCGGATTGTTCAGGTATCGCTTCACAAGTACGTCGATCCCGCCATCGAGGGTGGCCGAGAAGAGTAGACGTTGACCGCCAGCAGGAGTCCGATCTAGTAGTCGCTTGACCACCGGTAGGAAACCCAAATCTGCCATGTGGTCAGCCTCGTCGAGCACCGTGACTTCAACTGCCGACAAATCACACAGTCCTTGCTTGATCAAATCCTCAAGCCGACCAGGGCACGCAATCATGACGTCGACGCCCGCACGAAGAGCGGTGACCTGTCGAGATTGGGGCACACCCCCGAACACGGTGGAGGTGGTCAGGCCAAGAGCTTTGGCAAGTGGACTAAGTGTTTCAGCCACTTGGGTAGCGAGTTCGCGGGTCGGTACGAGCACGAGCGCTCGAGGTGAGTTGGCGCGACGTCCCGAGGTGGCGTTTGCTAGGGCAGCAACCACTGGGATGGCGAATGCGATTGTCTTCCCGGAACCGGTGCGGCCCCGTCCAAGGACATCGCGACCGGCGAGACTGTCTGGCAAGGTACGTGCCTGGATTGGGAATGGTTCAATAATCCCGCCGGCGGTCAAGAGGGCACAGATCTTCGCTGGCGTTCCTAGCTCAGCGAAAGATGCCACTACCTGTTTAGCTTCAGCAGGGCGTAACGAATCGGACGTATTGGGAATGCGTGACATGGTGTCCCCTCAGGACAGTTGGGGCCGTTGATGCTGGACACCCGCTTGAAAAGGGAACCTGCGCCCTATTGGCGCGTTGCACTCGACCTTGGGACCGACCTTTCGGACGAACCCGCCTGATCAGTATGACCCATCAAACGAGTTGATCGCGCCACACCGCGCCGGTCGGCTCTATTTACCGCGCTGGGGCCTGCTGGCACAGGGTTTTGGCACTCGGTTGCTGATTTGGATGTCTGTAATACTCCAAGAAGCCAAAGCAGGTTCAATGTGTGGCTATTTGCAAAGGGGAAGCCGGTGAACTCGGCCATCGTTTGGCCGCTCTCCGTCGCCGCCACGACAGCATCGGTGCTCATTGCGATGCCACAGATTGCCCGAGTGCGCTCTAGTGGCCATAGCGCTGGTGTGAGTTTGCCGGGGTGGGTGAATGGATGTATTTCAAACGCGGCTTGGCTGGGGTACATCTTCCTAACACATGCCTGGCCCCTGCTGCCGCCGACGATCCTGCCGGCAATCCCTTGGGGTTATGCGACGTGGTTGGTCTGGCGATCTGGCGAGGTACCGACTCGCTGGTTAACTTGGTTTCCCGTAATTGGGTGGACTTCGGCCGTGACTGCCTCTGCAGCACTTGGGGTGATGTATGACCCACGCATCTTTGGTGCCGTGTTGGCGCTAAGTGCCGCTCTTGCCTACGGCCCTCAAGCGTGGCGAGTCTGGACCGCAACGCGGGTCGATGGGATCGCGCCGATGACATATTGGCTCGCGGCCTTCGAAGGTGTCGCGTACGGCTACATCGCCGGGAAGGATCGGGCCGTCCTCACGTGGGCAGTAGTTGTCGTTAGTTGTTGCGCAATGAGCCTGATTGGGCTCAGGCGACACCGCTTGCGCGCAAGATGATCGCCTGAGTCAATGCTTCATCAGCAAGGTGCGCGTATCGTCCGGCAGCACCGCCGTGTGACCCCGCACCAAGCTCTGGGCGGAACAGAATCCCGGATGCGGTAGCGCCAGAACCTGCAAGACCGCTTACTGCTCCCCCTCCCTTGGACAGGTGGCGTGCTTTCGCAGTCCATTTGGCTGGTTCGCGGATCAGGACCCTCGGGTCATGCACGGCGCCAGTCAGCAGGACCAAGGCGGTTAGGTCGACGGGCACATTCTCATAGGGCGAGTAGCTCATCAGATAAGCAAATTCTTCCGGATTGCTGGGGTTGCCCCACTCATCCCATTCATTCACGGTCAGCGGGATTTCGGGGTCAGACATGGAATTGATGACGTCAACGAAAGGCACTTCAGCCACCACCGCGCGCCACCGGTCAGGCGCTAGAGCCAACGATGCCATTACGAGCAGGCCCCCAGCTGAGCCGCCTCTGGACACGATCCGTTCAGGGTCGACAACATGGCGAGCGAGGTAGTCGGTGACGTCGATGAAGTCAAAGAACGAATTGAGCTTGGTCTGCAGATGGCCGGCATCCCACCATTTGCGGCCCATCTCGCCTCCACCCCGAACATGAGCGTGGGCGAAGACGAAACCGCGATCTAGGAGGGAGATCAGACTGGCGTCGAACTCGGGTTCGTAACTGAATTCATAGGCGCCATACCCGTACATCAAGCAGGGGGCAGAGTGATCCAGCGCCGTGTCCTTATGCCAGGCCAGCGTAATCGGAATCCTCGCACCATCACGTGCGTCTGCCCAACGGAGTTCGGTTCGGTACTGGTCCGGCGCGTAATTCGGTGCTTGGTCACGGTGCCGAAGAGATTTGGCTCCGGTGCCCAGGTCGATGTCCCACCAAGTCGAAGGAGCGATGTAGCTGTGGTCTACCAATGTGAAGGTGGTTGTCTTCCATTCAAGGTTGATTCCAAATTCGACAGAACCAGCCGACCGAGTCGGCAAGATTTCGTGCTCGTGCACGCCTAGGGAACTAAGAATCTCGAGACGAGTGCCGCCCTGCGTGCGACTAAGCACGACGACCCGGTCTTGGAAAGGTTCAGCACTTACCAATCGAATGTCCGGATTGTGGGCCAATACTTCAGGCCACTCGAGGATCGCCGGGGCACCGGAGGCCAGTACCGCTGCCGCCGATCCTGTTACCAAGCGGAATTCGCACGCGCTGCCAGAATTGGTCAGCGCAAACAGGCGATCACCACCCCCGTGACTAACGGTGTAAACGTGCCCCTTGCTTCGGCCGCCAACCGATACCGGCGAACGGGTCGGCTCACTCGTCGGTATCAGCCACGTCTCTTGGGTGTCGCGGCATTCGGATGTGAGGAAGATGTAGTCCCCAGATCGGGAGGCTGCCACCGATACGTCGTAGCGCTGATCAGGTTCGTCTAGTACCAGAATGTCTTCGGAAGGCAATCGGCCGACTTCATGGCGCCACACCTGATACGGACGGTAGATCTCGTCGTTAACGGTATAGAACAGGAAGCGAGAATCACTCGACCACGCTGCGCCGTAGTACGTGTGCGGCATCCGTTCCGGCAGGTCGATTCCGGTCGTTAGGTCACGGATGAACAGTTCGTAGACCTCATCGCCAGCTAGGTCCACTGACCAAGCCAGCAATCGGGCATCCGGACTTACGACACTGACACCCACTCCGAGGTAGTCGGCGCCGGCCTTCTCGGCCAATTGATCCAGATCAAGCAACTGCTCCGCTGAACCCGATCCCGAGACCGACTCGCGAACGAAAGTGCCGTATTCAGTTCCCTCAGCGAAGCGGGTGTAGTAGGAATACTCACCAAGGCGGTAACTGACTGAACGGTCAACTTCTGGGGTCCGGCGCACCATCTCGGTGCGAAGGGCTTCGGACAGTTCTTGGATGGGAGCGGTGACCAGGTCGTGGTAGTCACGCTCGGCTTGCAAGTAGGCGCTGACCTCGGGATCGTCGACGTGGTGGAGCCAGGAGTATTCGTCCACCGGGCTTCCGGAGTGCAGGGCGAGGCTCTGAGGCACCCGCTTCGCAATCGGTGGGATCGGCAGATCGGGTTTCAATTCGGGCACAGGTGGAGACTAGCAACGCTTCGAGAGGCGAACTCATGACTGTTGCATTGCCAAGGACTCGACGTAAGGCCCAAGCTCGTCGGCTATCGATGCTGCTGGGCGGGGTCCTTACGCTCGCCATGGCGCCTCTGGCTGCCAGTGCCGACAGCGGGTCGCCCGCTCCAACTGGCTCAGCGTCAGCCGCTGCTGACACGTTCACCATTGGAACGACCACCGATGTGGATTCACTTAACCCATTCACGGGCATTGATGCGAATGCGTACGAGATTTACCAACTCGAATACCCGACGCTCACTGAGTACGCAGCCAAGGACTTCACCACGGTTCCTGGCCTTGCGACTTCCTGGACTGAATCCCCAGATCACACGACTTGGACGTACAAGCTTCGAGACGGCGTGAAGTGGAGTGATGGACAACCGCTTACCTCGGCCGATGTCGTGTACTCATTTGAGCGGGTGCTGAACGGTCAATACGAGCAGACGAACTACTCGGCCTACACCAATGACATCGCCTCAGTTTCGGCACCGGATGCAACCACGGTTGTCTTCACGGTGAAGCGGCCGTCGCCCATCATGCTGCACCTTTACGTTTACATCCTGCCGAAGCACATATGGAAGGACATCTCCGAAACTCAGGTGAAGTCGTACACGAACGAGCCGACTCCCGGCTCGCCAACTGTTGGAGCCGGTGCGTACACGGTAGTCGAGCGACAGACTGGGCAATTCGTTCGTCTCGTTGCAAACCCGAACTACTACGGTGGAATGCCTCGAGTAAAGAACCTAGTCTTCCGGATTTACAACAATCCTGATGCTCTCGGGCAAGCATTGAAGAAGGGCGAAGTGGACTATGCCGACTCGTTGGATACCAACGTGTACAACTCGTTGGCGAATGTTCCAGGTGTTACGCGAGTTGCGGCTACGTATTCGGGATTCGACGAGTTCGCTTTCAACACGGGGGCAGCGCTAAAGGACGGCACGGCTATTGGGAACGGCAACCCAGCTCTCAAGAATGCCAGCTTCCGTCGGGCCGTGTCCTGGGGAGTAGACCGAAAGACGTTGTTGGAAAGGGTCTTCAACGGCTATGGCTCAGTTGGTGATTCGATAATCCCGCCGATCTATCAAAGCCTGCATTGGACTCCAACTGCTGACGAGCTGATCGGTTACGACCCGGTGAAGGCCGGCCAGTTGCTTGATGCTGCCGGATACAAACTCGGCACCAACAATCTTCGAACTACACCGGCTGGAACACCGCTTTCATTGCGGCTACTTGGGCGTTCAGATTCGGCGTCATCGACCAAGGCGATTCAGTACCTGCAGGGCTATCTGACGCAAATTGGAATCTCGTCGACAGTGAAATTGGTTGCATCCGACGCTTTGACAGAGATCATTGGGCAAGGAAACTACGACATCTTCGAATGGGGTTGGGTAATTGAACCAGATCCCAACTATCAACTCTCCACTTTTACCTGCGGGAAACGTTCATACAAGGATGCAGGTCAGGTCTACGCCGATCTGTCTGACTCCTTCTATTGCAACCCGGCCTATGACCAACTGTTCGCCGAGCAGTCGGGCATCACGGATCCTGTCGCTAGGGCTGTGATCGTCAAGCAGATGCAAGCACTGCTCTACCAAGACTCCCCCTATATCGTGTATGCGAACTACGACGATAACTTCGCTTATCGAAGTGACCGCTGGACCGGGTTCATTCCTCAGCCAGAGCAGAACGGTGTCTACCTGTTCCAATACGGCACCTGGTCATATTCGAGCCTTCGGCCCGTGTCTGCCGCCGCTGTCGCGAATAGTGGAATGAACCTTGGGCTAGTCGGTGGCGGCGCAGTGTTGGCAGTGCTCGTTGTCGGCGGCATCGTAGTTCTTGGCCGGCGCCGCAAGACGGCTACAAGTCAAGACCGGGAATGACGGTCGGTGGCCATCCAGAGCCAGGGTTTCGGGCAATCGACGCACGCAGAGAAGCGTTCCTGGTTCCGACGAAATAGGGACCTCAGCAAATTTGTGCTGGCCAAGCTCGGCGGTGGCGTTCTCACCCTGCTCTTTGTCGTGATATTTAACTTCTTCCTGTTCCGAATGATGCCTGGCGATCCAGTAGGCCTATATAACCGCGGGCGAAACCAAGATCCAGTGCAATTAGCGAAACTTCGGGCTGCGTTGAATCGGCCAATCTGGGATCAGTTCGTCACCTACATGCGCAATCCGTTCGCAGAGACCATTGATTCCACTCGATTCTCCAGACCGGTTTGGGGGCTGATCGGCGATCGGCTTTGGCCTACTGTCTTGCTGGTTGGAACCGCGATCGTGTTAGCGAGCATCATCGGCGTGTGGATTGGGATCCGGGCCGGCTGGACTCCCGGCGGCCGCTTTGATCGCATATCAACAGGATTCACGCTCATTCTGTATTCAATGCCAGAGTTCTGGCTTGGTTTGGTTTTGCTGATTGTCTTTGCAGTGGGCGCTTTCGGAATACCTGGACTATTCCCCACAGGTGGAATGATCTCGCCAGGATTGAGCGGCGGATCTTTACGGGGCGTTTTGGATACGGGCTGGCATCTGGCTCTTCCATGTTTAACCCTCACTCTTGTCTATCTAGCCGAATACTCGTTGATCATGCGCGCTTCGGTGGTGGACGAACTTGGGCAGGACTATTTGACGACAGCTCGTGCAAAGGGATTGCTCGACAGTGACGTCCGACGCCGCCACGCGGTTCCCAATGCGTTACTACCCACGATGACTTTGATCTTTATGAATCTAGGATTCGTAGTCGGTGGAGCCATCACCGTGGAAACCGTCTACTCATGGCCCGGCCTGGGTTTACTGTCATATGACGCGATCAAAGGGCCCGATATTCCGTTGCTTCAGGCTGCGTTCTTGCTCTTTTCGTTCGCCGTCATAATTGCCAATGTCACTGCTGATTTGCTGTATGCCTATCTGGATCCGCGGGTACGTCCATGAGCGCCGGCAATAGCCAGACTGGGATGCAATCCGGGCGGGAGGTGGCACGTGCCCGCCGGTCAGCCAATCGGCGACGACTCCGACGGGCTTTCCTTGCTCATCGTGGCGGTAGATGGGGTCTGGGGATCCTTATCTTCTTTGTGGCTCTGGCACTGTTTGCTCCCTTACTGTTCAATCGGGCCACGCTGAGTGTGATTCACGCAACGGGGCTGCCCTACCAGCACCCGTCCTTTCAATATCCGCTCGGCACCGATGAATCGGGAAGATCAGTTTTGGCACGACTTGCGTGGGGCACCCGAGTATCTCTAGTCGTTGGGTGTGCGGCGACGGTCATCTCGATGGTGTTGGGAACTGCAGTAGGCATCCTCGGAGGGCATTTCCGGGGTCCGGTCGACACGGTTCTTAACGGATTGAGCAACTGGTTCCTTGTGATCCCCTTTCTCCCGCTAGCCGTGGTTATGGCTACGGTCTTGGGGCCTTCGATGCTCAACATCATCATCGTCATCGGTGTTACCTCGTGGCCCGGTACCGCCCGGATCATCCGGGCTCAGACGCTCTCTGTCGAAGGCCGGCCCTATTTGGAGCGAGCTAAGGCCCTGGGCGGCAGTGATACTCACCAAATGGTCAAACACGTGCTTCCCAATGTCATGCCTCTTGTGCTGGCCAACACGACGCTCACGGTGGCGATTGCGATTCTCGCGGAAACCTCACTTTCCTTCTTGGGTCTTGGGAATCCGCTCGAACCTTCGTGGGGGGGAATTCTGGATGACGCCTTCTCTAATGGGGCCGTTTCTTTGGGCGCTTGGTGGTACGTATTGAGCCCGGGTGTTTGTGTTGTTCTTGTCGTAATAGCGTTCACGTTGATAGGTAGAGCCCTAGAACAGATCCTCGACCCAAGGCAGAGTGTTGTTGCATGAGTCTTTTAGAAATTCAGGATCTGCAGGTCACTTATCGCGGCACGCAAGGCGACGTGCCAGCAGTACGCGGTGTTGATCTAGTTGTTGAGGCCGGGCAAACCCTAGGAATCGCCGGGGAATCAGGCTGCGGCAAAAGCACCCTCGCGACAGCTGTACTACGTCTACTACCCAGGAGCGCGACTGTAACCGGACAGATCCGCCTCGAAGACCAAGACATCCTCGCTATGACTTGGGGCCAGGTGCGGGCGGTGCGTTGGGCCAAGGCTGCCATCGTCTTCCAGGGCGCGATGCACGGGTTGAATCCGGTTCGAAGAGTGGGCGAGCAGATTGGTGAACCAATTCGGATTCACGAAAATGTCGAGTCCCGTGAGGTTTCATCAAGGGTGAATGGACTGCTTGAACAGGTGGGGCTCCCCGCTGCCCGAGCTCGTGCCTACCCACATCAATTATCTGGGGGTCAACGCCAACGGGTGATGATCGCGATGGCACTGGCATGCCGACCACAGTTGATCATCGCGGACGAGCCGACGACTGCCTTGGACGTCATGGTTCAAGCTCAAGTCCTTAAGGTGCTAAAAGATCTCATCAATGAGACTGGGGTTGGTTTGATCTTTATAAGCCATGACCTCTCGGTCTTGGCTGAAACCTGTGATCGGGTTGCAGTGATGTACGCGGGTCGAATGGTCGAGACGGGACCTAGCCAGACAATCTTCACTGACCCACTGCATCCCTATTCGGCCGCATTGGCCGGCGCCTTTCCTCGAATCGGAGATCCCGCGTTCCGATACGCGCCTGCTGGACTACCTGGGGATCCTCCCTTCCCTGGGGATCTGCCATCCGGCTGTACGTTCCATCCTCGTTGCGCGCGCGCCATTGACGTTTGCCAGACGTCCGATGTCGAACTGGTGCCACTTGGTCTGGGCCGAATGGCCGCTTGTCTGCGGGTTTCGGAAGGTGTCTTGTGACTTCTCGTCCGGGGTCTGTCCTGCCCAACGCTCCCGTGCTGTCCGCAACTGGAGTGAGCGTTACTTTCCGAGGTCGCGACGGATTACCAGCGCGCGCCGTAGATGGCATCGACTTGGCAATTGGCAGGGGGGAAATCATCGCGTTGGTAGGCGAAAGCGGCTGCGGCAAGACAACCTTGGCACGGACCTTGCTTGGGCTTGAACGACCCGCTGCCGGCCAAGTACAAGTCGATGGGCAGGCCCTGCGTTACGACCGCCATTCGCTTCGTTCCTTTCGGCGCACGGTTCAATTGGTGCTTCAGGACCCTTCAGGCGCTCTTAATCCGCGCCATACCGTCTATGAGGCCGTGGCCGAGGGACTGCGCGTTCACGGTTTGGTCGAACAGGAGTCTGAGAATGTTGCTGCCGCCCTGGCGCAGGCGGGTCTGCGTCCAGCGGAGAAGTTCTTCGGGCGGTATCCGCACGAGCTTTCTGGAGGACAGCGGCAACGGGTGGTCATCGCCGGAGCGCTGGTACTTAAACCGCGCGTGATCGTGGCCGACGAGCCTGTTTCTAGTTTGGACGCATCTGTACGGGGCGAAATTCTGGCATTGCTGCTCCGGTTACGCGAGGAATTGGATCTGACGTTGCTCGTCGTAACACATGATTTGGGCTTGGCATGGAATATCGCCGACCGAATCGCGGTCATGTATTTGGGTCGAATTGTGGAAATCGGTAAAACAGAGGAAGTCCTAGGCAATCCCCAGCATCCGTATACGAAAGCGCTGCTATCGGTTGTTCCCGAGATAAGCCATATGGCGCCGGTTGTACTGCAGGGAGAACCGCCCGACCCAACCCGCATTCCGACCGGTTGTCGCTTCAATCCTCGTTGTCAGGTACTTGCTGGCCTACCGCCCGAGTCTTCGGAAGCACAGGCGTGCTTAACCGCCGACCTTCCTATTCTGGCTACGGGGCACGGTCATCAAGTTGCGTGCCTGCACGTTGGTGCAGACGGCTAAGCAAGATCGCGCGGGATAACTTCCTGCCAAAAGCGTTCATGAACTGTGTGTTCGGCCGATTTGTGGTCCACTTCGATCACTCGCAGACTCAGGCGTACATCGAAAGCCTCATTCGTGACAGAAATCTCCAGGTCAGAAGACGCACAGACATGCAATTCCGGCCACTTGATTTCGAAGGAAGTGGCGGCCGAAAGGTGCTGTTCCCAGGTTCTGCGGTCAATGCTTACCCGACCGGAGTACTCCTCCTTACAAAGGTCACCATAGGGCGTTCGGTACTTGCCTCCGTGCAGCACGGAGGCCGACGTAACACGCTCGAGAACATCATCCTCAGTCCACCACTTGACGTGCGAACTCTCAGAATCCTGATCCGCTTGAGCGTTGGGTTCAGCGGCGATTGGGGTGGTGAAACTTGGCGCCGCAAATGGCGAAAGTCCGACAAGTTCGGGCACGACCAATTCGCTGGCATCGAGTCTCACCGCATAGGAATTGGGACCGGGAGCCGCAACCGCATTGGGCCACTCCGTTGCGGCCAACGAAACCCTCAGCACCTCCCCTGCCTTGAATTTGTAGGCAACGGTTTCTAGCTCGACTATGACGTCGATAGGCATGTTCGGTTCGACGGGCGTAGGCACCAAATCTGCTTCCCCCGCAGTCCCATCACGGTAAGACAGCGCCAGGAAGCCGCGAGTGATCAGAACTGAAGTCCCAGAAAGCGGGTCCACGGCACACAGCCGGACGGCGACATGGGTAGTCGGCTGTGAAGGAAGCAGACGGAGAAGCAGACGCGGTTGCCCGACGATGGTGAGATCTTCCCTTAGGGTGACGTCCACGCTCAAGGCCCGACCATCATCCCGGCGTTGGTCCGTTGGCAGCCCCCAAGGCAGTGATGCCGCGCAAGAATTCCAAGCTGCCAGACCCAGATCTGGGTCGTGGGAGACCTGCTCCCAGCCGGCCGCACCCTCACTGCTGTGTTGGGCCGGGGACATCGTTCCGACACCTAGCGGGATTAAACGTTCAACGGTGCGCGAATCCAAGGACTCCACGCTTTCGCAGCTCCAATTACCGTTCCACTCAGCGGCATCTGCCGACGGCTCAGACCATTCACGGATGAACAAAGTCAGTTGCGGGTCGGTCGCGCCGAACGTGTGTGCTGTGGCCACCGTCGGGCGCAACCAAGTATTGAACCAGTCAGCCATCAGTGGCACGTGGTCAACATTGGGGCCCGGGTAGGCAGTTAACGGCGCTTGGTGCGTCCAAGGCCCCGCTAAAACATGGACCTTGCGCCCGGCTGCATGTAATGCGCGGGCGGTCCGCAATGAGTTGTTTCGGTAGCCGTCGGCCCATCCGACAATGAGCATCGTGGCGGCCTGAATCTGGTCGTAGCCGGGACGCAGCGACCCGTGCCGCCAGTAGGGATCACGACGTTGTTCTCTTAGCCATTTCAGCATCCATGGTGGCGTCTGTTGGAGCCTGCGAAGCCATTCCTCGCGCCAATCTGGGCCATAGACGGCTGGTACTGGTGGTAGGCCGTTCATGGCGACCATGTAAAGCGGGTAATCCACCTGATCAAGGAGTCTTAGAGCGCCACCGTAGTAGTGCACATCGTCGCTCCAGCGGTCATCGGTGGCGTAGCTCGCGCAGATAGCCTTAAGTGCCGGCGGCCGACGCATAGCAACCTGGATCGAGTTAAACCCACTCCAGGAGGTGCCAAACATTCCGACGGAACCATTGCACCAAGGTTGGCTTGCCAGCCATTCGATGACTTCGACCAGGTCAAGTTGTTCCTGCTCCGGATACTCATCTGTAGCGATTCCCGAACTTGACCCGGTACCGCGTAAATCAAGTCTCACAACGCCGAAAGCGTGTTCGTCCCGAAAACGAACATACTCAGGACGGTACGAACTTGTTAAATCGTCCTTGCGATACGGCAAGGCCTCTAGGAGGACAGGCACTGGCTCGGCGCTGCGCGGAAGGTACAGCGTGGCAGCAAGCCGATTGCCGTCAGACATCGTGATCCAAGTGTCAAGCTGGGTTCCGATACCTCCTGGTTGCGGATCTAGCGAATTCACTTGCGTGCCAATAGCGCTAGAAGGTCGTCGAGCGGCAACGCGTGCGAAACATGTCCGGAGGTACCGACCGTGGTAGTCGCCGAAAAGAGGGAGTTGAGGACAGCTTCCTCACTTGCATCAATCACGGCTTCGAAGAACGGGTCGAGTTCAACGCCGCCAAGTCCGGAACCTGAAGGACGAAGACCTCTAGGCGACCTTAATCCCGTGGCGACGCCTAAGAAGATCTCGCCGCTCGAGTGGTGCGCGGTCGAGCCGCTGCGACCCAGCCCCAATCCAATGCGGCGCGCCAAACGTTCGCAGCCATGGTGATCGATTGGAGCGTTTGTTGCGACTATCCCAATGCATGAACCGCCGGGCGGCGCCGTAGGACTGGGCGGAACGAGCGACCGGCCTACTTGCACGCCTGCGACAGTCAGGCGGTCTGCCTGTCCGAAATTCGTCAGCAGTAGGACACCCACCAGGTAGTTGCCGACGCGACGAGACGAAGTTCCAACGCCACCCTTCCAGCCGAAACATGACATACCAGCTCCGGCACCAACGCCGCCTTCAGCCGCCGCTTCAGGGGTGCTTGCACTTGCGCGAGCTGCCGCGAGGGCCTCCGCGACATCATCTTTGGAAACTTGCATGCGGCCGGAGAAACTCAGAAATGAATCGTCGCATTCAGCAACCACGGGAATCACAACGTCGTCGATAATTCCGGGCTGTTCCTCCAACAAGAGTTCGCAGGCAGCGTCGTACACGCGCCCCAACTGCATCGTCGAGGTCAAGAAGATTGGAGTCTCCAACAAACCCCATTCGTGCGCGGTCAGAAGACCCGTGCATTCTCCGGCGCCATTTAGGACTGCCCCTCCTAGAGGGAGCGGGTTTGCCCAGTGGTCTCCACCGAAGTCGACCACAGTCACGCCGGTTCGCGCGATCCCCCGCCCATGGGGCGGCGGGGTTTCATCCCTGATCAGCGTCGCATGGCCGACGCCCACTCCAGGAACATCAAGGATCGAATTTGTCGGCCCCGGGGCTAGGGTGCCGATCTGGATACCGAGTTCAAGGGCGCGTGGCATGCATGCCAGCATGCCGCACTATGGGCAGTGATGCAGCAACCGGCACATCCGATGCGATGATTCCCTTCGTCTGGTCGGATTCTTGTCTGAACCACGATCCGGCGGCGGAGATTTGGCTAGGTGTTCGGACGCCAGGGACCGAGGTGCCAGATCGCATTCGAGTAGTCCGGGATGAGTTGCAGGCCGCCGGCCACAAGGAAATACCGGCCCAGAGCCATTCCGATGATCTACTGCTTCGGGTGCATGACCCGGCCTTGGTGAACTTCTTGACCGGCGCCTTTCAAGAATGGGCTTCCGGTGGGTACGACGTCGATCCCGGTCAAGATCGGGTAGTCCCCTACTTCTTCCCCAGTGCCGAAATGATGCACGGTTTGCCCGGTGGGCGGATGAGAGCCACCCATGCCAGAACTGGCGAGTTCTGTTACGACACGATGACTCTGATTGGGCCAGGCACGTGGCTGGCCGCACGCAGCGCCATCGACGTGGCGCTAAGCGCCGTGGACTTAGTTATTGCTGGGGCACCTGCCGCATTCGGCGCATGTCGGCCGCCAGGCCACCACGTGACCCGCGCGAGCTATGGCGGTTCCTGCTACCTGAACAATGCCGCTGTCGCTGCAGAAGCTTTGCGCAGCAACGGGCACGCCAAGGTCGCCGTTATCGACATCGACGCCCATCACGGCAACGGCACCCAGGCAATATTCTACGAACGTTCAGACGTGGCATTCGCTAGCGTCCATGTGGATCCGGGGGCTGGGTGGTTCCCACATGCGGTTGGATTCGCGGATGAACTGGGCCGCAATGCGGGGTATGGAATGAACTTGAACCTGCCGCAGTCGCCAGGTGCCGGCGACGCGTCCTGGCTTGCAGCGGTCGAACGTGCAGCAGGATTTGTGGCCAATTTCGGCGCCACTGCGTTGGTGCTTTCACTCGGGGTGGATGCGGCCATCGACGATCCAGAAAGTCCACTTCAAATCACAGCTGATGGCTATGAGCGCGCGGGGCAGATTATTGGGCAACTCAAACTCCCAACAGTGTCCGTCTTGGAAGGCGGATATCACCTGCCATCGATCGGAATCTTGGTTTCGGCTACCTTGCGTGGCCTGGGCGGATGATTCAGGGCCAGTGAGTTGCCTAGTCGATCGGTTGGAACTCCGCTGTGAAGTGCCGCAGGGCCTTGGGTTCCTTTGAAATCCGGTACCCGCGAAGGCTTCCAGCTTCAGCGGCAACTGCTTGACACACCTCGATTACGTAATCGATATGACTCTGTGTGTAGGTCCGCCGAGGTATGGCCAATCGCACCAATTCCATGGCAGCCGGGATCTCCGTGCCATCCGGTTGCCGACCGAACATGACAGTTCCGATTTCACAACCGCGCACGCCACCCATTACGTAAAGCGCGACGGCCAGTGACTGTCCCGGGTATTGCAAAGGGTCAATATGAGATAACAAGGCCCGGGCATCGAGATAAACAGCATGGCCGCCGATTGGCTGTACCACCGGAATTCCGGACTCCGCCAACGCTTCACCTAGGTAGGCGGTGGAGGCGATCCGGTATTTCAAATAATCGTGATCGACGGCTTCCTTCAGGCCTTGCGCCAATGCTTCGAGGTCGCGTCCCGCCAGTCCTCCGTACGTTGGAAACCCCTCCGTGAGTATTAGTAGGGTTCGGCATTGCTCTGCCAGGGCGTCGTCATTGAGTGCTAGCCACCCACCGATGTTGCCCATGGGGTCCTTCTTTGCGCTCATCGTCATGCCATCGGCCAGAGACGCAATCTCGCGCACGATGTCGCGAACTGCTCGCTCCCCTTGTCCAGGCTCACGCTCGTGAATGAACCAAGCGTTTTCGGCAAAACGACAAGCATCCAAGATGAGCGGGACGCCGTGTTTACGACAGACCTGGCTGGTTTCACGGATGTTTGCCAAGGAGACCGGTTGTCCACCGCCTGAGTTGTTTGTAATCGTGAGCATCACGCACGGAATTACAGACTTGTGCTCAGTTAAGAGTTGATCAAGGCCCGCCACGTCCATGTTGCCCTTGAACGGGTGCCGGGATGCGGGGTCGCGGCCTTCCGCGATAACTAGATCAACCGCTGTGGCGCCGGTGAATTCAACATTTGCTCGGGTGGTATCAAAATGTGTGTTGTTTGGCACGATTTGCCCAGCGCCACCAAGCGCTCCGAAAAGGATCTTCTCGGCAGCCCGACCTTGGTGAGTCGGAATGACATGGCTGAACGGGAACAGATCGGTAACCGCATCGCGGAAGATCTCGAAGGACGGGGAACCTGCGTATGACTCATCACCGTGTTGCATTGCAGCCCATTGGTCGCGGCTCATGGCGCCCGTCCCGGAGTCAGTGAGTAGGTCAATCAAAACATCCTGAGCCCGGACGTTGAACAGGTTATATCCGGCAGCTTGAATAGCGCGTTTGCGCTGGGCAGGTGTGGTCAGGTGCATCGGTTCGACCGAATGAATCCGGAAGGGTTCGATGATGGTCTTAAATGTCATCGGGCCAACCTAGCGACAGATCCGAAAATAGATCGGGCCAAAGGACCTGTTCTAGTGTCCCGTTCCCGAAATGAAATGTGCTAGCCAGATCCGCGCAGGGCCAAGAACCACAAGGCTGGTGGCTAGTCCGACCATCAACGTGAAGGATAGGACAAGCAATCGGCCGCGGCGGCCGAATGGGCGGCGGGCACCAAACTCGGCCAATAACTGTCCGGGAATGCGCCAAAGGTAGTTCAGGACGTGAACGCTCATGGCAAGGAACCAGAGGACAAAGGTTGCCTGGTGGTATTGCAACCATTGGCCGACCCTCGCCGTCGGAACGTAGAGCAGCACTACGCCGGTAAATAGGACTGCGATCGACGTCAGGATGACTACCGGCCCAAGGATTCGCAATAGCGGGGCTGGTGGGCCTTTCTCTCGGTACGTCGGGTCGCCTTGGTAGTAACGAACAAATCGATAGCCGGTGCTTGCGATCTTCAAGCCAACCGCCGCCAAGATGAGCATCCCCACAACGACGTGGGGCACAAGCAGGCTCTGAACAGAAGCAATTGTTAATCCCTCGATGGCCAAAAGGACAAAGAGAGTTGCCCCGACCCATGCGGTAAGGCGTTCATTGCCCTCGACATTGCGTTTGCGTACGGAGGCGCGTTCGCGAACTGACATGGGTACATCATCGCGGTCGAGAGTGAGATTCTGGTTAGACCGGTCGGGCGAATGAATGAGAAAGGGCCCCGGAACCAAGTCCGGGACCCTTTCCTTAACTCAAAACGTTCACGGAGTCAGACCGGTGCCTGCGAACCATGCCTTCCAGACCGTGGGGTTGGCGTCAACCCACTTCTGGGCGGCCTGATCGTCAGTCATGTTCTCATTGGCAATCATCTCGGCAACCTTGTTCTGGTCGTCGTTGGTCCACTTAAAGTTCTGAACCAAGTTCACAGCCGGGCTGCCTGAGTTGGCCCAAGCCACGCGAACCACCTTGTTCAACGGGTACGGCGGATAATCACATGCCATTGACTTCGGATTCGCATCGCAACCAGCCGTGTAGGGAGGCAACGTCACGCGCGCAACCTTGAGGTTAGCCAAAGCCCACTGAGGCTCGTAGAAGTAGAACAACAAAGCCTTGGTCTGCTGTGTGGCGGTTTGGAGCGACTTGATTAGCGCCGCTTCAGACCCACCGACAACGACCTTGTAGTTGAGTTTGAGCCCAGTGATAAGAGCCGCGTCGTTGGTGACGTAGGACGGGTCGCCGTCGAGTAGTTGGCCCTTGCCGCCGGACTCGGAAGTCACAAACAGGCTTGAATACTTGTTCAGATTCTGCCAGTTGGTGATATCCGGGTACTTGGTTGCCATCCAAGCCGGTACGTACCAACCGATGATCCCTTGATTGCCCTGGGACCCGAAATCTTGAGCAACTTTCTGAGTCGTTATGTACTTAGTCACAAGGTCCGCGTGGCCCCAGTTTTCGAGGATAACGTCTACCTGGCCGGTGCCGAACCCCTGCCAAGACACCTGCTCGTCGATCTTGGAAATGTTTACAGTGCAACCAAGCTTCGTCTTCAGTAGGTAACTGACGACGGCGACGTCGGCCTCGTAACCGACCCAAGGGTTGTCGGCGATGTTTACGGTTCCGCACGGCTTAGCCGATGAACTGGTCGCGGGGGTGCTGGCCGCCGTGTTCGACGTACCAGCGCAAGCCGCTAGCAGTACGCCGGTACACGCGAGCAGGGCCGCAGCGCGCAGGCTGGCCATTCTCCTCATGCCACAATTCCTTCCGATATTCCTACCCGGGTGCGGGTGCATCCGAGGCTGCAAAAAGTGCTAATCAGTCGTTCGTCGAGAACGCCCGGCCGACTGAGTGATCCGATCCAACATGATTCCAAGGAACACAATCGCAAGGCCAGCAGCCAAGCCGGTGCCCGCGAAGACAGATTGTGCGAATCCATTTACTACATCGAAGCCAAGCCCGCCGGCTCCCACAAGGCCACCGACCACCACCATTGCTAGAACAAAGATGATTCCTTGGTTCAGGGCAACGAGCAACATTCCTCTCGCCATAGGCAACTGCACCTTAACGATTGTCTGCCAACTATTGGATCCCGAGGAAATTGCCGATTCGGTTGTGTTGGCCGGTACCGACCGAATTCCCTCGGCCACAATCTTGATGACGGCTGGAGACGCGTACACCAACGCCGCCACAATCCCGGTGAAGCGTGTGGCTCCGAAGAGGGCCAAGCACGGCACAAGATAAACAAACGGAGGCATCACCTGGCCAGCATCCAGAATCGGTCGGATGAGTTGGTCGGCCATTCGACTGCGACCAAGCCATACCCCAAAGCCGATTCCAATGATCATGGTGAACAGTGCACCTATGAGTACGGACGCCAAAGTCGTCATGCTCGAAGGCCAGAGCCCCATCAGAATTGCGCCCATTAGACAGCCTGCAGTGACGATGGCGGGGCGCAGACCACCGACAAAGTAGGCCAGCAAGGCTAGTCCGAGGACCACAACCGGCCACGGGGTATTCGACAGCAGTGACTGCAACGGGTCGATCAGCCAATGAGTAACAGTTGTTGTCAGCCATGATGTGGCTCCGTACCAGTGCAATTGCGTCCAGTTGGCGACACTGTTAACGGGGTTGCGGGTTCCATGGACCCAACGGTCCGGAAACGTGGCCAGTGATCGATTGATGCCGGGCAGGATGACGCCAAGCGCGATCAAACCGATGCCTGCGCCGTACCTTAGTAACCGGGTGCGCTGGCTTGCCGCGCCTCCTGCTCGGCTCGCGCGCTCAGTGCGAACGCTTGCGGCAGTCGTCACCCGATCGAACACGATCGCCATACACACGATGGCCAAACCGGCATTGAAGGCCGCGCCCACGTCCAGTTTGATCAGAGCGCTGATGACAGAAGCTCCCAAGCCTGGCGCTGCGATCAATGCCGCGATGGTGATCATAGACAGGGCAGCCATCATTGTCTGGTTCACGCCAAGAACAATCGTGCGCTTAGCCATCGGCAACTGGACGTCAGTTAGTCGCTGCCATTTGGTTGCACCGAGAGATTCGCTTGCCTCCACTGTCGCGGTCGACACTTCGCGAATCCCAGCGGCCGTAAGCCGGATTGCAGGCGGGATTGCATAGATCATCGTTGCGATCGTTCCTGACGCCGGGCCGATTAGGAAGAACAAAGTGATCAATGGCAGATAGGCGAACGTGGGCAGAATCTGCATTATGTCGAGAACAGGAGTAACCACTCGACTAAAACCATTCGAAACCCCAGCCCAAACGCCTAGCGGGATGCCAATGAGCAGGGACAGAAATACGGCAACGATGATCTGAACAAGGGTCTGCATGCTTTCAGCTTCGAGTCCGAGAACTCCGAAGCTGATGAATCCGACGGCAGTCAATAAACCATGACGCCACCCAGCCACCCATAAGGAGATCGCACTAGCTATTCCGGTGATACCAGTCCACCCGAGATTGGTGGTCAAAGACATCATCGACGAGATGACTGACCCAGTGGTTTTGGCGATCGGATTAAAGAAGTAGATGAAGAGCGGTGATGAGTCGCGCCCAGCGTCGGCAGCATTTCTAATTCGAAGGAACCAATCCTGGATAAAGGTTGGCCCACCATTGGGGAGATTGTGGGTACCGAAACCGAAACGCCATACCAACCACCAGGCCACCAGAACTACGGGTATTGACCACCGGCGGTCGAAGCGCCGCGATGAGGGAACCAGGTCGGCAGTCAAAATCGTCATACGGAGACCGGCTGCGGTTCGCCCGCTATCACTCGCAGCACATCTTCGTGATCAACCAACCCAAGTAGTTGACCATTGGACATGACCTTGACCGGCGCCGTGGCGTGCATAACATCGCGAATTGCATCGCGGATGATAGTGGTTGCGGGCAATTCAGGCCCATCGAGCGGTTCGCCAACTACCGGGGGTCTGGCGATCCAGCGCAGGGTTAGCACGTGCGATTTCGGGACGTCGCGGGTGAAATCGGCAACGTAGTCGTCGGCCGGCGCACCGACCAGTTCATCAGGTCTACCCAGTTGTACTGCTGCGCCATCGCGCATGATGAGGATGCGATCTCCGAGCTTGAGTGCCTCAGATAGATCGTGCGTGATGAAGATCATGGTCTTCTTAACTTCATGGTGCAGCCGGAGCACCTCGTCTTGCATACCTCTGCGGATTAGTGGATCGAGGGCCGAAAACGGTTCGTCAAAGAACAGCAGGTCAGGATCAACGGCGAGCGCACGCGCCAAACCAACCCGCTGTTGCATTCCGCCGGATAATTGATCGGGATAGGCCTGTTCGTATCCTTGCAAGCCCACCAGCTCGACCACCTCATGCGCTCGTGCATGCCGATCGGCCTTATTCATTCCACGCACTTCGAGGCCGTAAGCGACGTTGTCGATCACTTTTCGGTGCGGCAACAAACCGAAATGCTGGAAAACCATTGAGAAGCGATGACGTCGCAATTCGCGAAGTCTGGCCTGATCGGCCGCAACAATGTCTTCGCCCTCAAAGGTGATCTGTCCAGCGGTCGGTTCGACTAGTCGAGTCAGACATCGGACGAGCGTCGACTTGCCCGAACCTGATAGGCCCATGACTACGAAGACTTCCCCAGGGGCGACATCGAAGTTGACGTCGCGAACGGCGGCCGTGCACCCAGTTTGTTCCCGTAGGTCAGCTCTACTTAGCTCTGCCTCAGGAGAGCCCACGATCCGCTCGGGATGCGGCCCAAAGACTTTCCACAGGCCCCGCACCGAGATGGCCGGCTCCGGCTCCACATTCATTCTCATCCCTCCGCTAAGCGAGGATTGAACCAGTTCGAGGGGGCTGGCGACAGGTTTTGATAGACGTGTTTTGGCTCAAGATATTCGTGGAGTCCGGATGGGCCCAGCTCGCGGCCAACCCCAGACTGTTTGAAGCCTCCCCACTCGGCTTGTGGCAAGTACGGGTGGTAATCGTTGATCCAGATGGTGCCGTGGCGCAGCCGGCCCGCGACACGTTGGGCCTTCCCGGCATCTTGGGTCCAGACCGCCCCTGCTAGTCCGTAGTAGGTGTCATTACCGATTGCGATGGCTTCTTCCTCTGTCACGAATGTCTCAACCGTCATTACGGGGCCGAAAGACTCATCTTGGACACAGCGCATTTGCGAGTGACACTCGTCGAGAATGGTCGGAAGAAAGTAGGAACCCGAAGCAAGTGTCGAATCGGCTGGTGGCGTTCCACCGCAGCGAAGGACGGCCCCTTCGGCACAGGCGCGCTCCACATAGGACTGCACTTTGTCTCGATGAGCAAACGAGATCAGCGCACCTGTTTCGGCGTTCGGATCGAAGGGTCCACCCAGTCGGATCAATTGCGCCCGACGAACGAGTTCGGCAACGAATTCGTCATGAATCGATTCTTCGACAATCAAACGGGCACCTGCGGAGCAGACCTGGCCTGAATGCAAGAAGACGGCTGTCAATGCGTTATCCAAGGCGGCCTCCCTGTCCGCATCGGCAAAGACGATATTTGGATTCTTACCGCCGAGTTCGAGCGCGACCTTCTTAACCGACGCCGACGCTGCTGCCATGACCGCCCGGCCAGTTACAAGGCCACCAGTAAAGCTGACGAGATCAATGTCAGGGTGGGAGGATAATGGCGCTCCTGCTGTCGGTCCCGCACCGAGCACCAAGTTGCCCACCCCCGCTGGCATCCCGGCCTCAACCAAGATTTGCATCAGCAGGACCGTCGTATGCGGAGTCAGTTCGCTCGGTTTAATCACGAACGTGCACCCTGCCGCTAGGGCAGGAGCGACCTTCCAGGACGCTTGAAGCAAGGGGTAATTCCACGGGGTAATCAAGCCGCAAACCCCAACCGGGTCATAAACAACGCGGCTAATCGTCGTCGAGCTAGTAGTGTCGACCACCCGCCCTGCATCGGTGCCAGCGATCCCTGCAAAGTATCTGAACGACCTGACCACATCGGCTACGTCGTAGTTGGCTTCGACCAATCGCTTTCCGGTATCGAGCGCTTCTGCCCTTGCAATCTTGTTTGCATCTCGCTCAAGGAAGTCGGCAACTCGGTTAAGTAGCGCGCCACGCTCCGTTGCCGCAAGTGTGTTCCACGGACCGACATCAAAGGCCCGACGAGCTGCCTGTATTGCTCGATCTGTGTCGCCTTCGTCGGCTTCAGCTGCGATTCCGACCAGACTTCCATCGGCCGGGCATCGAATGTCTCGAGTTGCCCCCGATGCTGACGGCACCCACTCACCGTCGATGAACAGTTGAGCTACGTATGGCTCTGCGGATATCGTCATGCGATCTCCCCCGATGGTTCCGGTGCCATTAGAAGACACCAGTAGGCGAAAGTGGATCGCCGTTGCGAAATTGATAGAACTTTGTTTCTTCCGGGGGAAGCGGCGTGTTGCCCAAGATGATGTCAGCGGATTTCTCGGCCAACATCATCACGGGAGCATAGATGTTTCCGTTTGTGACGTAAGGCATCGCTGAGGCATCTACAACTCGAAGTCCGTCGAGCCCGTGGACCCGCATAGTTAGTGGGTCGAGGACCGACATGTAATCGATGCCCATCCGTGCCGTGCAAGAGGGATGTAGTGCAGTTTCACCATCTTTAGCTACCCAGTCGAGTATCTCTTGGTCTGATTCGACACTGGGCCCCGGCGAGATTTCACCGCCGTTGTATGGATCCATCCCCGCCTGGGACAAAATGCTTCGAGCGATTCGAACGGATTCCACCCATTCGCGACGGTCCTGCTCAGTCGACAGATAGTTGAATCTGATTGCCGGGTGCTCAGTCGGATTCGCTGAGCGGATCCTTACCGAGCCACGGGAATCCGAGTACATCGGGCCAATGTGTACTTGGTAGCCATGTCCACCGGCGGGTGAGGAACCGTCATATCTAATCGCAATCGGGAGAAAATGGAACATGAGGTTTGGATAGTCGACTTGATCGTTGCTCCGGACAAATCCCCCGGCCTCGAAATGGTTGGTCGCACCGGGGCCCGAGCGCCCGAACAACCATTCGGCTCCGATGATCGGGCGCTTCCAGAAAGCTAGTTCGGAATTCAGCGAGACTGGCTGTTTACAGGAGTACTGAACGTATACCTCAAGATGATCTTGGAGGTGCTCCCCGACTCCTCGGAGTTCATGAACTGGTGAAACGCCCACCGACTCCAAATGCTGCGGGTCACCAATGCCCGAAAGCTGCAGTAGCTGGGGCGAATTGAATGCCCCGCCAGCCAGAATCACTTCGCCGGCGTCCACGCTGATGTGTTTGCCGTTACGGGTGTATTCCACACCGGTCGCTCGATTGCCGCTGACAGCAACCTTCGTGACCATGGCTCTAGTGATCACTTTGAGATTTGGTCGCGACATTGCTGGGTGTAGGTAGGCCTTGGCGGCTGACCAACGACGGCCTCGGTAAAGGTTGCGATCGAACGCAGCGAATCCTTCTTGCCGGTAACCATTGACATCGGTAGTCAGTGGATAGCCAGCTTCTTGAACAGCGTCGAAGAACGCTCCAAACAGTGGATTGGTTACTGGGCCCCGTTCCAGCAGGAGCGGGCCCGCTCCACCCCGAAACTCATCTGCACCAGCTAGGCAATTCTCCATTCGCTTGAAATACGGAAGGCAGTGCGCGTAATCCCAGGTAGACATCCCGGGGTCGGACGCCCAACGTTCATAGTCCAATGCATTTCCGCGCTGGAAGATCATTCCGTTAATACTGGAAGATCCTCCAAGTACTTTGCCGCGCGCATGATAGATACGTCGGTCGTTCATGAAGGGCTCGGGCTCGCTTTCGTACTTCCAGTCATATAGCGAATTCCCGATCGGGAACGTGAGCGCCGCCGGCATGTGGATGTAAACGTCCCACGGAAAATCAGACCGCCCGGCTTCAAGCACCAAAACCGAATTGGCTGGATCAGATGAAAGCCGATTAGCCAGGGCAGAGCCGGCCGAACCACCACCGACTATCACGAAATCAAAGCGCGCCATCCCCACTCCGCTCGACTCAGTCCAACTACCGATCAGATCAGCCGTGCCACCCGATACGTCGAGAGATATCCAAGCCGGCCTGTCGAACGCGCACACCCAACTGCGAAAGCCGATCCGTCGACAGCCGCGAACTCGGGCCAGAAATACTCACCGTGCCAACAACATTACCGTCCATGTCCCGCACTGCCGCGGCTACAGCCACCAGGCCAATCTCAAGCTCCTGCGCCGCAATTGCATAACCACGCGATCGCACTTCGTGCAACTGCTCGCGGAGTTTGCCTGGATCGACCACTGTGCGCGGCGTGAACCTGTGCAACTGGCCGCCCAATACAGCCGCCAACTGATCTGGCCGCATATACGCAAGGAGCACCTTGCCGTTTGAAGTGCAGTGCAGCGGGATGCGTTGACCTACCCAATTATGCGAGCGCAGTGCCGAAGTTGCTGCTACTTGGTCTATATATAGGGCTTCTGCCCCGGAAAGAATAGCTACGTTGATCGTTTCGCCGATTTCGCGGGCGAGCTTCTCCGTTATCGGTCGTGAACCAGTGACCAAGTCCATCCGGGCTGTCGTGGCGCCGGCCAGGCGAATGATTCCGTGTCCGAGTCGGTACTTACCGCGATCGCCTACTTGTTCTACCAGCCCACGATCTTCAAGCACTGATAGAAGTCGAAACGCGGTTGACTTGTGGACCTGAATTTCAACTGCAATCTCAGTCACCCCAGCCTCACCAGTCCGGGCAAGTATCTCTAAGACGGTAATTGCACGATCGACAGATTGGACAGCTGCCGTCGGACGTCCTGGAGCCAATCGCTGGACTGTCGCGTTGCTCATCGGGGAACTCTAGGCGCAGGACGCACCATATTGGAAGACCCACCGTGAATCATTCCGCCACCTGGATGGGCGAGTCAGTCACCGAGTTCGTGCCGCCGTCTGGCCACGTAGTCGCTAAGTTCGCCCCGAATGGACTCATCCAGCGGTGGGGCTTCAAAATCGGCAATCTTCTTCTTGGCAATTTCTCCGGCCCGGGTGGCCGTGTCTTTGCTGCCATTTCGGGTCCAGCGGTCGAAATTGTCCGAACTCGAAAGGAACGGGCGGTAGAAGCAATCGCGGAACCGATCCATGGTGTGCATAGCCCCGAGGAAGTGTCCTGCGTGTCCAACTTCGAGGTGTGCGTCAAAAGCCAATTCCGCTTCGTTGATTTCCAGTGGCGTGAATTCCTTGATGAGCATCTCAAGCATCTGGACGTCAATCACATACTTCTCGTATGAGGCGATCAGGCCACCGTCCAACCAGCCGGCCGAGTGCATTACCCAGTTCGTGCCTGCAAGGAACGTGGGAACCATAGTCATCATCGATTCGTACGCTGCCTGTGCATCGGGAAGCTGGGAAGAATTCAGCCCGCCTCCAGATCGGAAAGGCAAGCCAAAGTACCGAGCAATTTGACCCGTACAGAGCAGGCCAGTGGCTGACTCTGGCGTTCCGAACTGTGGGGATCCTGACTGCATATCAATGTTGGAAAGAAACGACCCGAAGATCACGGGGCAACCAGGCGAAATCAGCTGAGAAAGCGCGATTCCGGTTAGCGCCTCTGCGATCTGCTGAACCAAGGCCGCTGGAATGGTGACGGGCGACATGGCGCCCATCAACAGGAACGGGGTCAGCACGACAGGCTGCCTTGCCCTGCTGTACTCGAACTGCGCATCGAGCATCCGGTCATCCCAACGCAGCGGCGAGTTGCAGTTGATCAAGGAAATGCTGACCGGCGTCTGTTCGATGGCAGCTCGGCCTCCAAAGAGGATTTCGCCCATTGCGATCGTGTCGCGAGCGTTCGTCCCGCTAACAACATTGCCCATATACATCTTGTCGGTCAGGGTCATGGTGGCGTAAAGCATGTCCAAGTGCCGAGAGTCCAATGGCGCGTCGTTCGGCTCCGCCACTACGCCGCCAACGCTGTCGATCGCACTAAAGGACTGGGCCAGTTTCGCGAAATTGCGGTAATCCTCCATGGTCGCGTCCCGGCGGACGTCGCCATCGCGCACAAACGGTGGACCATAAACGCTGGAGAAGGCCATGTGGTCTCCCCCGATATGAATGCTGTTCGCTGGATTACGGGCCTGGACATCGAACTCCTTTGGAGCCAATGCCACCTGAGCGAGAACGAACTCGGGGTCGAAGAAGACGTTGTTGTCCTCTACCCGTTGGCCAGCGGCACGAAACAGATCCAGCGCCTCGTCAGATAAGAATTCGATTCCGATCTCGGAGACGATCCGCCGCCATCCGCGGTCCAAAGTGGCCATTGCATCGGCCGAGAGGATGTCGTAGCGCGGCATCTTGTTGACGAACATCTAAGGGCCTCCGTCGGATCTGTCCGGTCCGTTGCCTTGACCGGGTACGAAAGGAATCCTACTATGTAGGCGTGGAACTATGGTTCCATAATATGGAACAGTGGTGGGAGCCCATGAAGCCGCAAACCGGGTCGCAATCGGTTGACCGTGCCGCCAGCCTTCTGGTGATGGTGCTCAACTCCCCCGGTGCCGTTTCCTTTGGTCAACTCGTGACGGCGTCTGAATTGCCGAAATCCACGGTTTCGCGATTGCTAGGGAGCTTGGAGAGACAGGGCTTGGTGCAGCGCACAGGTGAAGGCGCGGTGCGTCCGGGAGTTGCAATCACACGTTTCGTGCACTCGGCCGGTGCAGTGGATTCGCTTATTGAATTAGCTCGGCCGGTGTTGATCAGGATTGCTCGAGCGACGGGCGAGACCATCAACCTAGCTGTCCCCGGTCCGCTTGGCGTTGAACAGATTGACCAGGTCGATTCCACGTATCTTCTTGGTGCCACAAACTGGGTGGGCCGAGGTGTGCCGTTTCATTGCAGCGCACTGGGCAAGGTCTTCCTCTCCTTCGGTGCTGCCGCATTGCCCGCCGGCAGGTTGGAACGCAGGACCAACCGAACCGTCACCAGTCGCACTGCCTTGGAGCAGGAACTGTTTCGAATCCGTCAGCTCGGATTCGCAGTAGCCGACTCCGAGCTCGAACCAGGGCTGGTCGCCATCGCTGCTCCAGTGCGAGGCGCGAGCGATGCGGTGGTTGCGGCGATCTCCGTCACCGGACCTGCCGTGCGCTTATCGCCGGACCGATTTGCAGCAGTAGGTGCACTGCTCGTTGATGCCAGCTTGGAATTGTCTACTTCCCTCGGCTACCTGCCCGGGGTTCTTAATCGGTCTGCGCGCCCGGGGCGTGCGGGAAAGGCAGGCGCTGCATGACCCCCGAAGACATCATCAAGGCCCTCTACGAAGAGACCATGGTAGGAAATGCACCGGCAGTTCTGAGCCTGACACAAGAAGGACTTAGTGCCGGTATGTCTCCGGATTCAATCCTGTACGACGCACTCATTCCAAGCTTGGAAGAGGTCGGGGCCAGATTCGAACGTGGTGACTTCTTTGTACCCGAGATGTTGATCGCCGGGCGCGCAATGTCGGGAGCCCTAGATGTGCTGCGGCCATTGCTTGCCCTAACCGGTGCCGAGAGTATCGGCAAATTCGTAATGGGCACGGTCAAGGGCGATGTCCACGACATCGGCAAGAACCTAGTGAACATCATGCTCGAGGGGGCTGGATTCGAAGTAATCGATCTTGGGGTTCAGGTGTCCCCGGAGAAGTTCATCGCCGCCATCGAGGAACACCAACCCGACATCGTCGGGATGTCTGCATTCCTAACCACAACCATGCCCATGTTCAAGGCAAATATGAACGCACTTGAGAAGGCAGGGCTTCGGGACAAGGTCATCGTCATGGTCGGCGGTGCACCCGTTACTCAGGAATACGCCGATGCGGTAGGAGCCGACGGCTACGCTGCCGACGCGTCCACGGCAGTTCGGCGAGCCAAAGACCTCATCGCCAAGCGACGTGCGCTGGCAAATGCCTGATTCACGGTCGCGAAAGAACTAACTCATGCCCGAATTCCTGCCGCTTATTGAACATGCGGTTAAAGGCCCGCTCTGGGACTGTCGGATGTGTGGGCAGTGCGTCTTGCACTCAACCGGTATGACTTGCCCCATGACGTGCCCTAAGTCGCTTCGTAACGGTCCGTGCGGCGGGGTCCGCGACGACGGCCACTGCGAGGTGGTCCCTGAAATGATGTGTGTCTGGACTAAGGCCTATCGGCGAAGCATTCGCTGGCCTTTGCCTAAATCTTGGCGCTCGGAATTCAGCCAACTTCGGGCTCCTGTCGACAACACCCTGCGCGGGAGTTCGTCATGGCGAAACTTCTTCAGCAAACGCGACCAAGCGACGCCCGACGGGTGGCGACCCGATGTCCGAGCTTGAATCACTACTAGTCCAACGTAGTCGCCCTGTTGTAACTGCTGAACTGGCGACCGTGGACGGTGACGGCCTGAATGCTGTGACGCAAAGAATCGCGGATCTCGCCCCTTACGTGGACGCCATTAACGCGACTGACAACCCAGCAGCCCACGCCCATGCGTCAAACGTCGCGATCGCCATAGCTATCAAGCAGGCGGGCGCCGAGCCGATCTTGCAGGTGGTCTGCCGAGACAAGAACCGCCTGGCACTGCAGGCAGATATTGTCGGTGCAAGCATGTTCGGAATAGAGAACATCTGCGCACTAACTGGAGATGATGTCTCTGCAGGTGACGAGCCTCAAGCTCGGCGGGTTTTCGACCTCGATGGACCGCAACTAATTTCCGTTGCTGCTGGTATAGCTGCTGGTGCGTACCTGTCCGGACGCAGAATCGATCCACCCCCGCACCTGTTCATCGGTGCCGTCGAGAACCCTTCTGCTCCGCCCCTGGAGTACCGCGTGCAGCGGGCGGACCTGAAGAGTCGGGCCGGCGCACGGTTTCTGCAGCTGCAGATCTGCTATCACTTTGAGAGACTCGAGGAATTCGTTGCCGGCTGTCTTCAAGCGGGGTTTACGGAACAAACGGCCCTACTGCCAACCATTTGCTTGACCAAGTCAGCGCGGGCATTGAAGTTCATGGACGACCGAGTGCCCGGGATTTCCGTTCCTGCGGCGACGATCGCGCGAATTGCCCAAGCCTCTGATCAAGCAGAAGCGGCGTACATACTTGCCAGGGAACAGGCCGCACATGCGCTGGCATTGCCCGGAGTTGCCGGGATCCACTTGGCCGATTTCCGCCATGACGGAAGCATTGCGCGTCTTGTCACCGAACTTGCCCTGCACACAAATTAGATCGAGGAGCAATATGCATACCGTTCTAAGTTCTCCGAGCAAGAATGTCACCATCGGTGCCGATCAACCGTTCTGCATTATCGGCGAGCGAATCAATCCGACGGGGCGAAAGAAGTTCCAGGAGCAACTTAGATCTGGCGATCTATCGGCAATTGAGACAGACGTTGCCGCTCAAGTGGCAGGCGGAGCCATGGTTCTTGACGTCAATATGGGTTTGCCGCTGGTGGACGAAGCTGACCTGCTCGCACGGGCCGTGCGCCTTGTTCAGTCCCTTACCGATCTCCCGTTATGTATCGATTCATCAGTTATCGAAGCGTTAACGGCCGGTCTGGCTGCGTACGAAGGAAAAGCGCTCGTGAATTCCGTGACTGCCGAAGTGGAGCGAATGGACATCATTTTCCCGCTCGTGAAGAAATATGGAGCCGCGATCATCTGCCTGCCAAATGATGAGCACGAGATCCCCGAGGACCCTGCCAGGCGTCTGGAACTGGTAGCTGTAATCGTGGCTGCGGCTGAGCGGCACGGCGTGCCCCTTGAAGACGTGCTCATAGATCCCCTGGCCATGCCAATCGGTGCAGACACTTCGCTCGTAGTCAAAACGTTGGAGACAATTCACCTGATCAAGGAAAAGTACGGGCTTAATACCACACTCGGGGCGTCGAATGTTTCCTTCGGGATGCCGGACCGGCACGCCATTAACGCGACGTTCTTGCCGATGGCCGCAACCGTGGGACTGACTAGCGCGATCATGGACGCTCGGACCCCAGCGATCAACACTGCGATTAAGGCGGCGGATCTGCTGCTGGGGAACGACGATTGGGGCTCGAATTGGATTACGGCCCACCGCGCTCGCCAAGCCGCCGAGAACGCAGCCAGCGCGAATGCTTGAACATGAGATCGAGAACGGCCCTAGTCGGGTACGGCTGCGGTTTACTCCGTCGGACAAGGACGTGCGCGTTCCTGCCGGAGTGAGCGTGTTTGATGCGGCGAGTTGGAATGGAATTGCCATCGACTCCACCTGTGGCGGTCACGGTACCTGCAAGAAATGCAAGATCAGAGTTGTTGAAGGCAACGTACCCGTTCAGCGGCTCGACGGCCGGGCTTTCGATACCGAACAACTCCGTCAAGGGTGGAGGCTAGCCTGCACCGCTCTCGCGAACGAAGACTTACTAATTGAAGTGCCCCCGTTGACGACACGGCCAAAGGCGGCCACCGTCGGAGTGGGCCGCCAAGTGATTCTGCGGCCAGCGGTTCAAAAACGGTACCTGGAACTGGAATCCCCGAGTCTGAGCGACCAGCGCAGTGATGTGGACCGGGTGCTGCAGGCGATAGACGACCTTGAACTGCGCGTCGACCCGGGGCTGCTTAGAGAAATTGGCGGTGTGCTTCGCGGAAACAGTTTTGCCGTAACGGCGGTTATCGTCGACGATGAACTTATTGCGGTCGAGCCGGGCGACACGACGCCAGCCCAGTACGCCCTCGCATTTGACCTTGGCACAACCACGGTGGTCGCAACGCTTCTGGACCTCATCACGGGAACTCCTGTGGCCGTGCATTCGATGCTGAACAAACAACAGCCATTTGGTGCTGACGTAATTAGCCGCATCAGCGCGACAATGCTCGATCCATCGGCGTTGGGTCGGCTGCAAGCTTTGGCCCACGAAACCTTGAATGAATTGACTGCGGACGCCTGTGCCGAAGGAGGGGTGCTACCAGAGAACGTCTATGAGGTGGCCTTGGCCGGAAACGCGACAATGGTGGCGCTAGCTTTGGGGATCGACCCCGAGCCGATGGGGGTTGCCCCGTTTGTCCTCGTATCGCATGCGCCTAGCGGGATGTTGGCGAAGGACCTGGGTATCCAGGTTCATCCGCGGGCTCGGGCGGTAATCTTCCCGGCGCTCGGCGCATACGTGGGCGGGGACATCATTGCTGGAGCGTTGGCGACCGGCATGGATCGTGATAAGCGCCTGCGTCTCTTCATCGACATCGGCACAAATTGCGAAATTGTCCTCAGCGATGGAGACCGATTGGTCGCTACAGCTGCACCCGCCGGCCCGGCATTTGAGGCCGGATCGATCCGCTGTGGTGTTCGAGCTGCATCCGGAGCAATTGAAGTCGTACGCCTGACTGAATCCTCGGTTGAAATAGAGGTAATCGGCCAGACAACACCAGTTGGGATCTGCGGCTCTGGTCTGGTCGACGCAGTTTCTGAGCTGACTCGCCTGGGACTGCTCGACTCCAGCGGCCGATTTGTCAGTTCAGAGGTGGCAGCCGAACGCTGGCCGCACTTGGCGGAACGACTTAGTGAAGTCGCTGGTGAGCGGGTCTTCATCCTTGCCCCTGCCGAAGGCGAAGTGGATCGGCCGATCTTCGTATCTCAGCGTGATGTTCGAGAATTGCAATTCGCCAAGGCCGCCATATCAACCGGTTGGACGCTGCTTCTTGCTGAACTGGGATTAGACCCGAGCGATGTTCAACAGGTGCTTCTGGCCGGTTCCTTTGGTACCTACTTGTCGCCCATCAGCGCGATCCGCATTGGCTTGGTGCCCAAATTGCCGGTGATGCGAATCGTCAGCGCTGGAAATGTGGCTGGCGAGGGGGCGAAGATGGTGCTGCTTTCGGCGCCGGAACGGCATGGGGCGGCCGCATTGCTCACGGAAATCCGGTACGTGGAACTGTCCGATCGCACCGATTTCAACGACCGCTTCGTCGAGCAATTAGCTTTCCCGAGCTGAATTGCGCCCTTCGCAACACCGAGGTTGATCCGATCCGTCAGCCAGTAAGACTGATATACCTGTGCCATCACGACGCAGATTGGAATCTAGGTGGCCTCGGGTCTAGCAGTAGCTGGTATCGATCAATCGTTGAGCGATCGGGCCTACTTCGCCATTCGCGAACTGATCGTAACTTTGGAATTGGCACCAGGATCCCTCCTCCGAGAGCAAGACCTGATGACTCGCCTAGGCGTTAGTCGCACCCCTGTCCGGGAAGCTCTGCGGTCCTTAGCCGACGAACGACTCGTTGAGGTTTACCCTCGCCGAGGCATGTTTGTTGCCGGGGTCGACGTGCGCAACTTGGCCGCCCTGTCGGAGGTTCGAGTGCAGCTTGAACCGTTTGCCGCAGGGTTGGCAGCCGAACGCCGCAGTCCCGCCGATCTCGAACGTCTTGATCAACTCGTTGACCGCTTGGATCGGATAGGCGCTGCTCCACGTGAGCGAGATTTGATGATTCTGGACCAGGCTGTCCACGAGGCGATCTATCAGATGGCCAGGAATGAGTTTCTTGCCGGCGTGCTCAGCCAGCACTACACGCATGCACTGCGGATCTGGTTTCTTGCACTGGATCGGGTTACTACTTTAGGACAGGCGGTTCTCGAACACCGAGCCCTGCTTTGTGCCGTGCGCGATGGCGATGTAGGTCAGGCGACAGCAGTCATGTTGCAACACGTAGATGGATTCGAAGGCGCCATGCGCCGATCACTTTGAAATTGTCGATCCCAACAGAATGAGAGCAGGTCCAGAATGAGTAACGTCCCAGCTAGTGCCAAATGTGTTGTCATTGGTGCAGGCATTGTCGGTAACAGCGTGGTTTACCACCTAGCGAGACTGGGCTGGACCGACATCGTTCAATTGGACAAGGGATCGCTACCCAACCCAGGAGGGTCAACCGGACACGCGTCCAACTTCATCTTCCCTGTCGATCACACCAAAGAGATGGCACAACTCACCTATGACAGCGTTAAGCAGTACCGTGAAATGGGAGTATTCACCGAGTGCGGTGGCATCGAAGTAGCCCGCACCCCCGAGCGAATGCAGGAACTTGCCCGACGAGTTTCCTCAGCTAAATCGTGGGGAATCGATGGCACTTCGATAATCACGCCAGCGCAAATCAAGGAACTCGTTCCCTATATCGACGAGACCGTAATTCTTGGCGGTTTCTACACGCCGGGAGTTGGTGTTGTCGACTCATTGCGTGCGGGCACAATCATGCGCGAACGGGCCCAGGAAATGGGTGCTCTAACAGTCTGTGCCGGAATCGAAGTTATCGGACTTGACGTTGAAGCCGGAAGAATCACGCGGGTTCGCACGACCCAAGGCGACATCGAAGCAGGAACTGTTGTAATCGCCTGCGGCCTATGGAGCCCGAAGCTGGCAAAAATGGCTGGAGCAGAAATTCCGTTGACTCCAGCGGTACATCAGATGAAGGACATCGGCCCGGTACCGCGGTTCAAGGATGCCAAGGGCGACATCGAGTACCCGATCATTCGGGACATGGACACGAACATGTACGAGCGCCAGCACGGAACGGGACTTGAGGTTGGTTCATACGCCCACCGCCCGATCCTCCACGACCCGGAGGAGGTTCCTTCGGTAGAGGAAGCCCCCTTATCGCCAACTGAGTTCCCCTTCACCCAGAAGGATTTTGACCTACAGGATGAGCACTCGCTCGAACTGATGCCGGAAATCATCGGAGATGAATCCGTTGGGCAGAAGTATGCGATCAATGGACTTCTGTCTCTCACCCCAGACGGTATGCCGATCCTTGGAGAAACCCCCGAGGTTAAGGGCCTTTGGTCGGTCGCAGCGGTTTGGATCAAGGAGGGCCCGGGCACTGGTCGAGCTGTCGCCGAATGGATGACGCACGGCGAATCGGAAATCGATCTGCATTCGTCCGACATCGCTCGATTCCACGATCACCACAAGTCGCGAAAGCACGTCAAGGACCGCAGTGCCGAGGGATTCAACAAGACATACGGAATTGTCCACCCAGCCGAACAATGGAACTCGAACCGAAACGTGCGGCTCTCGCCGTACTTTGAACGAGAGAAGTCCTTAGGCGCGGTCTTCTTTGAGACGGTTGGCTGGGAACGGCCCTTCTGGTACGAATCGAACGCGCATCTACTGGAGAAGTACGGCGAAGCAGTGATGCCACGAACTGCCGAGTGGGAATCGCGTTGGTGGAACCCGATTATCAATGCCGAGCATCTAGCAATGCGTGAGACGGCGGGTCTGGTCGACCTAACGGCATTTGCGCTCTTTGATGTGATTGGCCCAGGTGCCTTAGAGGCGGTGCAGCGCGTCGCGGTTCGCCAGATGGACGTTGCTGTGGGCCGAGTCGTTTACACCCCAGTTTTGGCAAATGGCGGAGGCTTCAAGTCTGACCTCACGATTATGCGTTTGGGCCACGATCAATTCCGAGTGGTTACCGGTGGCGCACACGGAATGGCAGACAAGAAGTGGTTCCGGGACCGCCTCCCGGCAGACGGAACAGCGCAGATCGTGGACCTGACGTCGAAATACACAACGCTCGGGATTTGGGGTCCTAACGCTCGCAAGATCTTGTCGGCTGTCACCTCTGCCGATGTCTCCCATGACGGCTTTGCATTTGGCACTTGCCGGACCATCGAAGTTGATTCCCTACGGGTGCTTGCCTCCCGAATCTCATACGTTGGAGATCTCGGGTGGGAGCTATACGTGCCGATCGAACAGGGCGCGAAGCTGTGGGACGTCATCAGCGAAGCAGGCTCGCCGCATGGGCTGCTGCCGGTTGGGATCGGCGTCTACGGCACCACCGGGCGCCTGGAGAAGTCTTACCGCGCCTTCGGAAACGAGTTGGAGACCGACTACAACGCAGTCGAAGCCGGTATGACAACCGCGAAGGTCAAGGCAGCAGACTTCGTCGGCAAGGAAGCTCATCTTCGCCAGCGTGATGAAGTTCAGATTACGACCCTGTGCTCACTGACAGTCGATGACCACGCCTCCAAGTCTGGCCAGAAGCGCTACATGCTTGGGCGGGAACCGATTCTTACGAAGGCCGGTGGGCCTATCGAAGATGCAAAGGGACGTCGGTCTTACGCCACTTCCGCCGGTTCTGCTCCTTCCTTGGGCAAGCACGTACTTATGTCCTACCTGCCCCCGGAGTACGCAACGGTCGGCACTGAACTTCTTGTGGAGTTCCTTGGCGAGCAGTACCCCGTGACTGTTGCCGGAGTTGGTGCAAAGCCGCTATTCGATCCCGAGAACCTAAGGATCATGTCCTGATGGAGATCCTGGTCTGCATCAAGCGGGTACCACTGAGCGGAGCGAAATTCTCGCTCACAGCCGATGGACGCGATATTGACACGTCCCGGCTCGGATTCACCGTGAGCCCGCACGAAGAATGCGCGGTAGAAGTGGCCGTGCGCTTGGTCGAACAACACGGCGGAAGCACCACGGTTCTTTCCCTTGGTGTTGAAGATGCTGAGGAGCAAATTCGTGACGCACTGGCTGTCGGCATCGACGAAGGCATCCTGCTTGTGACCGATGGAGAGGAATGGGATGCCCAAGCTACCGCCGGCGCCATCGTCGATGCCATAGCTGAAAGCGGCAAGTCGTTTGACTTAATCCTTTTTGGGAATGAGTCGGCGGACGCAAGCGGGAATCAGGTCGGGATACGAGTTGCGCACGCTCTATCTCGCCCCACCCTCTCGGGACTCAAGGGCGTGCAAGTCTCCGACGGCGTCCTTGTCGGCGAGCGGCCAGCCGGAAGCGTTCGTGAAGTCTTCGAGGTTTCCCTGCCAGCAGTTGCAACAGTCAAGGACGGCGCTGCCATCCCTCGGTATCCGTCGGTTCCTGGTCGAATCCGAGCCAAGAAGAAGCCGGTGCACCGTTCGACCCCAACTCGGCCGCTCTCGTTGTTAGCAAAGCAGTCAGTCAGCGTGCCCGAGTCCGTGGGGAAGCAAACGAAGATCCTTGGATCTGGCCCCGAAGGCATCAGCGCACTTGTTGATGTCTTTCGTTCGATCGGGGTGATCTGAATATGTTGCTAGTAATAGTTGATCAGGATCGTGGAGTCTTGGACGAATTGTCGTTACAGGCAATTACGTTTGCAAATTCGGTCGATCCCTCAGCACCGCTGGTCGGGTTAGTGGTGGGCGCCTCCGGGCGCGAAGTTGCCGACACCTTGGGTAGATTCGGTTTCACCGACGTTTACCTTGCGACGGCTCCCGATCTAAACGACTACTCTGCCGCCGCCTGCGGTCGAGCTGCCGCCGAACTTGTGAGTACGTTGGCTCCAACAGCGGTCATTGCCATCGGCAGTCAGCGGGGCAACGAAATCCTCGCGCACCTAGGAGCAATCCTTGGCCTACCAGTCGCTACCGAATGCACCAGTCTCTCGCTGGGCAGTCCGACACATGTGGTGCGGGCACGCTGGGCGGGGAACTTGATGGAATCGGCCGAATTACACGGCTCCCCTGCCATATGCAGCGTTGTCAGCCACCTAGCACCACCAGCTGCCGCCATGAATCAGACGGCCTTGGTCACCGAGTTTTTCCCAAACTTCACCGATACCGACTTGGCGGGCCAAGTCCGGTCAAGAATCGCCGAATCAGAGGGCGGCACGTCCCTTGCGGACGCAAAAGTCATCGTCAGCGGCGGACGAGGCGTTGGGGCGGAGGGCTTCGGGCCACTCGAGGAGCTTGCCCACCTGCTGGCGGGCACCGTTGGCTGTTCCAGGGTGGTCACTAGTGCGGGCTGGCGTCCGCACGCCGAACAGGTGGGCCAAACCGGAACCAAGGTGGCTCCAGATCTGTATATCGCCTGCGGAATCAGTGGTGCGACCCAACACCTGGCCGGCTGTCGAAACAGCAAAACAATCGTCGCTATAAATACCGACCCGGATTCACCAATCATGGCCGTAGCCGACTACGCCATCGTCGGTGATCTGCACCAGATCTTGCCTGCCCTTGTTGCGGCGACGAGAACGGCGCGCGGCATTTAGTTTCGTTGCTGTATGTAATCAATAATGTGCATACAGTGATTGGAACCCCTAGTATGTAGTTGTGTTCACCCGTTTGGTCTAGCCCAGCCTGCTCATGAAGTCGCGGTCCGTTGCTGTCTAGGGATACTCAAGTCAGCGATGACTAGGAGGACCCTTGAGCAGCTCCACGCGAGATCAACCGCGCGCGACGACTGAACAATCCGGGCGCGTGATTGACCTCAGGGTTCAGCGGATTCGGCATATTGATGTCGAAACAGCCATAAGCAGCCGTGGGGTGCCGGACTATTCCGGCTTTCAAGGTGCCGCTGCATTGGCCGTCGAACAGGCGCAAATCGGTGAACTGATTTTGGTTTCCAACTCCCCGTACGTGGGCGCAACCAGTTCCCAAGTTACCGCTGCCCTGGTCAATCGCGGGCTGAAGCCCGGTGTTGACATCTTCGTCGCAGCTCAATCTGGCGACGCAAGCTTTACGGCAATCGGGGGAAGTACCCGAGAATGCACAAGGCGGGCCATGGCTCTGCTCGGCGAAGGACAAACGTCGCCTGCGCCGGTGGGTTCCCCTGAAATCGCAGAAATGCTCGGCATGGCTGCCGCGGTCTTGAGCGCTACCCGCGAGGCAGCAGAGTGGGAAATAGGTCGGCTTTGTGCAGCCCTACGGGTCCCAGCGGCCGAAATTCTGCCCTTGCTCGATCTCTTCCCGAAGAGTCCGGGACTGGCAGCGGCATTAAGTTGGCAAGCCCGCGCCATTGTTAGTACTCCAGTGATCGAAGCCGCAGCTGCGGCGAGGCGAAATCGAAGTCGTGAGTTACTTCAGCAAATCCGCGAAGCCTTGGCCGAAGCCGGTAAATCCCTAGCCTGGTCACGAATTCTGATCGTAGGCGCAAGTGACGAAGAGCTAGTCACTGAGATTGGCGAACTGGCACGCCATAGCGGTGCCGAAGTACTCGCCTTCGAATTGCCTCTGCGCCCCGTCGAATGCGATTTGGTTCTCAACTTCTGCGACGATGAACCGCTGCTTGCGCCAGGTTCGATGCCGATCCGGTTGGATGCAAATGGACTGCTACGCCGCGATTGCGATCTCTAGAAACCTAACGCGAACTGGCGCGCAATTCGATTATGTTTCCCCGCGTACGCGCTGATCCAGTTACCCCTGCTCGTCCGGGGGTGCGAACTACGATTCGCGTGCGATCTGCTCGAAACAGATCATGTGAGAACTCAATTCTTGCCCCGGCTGCGTCTTCAGTCGTCCGAGTTACCGAAAGCAAAGGGGCTCCGGCAGGAACGCCAAGAATGCTTCCCTCATCGGCGCCAGCTGGCACCACTTCGATGCGCTCCAAGGCTTCATGGGGTGTTACCGAGTACTCCTGCTCAAGCAGTTCATATACAGATCCGCCTAACGGAAGTTCAAGCAGTCCGGGGAACCGATCGGCCGGGAAACGAGCGCGTTCGAGTGATATTGGCGCCCCATCTGCAAGACGGATGCGGACGATGTCGTAGACGAGTGCGTCAGATGCTAAGCCCAGCGCGGCAGCGGTTTCATCATCAGCGGCTAGAACGGCCGCACTGATGACGCGGCTGCCCGCGGTAATCCCCTGGTCTCTTAGGTATGCCGGAACGCCCACAATGCGCGAGAGGTCACGTTCGATCTTTTGGGCAGAAACGAAAGTGCCACCACCGCGGCCTGGAATGCGGCGGACTGCATCTGAGTCTTCCAGGACTGCCAGCGCCTGACGCAAGGTGGATCGGCTTACCCCAAGGGTCGCCGCCAAAGCACGTTCCGACCCAAGTCGCTGACCAGCACTAAGCGAACCATTTGCGATCAATTCGACCAATTTCAACCGCGTTTCTTCAGCGGTAGGGCCGATTGCGCTGGGCAGGTCACTCATGCTCATTGACTATCCAAAGCAGCCAATGATTCGGGCAGAGTTTGGCCGCCGTCTACGGCAAGGGCCTGCCCGGTGATAAAAGCCGCTTGCGGGCTCGCAAAGAAGACAGCAGCTGCACCGATATCGGCCACCTCACCCAATCGGCCAACGGGTATTGCTGCCTCCATCGACCGGCGGTATTCCGGGCCAAGATCGGCAAGGCCTTCAGTTGCGATGTTGCCTGGCAAGACAGCGTTAACCGTGATTGCTCGGCTAGCCAGTTCAATGGCCGCCGTTCGCATGAAGCCCAGTTGTGCCGCTTTGCTGGCCCCATAGTGCGACCAGCCGGGGAACCCGGTGATTGGACCGGTAATTGACGAAGTCAGGATAACCCGTCCTCGACCCGAATCGGTAAGGGCAGCCAGACACGATTGAAGAGCTAGGAAGTTTCCCTTGACGTTTGTATCGAAGACCAAGTCCCAGTCGTCCTCGGACATTACATCGAGCCGAGAATCGGGGAAGATGCCAGCATTGGCGCAGAGCACATCGATGCGGCCGTTGCGTTCCAGGGCCACTTTCACCATTGCTTGCATATCTGCCCGTTTCGCTACATCGCCTAGCGTGTAGGAGGCTGACCCAGGGCCAATTGCGATCAGGTCCGCAACAGCACTCTTCGCGCTGAGTTCATCGCGACCTGTGATCAGGACATTGGCTCCGGCTTCTACAAAACTGCGGGCGATGCCCTTCCCGATCCCTTTGGTGCCACCGGTCACGATTACCGAATACCCAGTCAAGAATGCGTTCATCAATGCCTCCGAAGCGGTCGGGGTCAGACGCCCCGAGTCACGAGAATTCTGAAAGGTACCGTTCAGCTAACACGCAGCTTGTGGCGGAGTACTCCTCGCCCAGTGCTACGGCAATATCCGTTCCCGAGTGAGTGCCAATCCACGACACCAGAAGTAGTCGCCGAAACATTATGAATGTCTGCAATTCCCGCTCATCCGCCGCGCTGAGCGGAGCGACGGTTCGGTAGCCCTCAGACCACGAAGCCACCATTTCGGGGATTTGCGGATAGTGCTCGATAAAGGAGACGGCGGAGCCGAGGTCGTACAGGAACCAACCGAATCCACAGTCATCGAAATCGATGACGTAGATGTCATCGCCGTCTAATAGGAGGTTGGCCAATCTCAGATCTGCGTGGATTAATCCAAACTTGTCAGGCCCGGCGCCGAAAGCCTGCAAACGGCGGTCCATAAGGCTCGCGGCTCGTCCGAGAACCTCAGCCTCTTCCAGGCCCACACCCATTCCGTCTCGCCAACTCCCCCAATGCCCATGCTCACCCAAGGAAGTTTCGAAATCCCAAGTGAATCTGGTGAAATTCGCAGGTCGCCGCCAGTGTTTGGCCTGCTCATGCAGCCGTGCTGTGATCTGGCCCAACTGGTGAAAATCCTCGACCAGTCGATCTTCGGGAGGTTCGATCCCAGGACACCAGTCGAACATCACAGCTTGGCGAGTTTCCCCTCCGGCGATTGCGGCTAGAACCACACCGTCGCCGGAGGTCGCGGGCAGAACGGCCGGGGTACGCACCACTTGGCTATCGCGCAGAGTGTTCAACCATGTCAATTCACTCTCGATTGCAGCGCGCGAGTGATAGCCGGGACGGTGGATCCGAAGGACGGTTCTCTTACCACTTGCAGGATCGTCCACCTGGTAAGTGGCGTTCTCGGAGATATTTAGGAGTGACAGGGTGGCATCGGGGCCGATGCCATATTGAGTTAGAGCTGCCCGCGCGAACGCCTCGAGCCGATCGTCGCCGACATCTACCTTGATTACCACGTCATGACCCCTATTCAGTGATCTCTGCCGGCTATCCCCTCGAGCACGCGAGTGATTTCGGCGCGAGCCAATTCCACTTGCGCTGTGGTACCGCTGATGTAGACCCGTCCAGCCGCACCAATCATCTGCACGTCGACCAAAGTGTTCTCTGGTGCAACCTTCTCGGCCGCATTTGCTGCCACGGCTGCGAAGAGTGCGGGTGTCACTTCGTAAACCAACAAGGTGTCGCCAGGCAAGACCATAGATGCTTGACGATTGCGATTGATAATTACTGCGTGCTGGTCAGTAATGTTCTCAATCACGTCGCTGTACAGAACGCGCGGCCGCAATTGATCCGTAGCTTCGGCAGCCAAACCAGCAAGGATGGCGTCCCCAGCTGCCAGGACATCCGAAAGTTCGGTGCCATGCAATTCGAGCACCCCGAACTGCCGTTCGACGAAGAGGATCCCCGGCTCGATACCCGGAACGGACTTCAGCGCCAAATCGATCACCCGCTCGATAGCGAGCCCAGGGGCTACTTCGACGATGAGGGAATGCTGGCCCTCGAACGGCGGATAGCCACGAGCTCGCGTCGGAGTAGACAGATACGCAGCGAATTGTCGCTGCAGATCTGATACCAACAGGTAAACGCGCAGCTCCGGTCCCGCTGGTGGCGGGACCGTGCTCACGAGGTTTCGCCGGATACGTTGAAGTGCTTGGCAAGCTCAGGGTGCGGACGCGGGATCACGTGCACGGATACCAATTCGCCCACCGAGCCAGCCGTCTCGGCCCCAGCCTCAGTGGCAGCCTTGACTGCGCCAACATCGCCAACGATCGTGATGGCTACAAGGCCATCGCCAACCTCGTCGCGACCAACGATAGTGACGTTGGCGGCCTTAACCATCGCGTCAGCCGCAGCAAGTGCCGCAACATAGCCCTTGGTCTCGATCAATCCAATTGCATTGTTCGACATGTCTTCTCCTTGTCGATCACCGTGACCTGTTGTCACGGAGTTTGGGTCGCGGAACCGCCGCGTATCGGTCAGTTCGCTACTTCGTCGATAGAGCCAATAATTAGCGCATCAATCGGCGGCGGGTTGCCCGGGAACCAAGCTGCGGCGACGGAGCCAGTTGTTACCAAGACCCTTTCACCAATCCCGCTGCCTAAGACGTCGAAGGCGACCAGATGAGCGCCGCCTTCTTCAATTACAACTTCCAGGAATGCGCCGTTAGGAACTTCGGGTAGGCGCTTAGACGCCCATACATTGCCTACGACTCTCGCGCGAAGCATCAGTTCTCCTTCTCAATCGTGATTCCGGCAGTACGCGCACGATCCTTTGCTAAAGGAGTCAACACGGCCCGACTGCCAAGAATCAACGTGGTCCCGACTTCGGCAGCCTCGCGCACGTGGCGTTCGGTTACCGCACCGCGCTCCACTCGATATCCAGCAGCCCGCGGAGTCGACACTTCCATCGGACTAGCGGCGCCGGCAAGCACAAACTTAACCCGGCCTGAGCGCAGAGCAGCAGCTGTCCCTGGATCCGCCGCGGCATCCAGCACCCGTTGAACGAACGCTGCAAGGTCCGCATCGGAACGGATCGAGATCGGCTCCACCACTGCGGGAGCGGTTACTTGGGCAGGTGCGGTAGCCGGAACCTCTTGCGCGTCATTCTTCGGTACGGCGTCACGAAGTACCTCACGGACCAAAGCCCGCAAGTCGGCTGAACTGCCCGTCCAATCACCACTCATCGCGCGTTCCGAAGGGCAACTTCGGCCGCTTCCGCGGCTTGCCTGACGTCAGCCTCTTTGCCGGTCAAGTACACCCGGCCCGTTGCACCGATCATCCGATAGTCGACAACCTTGATTCGTGCGGCCTTCTCAGCCTCGTTCGTGGCAAGAATGGCGTAGGACGCAGGTTGCATTTCCAGAACGAATAGGGATTCGCCTGGCAGTGCCATCGAACCAACCTTGTTCCGGTTGATTAGGAAGGCATGCTGCGAATCAATCATCGTGATGATGCGCGAAGCTAGAATCTCAGGCTTCAATGCGTCGGTCTCATTGGCGCCTAAAGCCTCAAGTGCAGCTGCTCCGGCCGCCCGCACCTGAGCAGTGGGCCCATGAAGCTCGAGATACCCAAACTGGCGTTCCACGACCAAGATCCCCGCCTGCACTTCAGCGTGCTTAAGTGCCACATCGGTCAAGGGTTCAATATCAAGCCCGGGTGCAACCTCAATAATCTGGGCGGCCATGTTCGATCTGGGTAATGCCCCTCGGATCCACGTCCCGAGGTAACACATCGTCTGCGGCTGCAGTTGATCGATGAAAATGAAGGAACGCAGTTCAGCCACGATTCAGCCCTTGATTATCTGATGAAGCTCTTCGACGATCAGCCGGCGAATCTCCTCGCGGAGTTCAGTGGCGTCGTCCTGGGCGCGCGGTGGTGCGACATTTGCGGTACTCAAGTTAGACGCCTGCGGATAAGGCGGCACGCTGCCCGTTGCGGCAGTCCATGGTGATAGCCCCGTGAAATCTGGGAGAACTTCGCGCACATCGGCGTTGTAGGCCAGTCTTGTCCAGTGAATCAAATGTGATGGCTGAAGGTTCTCGCCTACGGATGATCGCCCGGCGTAGCCGGTTCCGATGGTCATGGATGGAGCCAGGTTCGTATGGATGCCCGAGCTCCCCAAGCTGTTCCCGACGTTTACCGAAACTCGGTAGACGGGCACGCCCGCGCCAAATGCCAGCACGGTTTGAGCATCTCGTGAGTGGATGGCCGCAGAATGGCCTGCACCAGTGATCCGCAGCACCGCTCGCGCAACCTCGATGCCGCGGGCCGCCGTAGGAACTTTGATCAAACCAAGTACTGGACACAGTTTTTCATGGGCCAGCGGTTCTTCGGGTACGGCTAGGTCGAATGGCGCGATAAGGACCTTCGTGTTCGCAGGGACTCTGATCCCGGCCTCTGCCGCGATCCAAGTTGCATCCTTGCCAACGAATCGGATATCGAAATGCCCGTCGGGGAACACCAGTTCGCGGATTCGATCGCGGTCCTCAGGGTTGAGTAGGAAACCTCCCTCGTGCACCATGGCCGAAACGAACTTGTCCGCAACCGCTGATTCAACAATTACAACGCTCTCGTTCGTGCAAAGAATCGAGTTGTCGAAACTCTTACTTTCAATGATGCGTGCTGCTGCGGCTGGGATATCTGCCGTTCGATCCACAAGGACAGGCACATTCCCTGGCCCAACTCCGATTGCCGGATTTCCACTTCGATATGCGGACCGAACTACTGCGCTTCCGCCAGTGGCAACGATCACATCCACTCGCTCATCTGTCATCAAAGCGTTGATGAGTGGGATCGAAGGTTCGGCAACCCATTGGATGACACCGTCAGGGGCGCCGGCAGCTAAGGCCGCCTCGGCCATCACCTTGGCGGCAGCAGAGCAAACGTCCTTAGCCAATGGATGCGGACTCACGATCACTGCGCTACGGGTCATGAGGGCAAGCAGGATCTTGAACGATGTAGTGGCGACCGGATTCGTCGAGGGGGTTAACGCGAAGATCACACCGGCAGGACGCGGGACTTCCACAATCTTGGCGTCGACATCTATTCGCGGAGTCACATAGTCGTGGTCCCGGTAATGATCGACCAAGCCGGTTGAACAGGCCAGGTTCTTAAGCGCCTTGTGATCGGCCACGCCGAACCCGGTTTCGGCAACGGCGGCCTTAGCGAACTCAGCAGCGTGATCTGCGAGGGCTTTGGCTGCGGCCCGCACAATGCGGTCTACCGACGGTTTGTCATACGTGGCAAAAGTGCGCGCCGCCCATTCTGCGCGCGCCACCATGGCCCGGGCCCTAGGAACACCGGCCGATTCAACAAGCAGTTCAGGCATCAGCTGGCCTTCCTTCCAGCGCGCGCGACATCGTCTCTGGCTAGCCCGATGGCGACTTGGGCGCGATCTAGCAACTCCTCGCACAGCTCAGGAGTAAGTAACAGCCCGGGCTTGAATTGCAACACGCGCGGGTCAAGTGTTGAGAAGATCGCCCAAACCCCATGCTCGTAAAGGCGCCGCATCACGAACTTGGCACCCTGCGGGTCGGCGAATTCCAAGCCAAGGATTACGCCGTTCTGGCGGATTCCCACGAACCAATCGGGGTAGAGATCTTGAATTGAGCGCATTCCGCGACCGATCAAATCGCTGATGTAGTGCACCATCGAACGAGTCTCAGGACGACTGCAAATCTCAAGGCTCTTCAACGCGGCGATGCAACCCACTTCTGCGCCACCGAAGGTAGAGATGTGCCCAAAACCGTCCTCAGTGAGCCAGCCCGCTGCCTTTTCATTCACGAGCACGGCCGAGATCGGGTACATGCCTCCGGAAATCCCCTTACCGGTGACCATGATGTCGGGCGATATTCCGTGCTTGCTGATCCCCCACAACTCGCCAGTACGCATAAGTCCGGTCTGGACTTCGTCGGCGATGTACAGCGCGTCATAACGTTCACACATGGCCTTGACCGCCTCTAGATATCCGGGGTTCGGAAGAGGGAAGCCGTAGGTCGCTGGGATCGTCTCCATGATCACCGCTGCTACATCGCGGCCCACAAGGGCCTCTTCCATGGCCGCGAGGTCATTGAACGGCACATGTGGGAAGTCATCCGGCTGCTCGGATAGGAATAGCTTAGAAAAACGATCGTCCCCGGTAGCGACTGCCAGTCCAGTGTGGCCATGGTAGGCCTTAACAATCGAAACGATTTTGCGCTTCTGGGTGGCATGTCTGGCTGTCTTGAGCGCAATGTCGATAGCTTCACCACCGCCTGAGCCGTAGACCACCTTGGTCAGCCCGGGGGGTGCACCAGCAATTAAGGCCTCGGCCAAAGCGGTGCGCGCTAGGGAAGGAAAATGGTGGTTTCCAATGTCAAAATGGGTCATCGCGGACTCGATAGCCGAAACAACTTCAGGATTCCGATGCCCGAGATTGTAGGTGCCGCCATTGAGGTGGGTATCGATCAGGCGCTTGCCGGACATGTCATAGATGAAGTAGCCCTCGCGCCTGTCGATCACTAGCGGCACGCCCTCGTCAATCCAGAACTGTGTCTTGCCTGGGTTCCAGAATTCCTTGGACTTGGCCAGCACCTCGTCCTTGGACTCGAACGAGAAGAATCCGTAATCGTGACTCACTCGGCACCTCCGCTGGGCTGGACAATTTCACCATACCAAAGCACCAGACCGATTGGAAGGCTTTGGTACGCAATTGGTTGTCAAAAGTTCCCCCAGTTCGGGTTCCCTAGGGATTCTGTACGGCAGCCTGTCCGATATATCCGTTTTCAATAGGTTGAACTCAATCCGGGGCGGCAACCATGACAAGAAACCCAATCCTTTCGGTTGCCCGAGGTACTTGATTCGGTTGGCTGGCACTGGGAACATGCCTCAACACCGATCAAGCCGAAGATCGCTTGGCTGTGTCCTATCCGCTAGAGATGAAGCGAGGTCCCGTGTCAGGCATCAATACGGAGCAATTTGAGAACGCCCCGGTCCCCCGGGCAGAAAGCGCGAACAAGCTCAAGGTCGGAGCGATCGGGCTAGCTGGCGTGCTCTTCATGTCGCTGGCAAATGCCGCTCCTATCACCGCCATGACCGGCAACGTCCCCATTGCCGTCGCCTACGGCAATGGGGTTTTCGCGCCTGCGGGTTACGCGCTCGCCACTATCGTGCTGACGTTGTTCACAATCGGCTTCGTCGCCATGGCCAGGCACGTGACAACAGCTGGCGCCTTCTACGGCTTCGTCAGCCAGGGCCTCGGCCAGATCTGGGGAATGGCCACTGGCCTACTGGCCACAATGGCCTACATCGTCTTTGAAGGATCACTGATCGGCATCTTCGCGTACTTCGCGAATGACGCACTGATCACGTGGTTCAACCTGAACGTGAGTTGGCTGCTTATTGCAGTGGTCGGTATTGCGATCGTGGCAGTCTTTGGCTACTACGACATCAGCATCGCAGCGGCCGTCCTCGGATTCTTCTTGGTCTGCGAAGTAATCCTGCTGACTGCACTGGCTTTCTCGGTGCTCTTCAAGGGCGGCGGTCCTGATGGACTGATGCTCTCTTCAATCAACCCAGCAAACGCATTTAAGTCGTTGCCAACCGGTGGCGGTCTTGGAGTCCAGATGGGTGGCGCACCACTTGTGGCCGGCGCCGCAGCCATCGGGCTGTTCTTCGCATTCTGGTCTTGGATTGGCTTCGAGACCACAGCTGTTTACGGGGAGGAATCGCGCAACCCCAAGCACATCGTTCCTCGTGCGACGCTAATCGCTGTTATCGGTTTGGGCCTGTTCTACACCTTCGTCTCATGGATGGTCATCGCTGGCAATGGCAGCAAGCACGCGATCGACCAGGCAGCGAACAACTCGATCGGAATGTTCACCGACCTAGCTCAGGCCAACTTGGGTGGTCACTGGGTCACGTACATCTACGTATTCCTTATCGTCTCTGGATCATTTGCTTGTGCATTGGCTTTCCATAATGCCGCCGCTCGGTACATGTACGCGATCGGCCGCGAGGTCCCTGCGTTGCACAACAACCTCGGCGCCACGCACGGAAAGCACAAGTCGCCGCACATCGCATCCGGTGTTCAGAGCGTTATCACCTTGCTGCTCACAATCGGCTTTTACGTCTTAACGCCACATGGCAGCGATGTTCTGCAGGGTGGCTATATCTACGAGTACGGTCTGTTGGCACTTCTGGGCACGATGGCGATCCTCATCGTGCAGTCGGTGACCTCGGTGTCAGTAATCTGGTACTTCCATGTGAAGAAGGTTCACCACGGTGACATCTGGACCACCGCAATCATTCCGGCCCTAGGCGGTCTTGGAATGCTCTACGTGGTCTACCTGTTGTTCTCGAACCTGGCATTCGCCGGTGGAGCGGCATCAGGGTCTTTGTTCTACAAGCTCATCCCGTTCATTGCATTGGCGACATTTATCTTCGGACTGGTGATCGCCCTGTGGCTGCGTTCTGCTCAGCCAGAGGTCTACAAGGCAATTGGACGTACTGTGCTTGAAGAAGCGCACGAGCGCTGAACTGTCAGTAGGCGGCGGGGTGTGAGGGCACTAGTCCTCGCACCCCGCCGTTTCATTTCCCGCTAGGCTCTGATCGACCCGATGGAGATATCCGTGAACCAGGCTCAAATTGTCGATTTTGACCATGATGCTGATGCAGATCCGGCCGGACTAACCTTCACGTTTGGCGGCGCCGCCCCTGTTGCATCCCTTCGTCCTGGCAGCCTGTTGCGCACTTGGACTCACGACTGTTTCGTGGGACGAGTTCGACAAGAGTCGGACCTTGCGAGTCAGGTATGTGACCCGCGCCAACTGAATCCCCAAACTGGCCCGTTCTACATCGAAGGCGCCGAGCCTGGAGACACACTGGCCGTGCACTTCGTCAGCATTGAACCTAGGTATGCCTGGGGTGTAAGCAGCACTGTTCCCTTGTTCGGTGCCCTGACTGCCACCCCGACAACTGCCCTGCTGCATCCGGCTTTAGCAGAACGCACGTGGCGTTACGAATTGGATTTGGCGGCCCGCTTGGTCCACTATTCGGCCCGGGACACTCATTACACCGCCGAGCTTCCGCTTGATCCGATGCACGGAACTGTTGGTGTCGCGCCCGCCCTAGGTGAGGTTCGCTCATCTCTGGCCCCAGGGGATTGGGGTGGAAACATGGACACCCCTGAGATGCGGGCTGGCACGACCTGTTATCTCGGAGTGAATGTCGAAGGTGCAATGTTCAGTTTTGGCGACGGTCATGCGCGTCAGGGGGAAGGAGAAACCTGCGGCGTTGCCGTTGAGACGGCGATGGATTCGGTAGTGATCGTCGACCTCATCAAAGCAGTCGCAACGCCTTGGCCAAAATTGGAATCCGACGATTTCATCATGACGACCGGATCGACCAAGCCGCTGGAAGACGCCTTCCGAATCTCACAACAACAGTTGATCTACTGGGTTTCGGAACTGACTGGATTATCGACGCTCGACAGCTACCAGCTAGTTGCTCAAGCGGTGCTCTCCCCCGTTGCGAACGTGGTTGATGTCGTCTACACGATGGTGGCGAAGTTCCCCAAACACCTGTTGCACGGGGTTGCGCCCATGGGCGGAGTTCACGAACGGCTACGAAGGCAAGCCGCCGCCTATCTTGAAGGAGTCCGCTAATGCCACGAGTTAATCGCTGGGAAATAGATCTGGAACTCGCGAGCCGAATGGTTCGGGAAGCAACTTCCAGCGCTGCGGCAAATCAGGCGTTGGTCTCCGCAGCTGTGGTTGATGCAGGCGGCAATCTAGTCGCCTTCTCGAGGATGGATGGCGCCGAAATCGCGGGCCCTACCTTGGCCGTAGACAAGGCCTATACAGCCACGGCCCATCGCGCCGGGACCCATGAACTCACTGAACTTGCGTCGCCGGGGGCCGAATTGGCTGGACTTTCGGCGGCCGCTGGTGGCCGATACATCTGCTTTGCTGGTGGTCTGCCGCTATGGGATGGTAATCGCGTAATCGGCGGCATCGGAGTTAGCGGCGGCACTGCCGCTCAAGATCTTGCTGCCGCTGAAGCCGGTTTAGATGTCTATCTGAAGGAATCCGCGTCATGACAATCGGTCGCATCCGATTCATGGATGAGCAGAGAGTTAATCTTGACGGCTTTGCAGTCCCTGATGTCGATTTAGGTCTGGTGGCCTTTGCCTCACCCCACGACCCGATTCCTTCGCTAGTCATTTCTGAGGGGCAAGTCACGGAGCTGGACTCGCGACCAGCTTCCGAGTTCGATGCAATTGACTCCTTTATTGCGGCCCACGGAATCGATCTAGATGTTGCCATTGAGGCAATGGCCCTTGACAATCTTGTCGCGGCGAGAATGTTCATTGATCCAAATGTTTCCCGCAGCGAGATTGTTAGGCTTGTAGCGGGCATGACCCCGGCCAAGTTGGCTGAGATCATCACATTGCTACGTCCGGCCGAATTGGTCATCGCTATGACGAAAATGCGAGCCCGCCGGACACCAAGCAATCAGGCCCACGTCACTAATCGCAGCGATGACCCGCTTTTGCTAAGTGCAGATGCTGCAACGGCAGCGGCGTTTGGGTTTCGCGAGATTGAGACGACCGTACCGGTTCTCGGAGATGCCCCCTCCAACGCGATCGCTGTCAGTATCGGCGCGGCAGTTGGATCCGCCGGAGTTCTAGTTCAATGTTCTGTGGAAGAAGCCCTGGAATTGTGGATGGGACTGCGCGGACTTGTGTCCTACGCGGAAACAGTCTCGCTTTACGGGACCGAGCAGATTTTCGTAGACGGCGACGATTCTCCATGGTCCAAGGCCTTCCTGACTTCGGCGTACGCATCGCGGGGAATCAAGATGCGGGTCACCTCCGGTGGCGGCGCCGAAGCCTTGATGGGCGGGGCTGAGAAGCGTTCGATGTTCTACCTTGAAGCGCGGTGCGTTTCGCTGGCACGTGCGATTGGTGCGCAGGGTGTCCAGAACGGAGGCATCGATTCTGCGTCAGTGGCCAGTTCAGTGCCCGGCGGAGTGCGCTCCTTGATGGCCGAGAACTTAATGGTCATGGCTCGCAATCTTGAAGCCTGTACTGGAAACGACGCCTTGATGTCTGAGTCGGACGTCCGCCGGACCTCTCGAACGCATCCAATCTTCATTGCGGGGTCGGATTACATCTGCAGTGGCTTCGGTTCGATCCAGCGTTACGACAACATGTTCGGCCCGAGTCAGTGGAATTCGGAGGATATCGACGACTTCCTCGCCATGCAGCGGGATTGGGGGGTCGATGGTGGTCTTCGCTCAACAGACATGAATGCCCTCGAATCGCTACGGGAGCGGGCGGTCTCGGCGGTACGTGATGTCTACCGGTACCTGGGACTCGGTGACTTCAGCGACGAGTGGGCAGCTCAAGCCATAGATGCGGCCGGTTCCAAGGACATTCCCGCAGCCGATCTCATGACGCCCCTAAATGCTGCGCGTATCGTGCGTGATTCTGGCATCACGATGCTCGATGTTGTGACCGCGCTAGCCGACTGCGGATATGAGGTAGAGGCGGGGCGAATGCTGACGATGTTGCAGCAGCGCGTACATGGCGACTATCTGCATACCGCGGCAATCTTTGACGAGCAATGGAATGTGCTCTCGCTGGTAACGGACCCCAATGACTACGCCGGACCAGGTACGGGTTACGTGCCAACACCAGCGCGCCAGGCGGAAATCGATGGTATTCGACAAGAACGATCCGTCGCAGACCTCCGCGCCGAGCAACAGCAGCACAGCAGTCATCGCCTTAGATCAACTGGTGCGGCCACTCTGAGTACTGATCCTCGTGATGTGGTTATCGGGGTATCGCCGGCAGTCGGACGAGAAGTATGGCAAACATTATCGGGACTGCTTGTAGTCGACGTACTTGAAGAACTCCTTGCCGGCCTCGAGGAGGAAGGGTGCATAGGTCGAATAGTGCGGGTGAACGACACGATTGATCTGGGCCGCCTGGGACTGACTGCAGCACAGCTGTCTGGGTCGGGAATCTCAATCGGACTTCAGGCCAAAGGCACTGCGCTCATTCATCGACGCGACTTGACTCCGCTAGCTAACCTCGAGTTATACAGCGTCGCTCCGACGGTGACTCGCGAGTTGTATCGACTATTGGGCACAAATGCGGGCCGTCATGCCAAGGGAAGCACACCTGAGCCGGCTCGCAATCCCTACAGTGACGAAGCGATAGAGGCGCGTTACCACACCAAAGTCATCTCTCTAGTGGCCATTGAGCGTAGTTGTAGCAACGTTTATGTTCCCGAGACCTTGGAGCTGGTATGAGCGAACGAAATGTTGACGCATATGGGTATTCCGAGCGCCCCTTATCAGAAGTGACGCTTGATACTGTCCGACGCGGAGAAGTTTCGATCGATGACGTCCGGATCCATCCGAACACCCTTCGGCATCAGGCCAGCGTTGCCGCAGCTCATGGCAATCCGAATCTGTCGGAGAATCTCCTGCGCGCAGCGGAGCTAACGAGCATCCCCGATGAAGAGGTAATGGGTATCTATGAAGCGCTACGTCCGTACCGCTCGACCGCCTCAAACTTGTTTGAATTGGCGGACAGTTTGGATTCCAGAGGCGCGCCGTTGGTGGCGGAATTAGTCAGGGAAGCCAGTCGCACCTATCAGCGTCGTGGACTGGCCAAGCCTGAATGAGCATCGTCGCCGGAATCGACGTCGGCAACTCGACTACCGAAATTGTGTTGGCCGGAGCAGGAACAGCCGAGCGCTGGACTCCATTGGCATGGGATCGGGCCCCAACTCGAGGTCGCAAAGGTTCAGCCGGAGCCTGGCAACATGCAGCTCGGTTGCTGTCTCGAATTGAGCGCGATTCTGGTTTAGTCGCAGACCTTGTCGTTATTACTGGACAAGTACCGGTTGAGACTGGTGTTCGGCTTATCCCTGATCCCCCAATACCGACTGGGCAATTTCAGATCTTGTCGAATCGAAGCGCCACCCCAGGCCGGCCCGGTTTTGCCTTGGCCATACCAATCGATCTGGGCGGACCAATGCCGGCGTCAGCGACCCCAATCATTGCCATTGCCAGGCGCGGTATGGGCTTTCGAGACATTCTGCCCATCTTGGACGCATGGGCTGGTGCTGGTCTGAGTATCCAAGGCATTGCAACCGCCGGAGATGAAGGCGTGCTCTTGGCTAATCGCTGCGCCTGGGATATTCCGATCATCGACGAGATCGACGCAGCTGCCGCCCTCGCCGCCGATCTTGTGGGAATCGAGGTGGCGGCTATCGGCCACGTAGTCTCACGCCTTGCCGACCCCTTCCGCCTCGCAACCGATTTCGCAATTTCGGATCGAGTGATCGCCGGTGCACTTGCCGATCAAAACGCTGGACAACGGGCCATATTGGTCGCTCGAAACGCGACCGCTTCACCAACGCATCCGGTTTCGTCCAATGATTGGATCGATCTGGATGGCGGGCGGCTTCGGCTTCCAATCCTGGATGCGTTAGCTCAGATCCGAGATGGTCGACATCGGGCAAGCGCCTGGTCTGTCGAAGGATCCAGCGCCGAAGTGGCAGACCTTTTCGGAATCAATCTGCGCGAGGCTGCATCCAGCGTGTGGGCCCGACCGAACGAAGTCGGTCTGGCCCTGGCCGCGCTGTCTACCAACGCCCCAGACAGCGTTGACCCGATCCAATTAGTGGGCGATCTGACTGCGCGCCCCGTTCATTTGTTGGGGTCGGAATCATTAGCAGGGCAGACCGGCGCCCTGAGCACCCCCGGCTCCGAATCTGGAACTACCGTAATAGATCTTGGCGGCGGAACCGTTGATGCGATGGCTGGAACGATAGGAGCCGTATCGTGCGCGGGAGGCGGGGAGCTACTGACACTGGCAGTTGCAACAGTCCTGGGGATCCCTCACGGGGCTGCAGACTGGGTTAAACGTGGACCATCGAGTCTGGTAGCCAATCCTCATGTCTTGGTGGGTGAAGATGGACAAAGGGACTTCTTAACAAGTGCGGCGCCCGCAGACCTCGTTGGGGCCCTGGCCGTAGCCGGACCTGCAGGGCTCCTACCATTCCACCGGCGCTTGTCGCCCTCGGAATGGCGAGTACTTCGATTGCGTCTGAAGGCCGAGATTCTTGGTGTCAATGTCGTGCGCGCTCTTAACGGTGCTGATCCAAACGAATTGCTCCTGGTTGGTGGACCGGCCGGTGATGAAGAGCTCCTAATCGCACTTGGAGCCGTTCTACCTCACCATTTGATTGGCCGTGGCAACGTGGGAGTCAAGCTAGGGCATCGGTGGGCGGTTGCTTACGGCCTTACTTTGTTGGCGGATAAGTGAACCGACGCATGACTGGCCTTAAACTTGTGGCTCGACCGGGGGGGATTCTGCTTCCCGACGGTGTTCTCTGACACGCCAAACGATTAATCCCACCACTACAAGCGCCAGAACCACTAGCGCAAAACTGCGTCCTAGAGTCTTTTCAACTTTCGCATAGGAATGCCCGGCCAGATACCCAACAAGCACGAATGCAATACCCCAGCAAAACCCACCTATCGCATTCCAACGCAGGAACTTCCCATAGCGCATTCCAGATAATCCACACAGCGCTGGAATTACTGCCCGAAAGAACGCTGTAAAGCGTCCCAAGAAGACTGCTGCCCCACCTCGTCGGGCAAGGAACTCACGGGCCGCGTCCAGGCGTGACATGTGTTTGGCCAAGATCGGCGCCCTTAGCAGCGTCGGGCCAAATTTGCGGCCTACTTCGTATCCGACGCTGTCTCCGATGATCGCCGCGAGCACGACCGTGGCGAACATAGCGGGCAAGTTGGAGTGATGCAGGCTGGCGGTTACCCCCCCAAGTACCGCTGCGGTCTCCCCCGGCACCACAAACCCGACAAAAATGGCGTCCTCTACAAATACAAACAGAAATACAAGGGCGTACACAGGCAGCCCATGCAATGACAGAACGTTCTGAATTACATGGCTCAAACCGACTCCCCGGTATAGGCCAGGGCCATGACAACCAATCGATCCTGACCCCCGGTCATCTCTGCGCGAACCTCCGGGCTGGTAGCTTCGGCTGGGCTTAGCCAGGTCAAGTCAAGGACGTCGTGAGCAGGCCGGCAATCGCCTTCGATCGGGACGACGTACGCCAAACCGACGGCATGCTGCCTCGGATCATGGAAGCCTGAAACCGTCGGATCCGGGAAGTACTCGACGATTGTGAACGGCGCCACCGTAACCGGGAGTTTGGGAAGCGCAAGCGGACCGAGGTCTTTCTCGAGGTGACGCAGCAATGCACTGCGGATCCGTTCGCCGTACCAAACCCGCCCCGAAACGACGGCTCGGCTGATACTGCCATCGGGCCGGGCCCGTAGCAGCAGGCCGATAGCCGTAATCCGTCCCTGTTCGTCGACCCGAACCGGGACCGCATCGACATAGACCACCGGCAAGCGCTCGCGGGCCAACCGGAGTTCCTCATCGCTCAACCACGTGCTTTGAGTCTGAATGTGGGTCAAATCACTCCTCGAATCGCCGAAATTCTCCCACTTGGACTCAATGGATCATGCATTTGGGCTTTAGCGGGCGGGTCGACTGGCCGAGAGACAAAGAGTGAAACCAGTGAGACGCGTGGTACGCAATGTGACCCAAGGGACTTCCCGAGGGGCGCACGCCCGGTCCGGAGGGCGAGGAGTCCGCCTGTTTGGTTCCGTTCTGGGAGCCGCCACCCTCCTAGCGGGGGTGGGACTGCCGGCCTGGGCTACCGCTGCGGTGCTAACCCCGATGTTGGCTCCGACGGCCAAAGGGGCCGCGGTTTTCACTCGACCTACGACCGGATCGTTCATCGTTGACGGTCGGGCCTACGGACACGCAATTGGGATGAGTCAGATCGGGGCGGTTGGAGCAGCCCGGCTTGGGATCGGTGCCCCAGCAATTCTGGCCCACTATTACCCCGGAACTTCCCTCACCAAGCGCGCGGACGTGCCATTCCGCGTATGGCTGCAGGCCGCCGGCGGATGTCTAACTGTTACCGCAACCCCCGGGTTGCGGATGGGCAATCTCACCGGCATCGCCGTGACTTTACCCAGTGGGCCGGTCGCCTGGCGTCTAACCGCCCTATCCGACGGCCGACTAACTCTTTCAAGTTTGGCCACTCGAACCAGTAAATGGGTCAGTGCGACCATCAAGATGGCTTCTGTCGCCGCGGGCACAACCACCACGACCACATCGACCCTGGGACCCACCTTGGTGGCCGGTACGTCCTTCCTGCCAGCGCTGCCGAAAACCATTGGCGCCGCGGTGGTCCGTGGTCTAACCGGCGTACGGGTCGAAAATATCGATGGAAGCACCACGACCGAGCCCGGCTCAGTAACCGTGATGCGCGAACACCCAACTTTGGCCTACACAGTTGTCATCCTGACCATCCCTATGGATACCTACGTTCGCGGTGTGGTCGGCCAAGAGATTGGGTCAGGCTCCCCCGCAGCAGCCCAACAGGCTCAGGCCATCGCCGCTCGGACATATGCAGCCAGGTCCGGGGTTGATGGGGCGGCAGCAGGACGACCATTTGATATTTGTGACACGACCCAATGTCAAGCATTCACAGGCATTGCGAGCGGCACGGTTGGCAGCGGTCCTGCAGCTGATCAAGGTCGCTACTACGCCGCCAGCGACGCGGCAGTAGCCGCCACAGCAGCTCAGATCCTCACGTATAAGGGTGCGCCGATCAATGCCATGTTCGGCGCCTCCAACGGCGGTTTCACTCGATCAGGCGGACAGCCTTACCTACCGGCGGCCCCGGACCCTTGGGACGGCCTTACCGGATCACGCAGCCACGCTTGGACCGCAATCCTGCCTGCCAGCGCGATCGAGGCAGGTTGGCCGACACTTGGCAAGCTCACCAGACTCCAGGTGGCAAGCCGAGACGGGCACGGGGACCTGGGAGGCCGATCTTCAGTTGTATTGCTAGATTTTTGCACCTCCAAGGCTTGCACCCAGGTTCAGACGACGCCTCGAACTGTTGGTTCGCTATACGCATGGCCCAACAACGTCAATGGGCTTCGCTCTTCATGGTGGCTCCCGCAGGGGGCGACGATATCGGCACCTGCGCCAACTTCGACCCCCTCACCAACGCCAACCTCAACACCGTCCGCCACTCCTACGGCCAAGCCCACGGTTCTTCCCGCCGTGTCTTTGCTCCGGGTACAGGCTGCGGCAAACCGGGATCCGAGCTTGCCGGATGGGCAATTCACCGCGAAAACCGATGTCATCCAGGTGCAACGTGGCCTTGTGGCCGAACATCTACTTGTTGCAAGTGGGGTTGACGGATCATTCGGCCCCATCACGATGAAGGCCTTCAGTGCTTGGCGCGTTCGCCTCGGATATACGCCGGGCCCTCCCGGTCCGCTGTCGCTGACCGCGCTCGGCACAAAGTATGGATTCAAGGTCACGCCCTAATCCACCCCTAGGCCGAACGTTCGACGCTTTCATGCCGGACAATGATCGTGTGACCCGCCGCCTAGCCCTTGTCGTTGCACTGCTCGTGTTGGCCGGAGGCGGAATCACGGCGGGGTGGTTGGCCTATCGCAATTCCACCGCAGAACGGATTCCGGCAATCTACCGGCCAATGGTCATCGCTGCAGCGGCCACCTGCCCAGGACTTCCTCCCGCAATTCTCGGTGCCCAGATCGCGCAAGAAAGCGGGTGGCGCCCAAAGGCCGTTAGCTCCGCTGGAGCTGAAGGAATCGCCCAATTCATACCCTCGACGTGGCGGGCATTCGGGGTAGACGCAAATCATGACGGCACAATCGACGTGTTCGATCCGGCCGACGCAATCTTCTCGGCGGCTAAATATGACTGCCAACTGCTGCACGAGACGTCGGGAGTTTCCGGCAGCCACCTGAGCAATATGCTCGCCGCCTACAACGCCGGCCCATCGGCGGTCCGCCGCCACGACGGGATTCCGCCCTACCCTGAAACCCAGAAATACGTGACCGCTATCTTGGCTCGCGCGGGCCGTGCGGCATATCAGGCCCTTGGCTAAGGATCACTGAGGATTCCATGACTTTCACTTTGACCTACCTTCAGGCAATCGTTATCGGATTACTGCAAGGAGTGACGGAGCTGTTCCCAATCTCAAGTTTGGGCCATTCAGTTTTGCTTCCTGCCTGGCTCGGTGGGTCGTGGGCGAAGCTCGCCGCTTCGCAATCGACGACGGAATCTCCCTATCTTGCTGTGGTCGTGGGACTGCACGTGGCGACAGCCACTGCGCTACTCGTGATCTTTTGGCGTGATTGGGTGCGGATCGTCCGGGGATTTGTAAGTTCGGTTCGCCACCGGCGAGTCCAAGAAACGTACGAAAGGCTTGCTTGGCTGATCATCATTGCAAGCATCCCAGCGGGCCTTCTGGGCTTACTCTTCGAACACACCTTCCGAACTATCTTTGCCAAACCCCTCTACTCCGCAGCGTTCTTGACTCTGAACGGTCTGGTGCTGCTTGCTGGAGAGCGACTCCGCCGAAGGCGCGCTGACCACGACGTCGAAAGGACCGAATCGGGGACAGATCAAGACATTCGCGTTGCAGCCTCGGTTTCAGTGCGCGACTCTGGCCTCATCGGACTAATCCAGAGTGGCGCACTTTTCGCTGGATTGAGCCGTTCCGGCCTCACGATGATTGCTGGCCTTCTCCGTGGCCTAAACCACGAAGAGGCAGTCCGCTTCGCTTTCCTTTTGGCAACCCCAGTAATCCTCGCCGCCGGCGTCTACAAAGTGCCTGATCTTTTCGGCCCCCTAGGAGATGGACTGCGACCGCAGATTCTGGCCGGAAGCCTGGCTGCATTTCTGGCCGCGTTTGCCGCGGCGAAGTTTCTTATCGCCTTCCTTCGCACTCGTACGTTGACGCCTTTTGCCATCTACTGCCTTGTGTTTGGCGTTGCGAGCCTAATTCGCTTCGCTTAGTTGCTGCCTGAGTGCATAACAAGCGATTCCAGCCGCAACGGCCACGTTCAGGGAATCGACTCCGCCATCCATCGGTATCGAAACAACATGTGTTGCCAGAGTTTGGACGGCTGACGAAAGACCCGCCCCTTCCGTGCCAAGCACAAGTGCCACTCGGTCACTGGGGGTAAAACACAAAGCCGAGAGAGGGACATCACCTGTCGGCGACAGCGCGACGACACTGAATCCGATTTCGCGTGCAGCAGCGATGTCCCCCGGCCAGTCGGTGGCCCGTGACCACGGCAATGACAACACCGCGCCCATCGATGTCTTAACACTTCTACGGTAAAGGGGATCCGCGCAAGACGGCGAAACAATCATGCCATCAAACCCGAGCCCGGCTGCCGATCGCGCAATAGTGCCAACGTTGGTGTGATCTACAAGATCCTCAAGGACCACCACGCGCCGCGCGCTGGAGAGCAAGCTGCTGACGGCGAGTTGCGCAGGACGGCGGAACGCCACCAGAGCTCCTCGGTGCACCCGAAACCCTGTTAGTTCTCTTAGATCTGACTCCGCCAATTCATATATCGGGACCGGCGCAGGCAATTCTGCCTGCGCCGAAACTGCCCATTTCGATGTCGCTACGGCAGCAAGTGGTTCAAGCCCGGCCTTAAGCGCACGATCAATCACCAATCGGCCCTCAGCTATGAAGATTCCTTCAACAGGTTCGCGCGCAGCTCGCAGTTTCATGTCAGTTAAACGTAGAAATCTGTCAAGGCGAGGGTCACCAGGATCGTCAATTTGGATCAGGGTCATTCAGGCCTTCACCAGCAGCGAGATACTTGCAATGACACCTACGAAGACGACAACGCCGCGCAGCACCGCGGGACTTAGGCGACGAGCCGTCCGGCCGCCAACTTGGCCCCCGACAACCGCAGCCACCGCTAGGATCGGGGCAACCCACCAGTTAACCCGGCCGCTGAATGCGAATACCACGGCCGCCGCTCCATTTGCCGCCGCCGCGAGCAAATTCTTGGCTCCATTTGCTCGTTGCACATCAGAGTCGTAGGTCAACCCCAACAGCGCCATCAGGATAACTCCCTGTCCGGCCCCGAAATAGCCGCCATAGATACCAGTAGGCAGTGTGGCAACTGCCAAAGTGCCGCTGTTCTCATGTGCTTGAGGCCACCGGCGGCGGACCCATCGGGTGAAGTGGGTCTGGACTGCAACTAACCCCGCGGCAAACAGGATTAGCCACGGAATCACCGCAGAAAACACCCTTGGCGGCAGGCTGAGGACCAACAAAGCCCCACAAGTGCCGCCAATTGTGGCAGCCGCCAATCCCCACCGCAGCCGGTGCCAGCGCCCGGCAAGCAAGGAACGGTATGAGGCGGTTGCGCTTACCGACCCAAAAAACAAGCCAACGGTGTTGGTGGCGTTGGCCGGGATCGCGGGTAAACCAACAGCCAATAACACCGGGTAACTCAACAGCGTGCCAGAGCCAACTACCGCATTTATAGTCCCCGCGACGACACCTGCTAATGCAACAATGCACGCCGATGACAGGGTGAAACTTGGTCCAACATTCAAGCCTTGGGTGTCCCATCACTATCGTCACGTGAACCAAATGCCGAAGCCAGTCCACCCATGACCCCGCTGAGTTCGGCCGGAAGCACCCAAATCTTTGAGGCTTGACCGTTCGCAATAGCCGGCAACTGTTGCAAGTACTGGTAAGCCATCACTCGCTCATCAGGAGCGGCAGCCTTCACGGCACCGAAGACCGTTGCTATCGCCTTAGCTTCCCCGTCGGCGCGCAAAACCATCGCCTGCGCTTCGCCGTCAGCTCTCAACACGGCCGCTTGCTTCTCGCCTTCTGCTGTAAGAATCGCAGCTTGCTTCTCGCCCTCTGCGGTTAGGATCACAGCCCGCTTATCTCGCTCCGCCCTCATTTGCTTTTCCATGGAATCCTTGATGCTCACGGGTGGATCAATTGCTTTGATCTCCACTCGGTTTACGCGGATTCCCCAGCGTCCGGTTGTTTCGTCTAGGGCGCCACGGAGTTGACCATTGATCTGGTCACGGGACGTGAGCGTTGTTTCCAGATCCATTCCGCCCACAACGTTGCGCAGGGTTGTAACGGTGAGTTGCTCAACACCCTGAATGTAATTGGCGATCTCATATGTTGCTGATTTCGGATCAGTGACCTGGAAATAGATAACAGTGTCGATGCTTACGACAAGGTTATCCTCTGTGATCACTGGCTGCGGCGGAAACGAAACCACTTGCTCCCGTAGGTCAATCAGCAGCCGCATGCGATCGGCAACCGGCACTAACAGGGAAAGTCCGGGGGCCAACGTTCGGTGATATCGACCTAACCGCTCGACGATTCCAGCCCTGGCCTGCGGCACAATCCGCACCGAGCGGACCAGGGTCAGTCCGACGAGAATCACGACGATCACCGACACCGCAGCGACGATCTGTTGTCCCACAGTTATTCCTCCCGTGAACTAAAGAACGATGGCCGTCGCGCCATCGATGCTCAGCACTTGCACATTGGTACCAGCCGGATGAACAGTTTCGTCATACGAACGGGCTGACCAGATCTCCCCGCCGAGTTTGACTCGTCCGTTGACCGAATCAACGTCTGAAATGACCACTGCCGTAGCGCCGACTAGACCGGCCGTGCCGCTAACCAATCCAGGTCCTCGAGCGAGGTGTCGTCGCGCCAAAGGCCGTACGAAGACCAACAGACCCAAACTTACAAAGGTAAAGACCAAGGTCTCGACAAGAAGCCCCCCATGCAGAAGGGCGGCCACTGTCGCAGCGAGCGCACCGCCGCTGATCATGCCAAGGACCAAGCCGCTGACGGCCATCTCTGCCGCGCCAAGGGCGAATGCCGCCAAGAGCCACCAGACCATGCACCCAATATAGGTCCGACGCGCCCTCGAGTGGCTTACCTGGCGGTGGCGAACCAGCGATCGTTGGCCCAATCGACGCGCAAGGGCAAGCCAAAGCATTCGGAGAGAACCTCGGAGTTCACCACTGCAGGCAATTCCCCAGCGGCCACCATTCGCCCATTCCGAAGCGCCAATGCGTGCGTGTAGCCGGGTGGGATCTCTTCAACGTGGTGCGTAACCAGAACAGTAACTGGTGCAGTCGCATCCTCCGCCAATCGCGAAAGTCGCCGCACAAGGTCTTCTCGGGCCCCCAGATCCAGTCCAGCGGCCGGTTCGTCCAGCAACAGAAGTTCAGGATCGCTCATCAAAGCCCGACAAAGCTGTACCCGCTTACGCTCCCCTTCACTCAACGTGCCGAATCTGCGCTCTGAGAACTCAGCTACTCCAAATTGACGAAGAAGGGCGTGCGCGCGCTCAATATCCGCCGCCTCATAGTCTTCGCGCCATCTACCAGTTACTGCCCAAGCCGCAGTCATTACGACATCTAGGACTCGTTCGCCATTGGGGAGTTGAGCCGCAAGCGCTGAGCTTGCGAGCCCGATCGCCGGACGCAGCGAAAACACATCTACCCGACCGAGTCTGTTCCCGAGGATGTCGACCGTGCCGCGAGTGGGATGCATTTGAGTGGCAGCTAATTGAAGCAACGTGGTCTTGCCGGCGCCGTTCCCTCCGAGAATGATCCAGCGCTCGCCGTCACGGATGGACACCGAAATATCGTCCAAAATCGCGCGGGCTCCACGATCAACCCCGACCTCAGTGAATCGGAGAACGGCTGAGTTGGTCATGTAACGACCCTAACTAGATCCCTTGAAGAACTGCGAACTGGCTGGCCTCTACGCTTACGCCGTGTTCCGTACCGCTGTGCTGGTGGCTTGGGGTAACTCATGGCTCGCTGGCCAAGCCGCCGCCGACGACCTTCTTGACGCGGTTGCACCGCCACGGGTAATCCGAGACTCGGACGGCGAGGACCGAGAGCTACTCCAAGGGCTTCGGGAGCTGCAGCGCAAGGGAGTACGAGGTTTTCAACTTGCGCTACCTGTGCCAGGGGACCCAAGCGGCATTGCGGCCGAACCCCAAATTATTGCTGCCGCAGTTGCCGCTCAGGCCGCCGCGGTCGCCATCGGGTGCGACTTATTACTCCTGCCAAACGACGCTGGATGGTCAGCTTTGCCGTATGCAGCTCCAATGCTTGCTGCTGCCGGAGTCCGCCCGCCTGCTGGCGGTCAGTCGACTAGAGAAGCCGAAGCCGACCTAACGGACGCGCTGGCAAACACCACGGCGCAACTGCACACCTTGGACCTGGCCCGAATGCGCCCCGATTTTGAAAGAATACTGGAATCCGGGTGGCTGAGATCGCAGTCGTTCCCCGCCGATCTTGGTGAGCGCAATCTGAAGTTAATCCACACAGCGGCCCGAGTTCTCCAAATCGTTGACATTGCTCAGCTCGACGATGGCGCGGCCCTAACCGCTTCTGAAGCTAGATACCGAACGGCTGCCCTAAAAGCACTGGCGCTCAGCGCACGCAATGCTCTGTGTTCCAGTGTCAGTGCCGCTCGATTGGTTGAACCAAAATGACACAGAGCCGCGAGACATTACTGGTCACCCTTACTGGCCCGGATCGTCCGGGCGTGACGGCGGCGCTGTTCACGGCTATTGAAGCCCAACGCGCCGAAGTTCTCGACGTTGAACAAGTCGTCATAAGGGGCCAACTGATTCTGGGAGTGCTCTTGGCTTCCGTGATCGCCGGAGATCTGGCTCTGGCTGCCCATCGGGTAGCTGACCAGCTCGGCATGCAGGTCTCCATCGCGCCGGGGGTCGATGTCGATGATCCCCGGCGCCGTGGCCGGCTCTTGGTGACCATCCTCGGCGCCCCGCTGCGCCCGCATGCCTTCGCTGCTGTTGCCGTCTGCATCGCAGAACAAGACGGAAACATCGATTCAATTACGAGGGTGGCGTCCCATCCTGTGACCGCAATTGAACTCGAAGTTAGCGGGTCTGAACTTGATCGACTTCGGACATCCCTCGCCCTGACGGCCAGTGCCAATCGGATCGATATAGCGGTACAACGAGCCGGACTTCGGCGTCGCGGACAACTACTTGTGGTGATGGATGTCGACTCGACCTTCATTCAGGATGAGGTTATCGAACTGCTTGCCGACGCGGCTGGTTGTCGACCCCAAGTGGAACGAATAACGGCGGCAGCTATGGCCGGAAAAATGGATTTCCGAACTGCGCTCGAGGCACGCGTCGCCTTATTGTCGGGGGCACCTGCCGAGATATTGAGCCACGTACAGTCCCAAATCCGTCTAACTGCAGGGGCGCTCACGCTCGTTCGCACGTTACATCGACTCGGCTACCACGTCGGCTTGGTAAGTGGCGGTTTCCTGGAAGTCGTTGGACCTATCGCCGCCAAACTTGGCATCACTCACTTTGCCGCCAATGGGCTAGAAGTAGCAGACGGCCGTCTTACCGGCAGATTGCGAGGGCCGGTCATTGATCGGGCTGGAAAAGCAGCCGTACTCCAGGCCTTTGCGGATGAACTAGGTATCCCGCTGAGCCGCACAATCGCAGTGGGCGATGGGGCCAACGACATCGACATGCTTGCGTTAGCCGGATTGGGAGTGGCATTCAATGCCAAAGAAGTCCTGCGAGATGTTGCTGATACCTCGGTAACTCAACCGTATCTGGACAGCATTCTGTTTCTTCTCGGGATCACCCGCGAGGAAGTTGAAGAAGCTTCAATCGCCGAGGATTCTTAGCGCTCTGGGGACCACGAAGGACACCAATTCAGCCTGTTCAAGTTCCGACCACTCACCATCGAAAGTGAATTGGGCAATGGCCGAAGTTGGGAAAGATCTGGGCTTCGCGTCCAGTTGCAGGGCGGTAGTCAGCTCCGCACATCCTGGATTGTGGCCAATGATCAACAGTTGTTCGCATTCAGGACCCTGAGCCCGAATAGCCTGGAAAAGGTCAATCACACTTGCTTCATACAAACCTTCCTCGATCGTCTGCACCCAAACCTGGCCAAGCCTGGGCGAAATGATCGACCAAGTCTCCTCGGTGCGCAATGCCGGAGAGACAAGCACTCGGGGACAGGTAGGAACAACATTGCTTAGGTAGTCAGCCGCCACAGCCGCATCGGCACGCCCACGCGGCGCGAGAGGCCGTCTCAGGTCGGACACACCATCGGGCCAGGCGGCTTTGGCGTGCCGCATGACTAGCAGTGTGCGCTGGGTCATCCTCCGACCGCGTGCACGCCACCATCGACATGGATGATCTCGCCAGTGGTGCTGGGAAACCAATCAGAGAACAGTGCTATACAACCTCGCGCTGCCGGATCCGGATCCGAAAGGTCCCAGCCCAGCGGTGCCCGTTCGTCCCACATTGGGTCGAAGGCATCGAACCCGGGAATACTTCGGGCCGCCGTGGTCCAGATCGGTCCGGCTGCTATGAGATTCACGCGGATCCCGCGTGGCCCAAGGTATTTGGCTAAGTAACGGTTGGTGGATTCGAGCGCCGCCTTCGCGACCCCCATCCAATCGTAGGTTGGCCAGGCGACCGCGGCATCAAAGTCAAGTCCGATCACGCAGGCACCAGGCGCCAACAACGACTCAACCGACATGGCCAAGGATTTGTATGAATAGGCAGACACCTGGATAGCGGTCGCTACATCGGGCCATGCGGTATTTAGGAAGTTGCCGCCCAACGCGGCTTCAGGAGCGTAGCCAATCGAATGCAGCACGCCATCCAAACTCGGGAACACGGCGCCGACATTCGCTGCAAGCGCCGCTAGGTGAGAATCATTTGTCACGTCGAGCTCGATGATGGTTGGAGTCACGGGCAGTCGTGCTGCCACGCGCGTGGTGATCGATAGCGCGCGACCGAAAGACGTGAGGATCACCTCAGCGCCTTGTTCTTGCGCCAATTTCGCCACGTGGTATGCGATCGATTGATCTGTCAGCACGCCTGTAATTAGCAGACGTTTACCTTGCAGGATTCCCATTCCAGCTCCCATCAGTGACCCATTCCTAAACCGCCGTCAACCGGGATAACTGCCCCCGTGACATATGCCGCCTCAGGCGAAGCGAGGAATTGAACAACCGCAGCCACTTCGGCGCTGGTCGCATACCGACCCAGTGGAACTTGCTTTAAGATCTCGGCTCGTCGCGTCTCGTCAAGCGTTGCTGTCATGTCGGTTTCGACAAAACCGGGCGCCACGACATTGGCTGTAATCCCTCTAGGCCCGAGTTCGCGGGCTAGGGATCGCGCTAGACCAACAAGACCCGCCTTTGACGCGGCGTAGTTAACTTGACCGGCGGACCCGAGCAATCCAACAACGCTGGAAATGAAGATGATCCGTCCACCACGGGCCCGAACCATGCCACGGGATGCTCGTCGCGCAACTCGAAATGATCCGACCAGATTAGCGTCTATCACCGCGTCGAAGTCCTCATCTGACATGCGCATCGCCAAGCCGTCGCGAGTGATTCCAGCGTTTGCAACACAGATCGAGACAGGGCCGAATTCAGCTTCGACGCGGTCAAATGCCTGATCAACGGCAGCAGAGTCCGTAACGTCGCAAGGGATAGCGAGGGTTCCGGCAGGACCGCTGCCGGTGCGAGTGGTGACCGCGACGTGATCGCCGGCAGCAACAAATGTTTCGGCAATCGCCGCGCCGATCCCGCGATTTCCCCCGGTGACGAAGACCACCCGGTCCATGACCACCTCCCGTTTCCCAATACCCGGCCTCGGACGCTACCGCTTCGATTGACCAACTACATTGACTGGGTGCCCGAAATTGACCCCGTCTTCCTAGCCCTGCCCTTGGGCGCCGCCGCCGCAGCCGGACTCGGGGCTGCAAGCGACGCCGGGGCCCAGCATGCCGACGTCCGGATCGGGCGATCCCATGAGCAGAACCTGAGCGTACGGGACCGGAATCTAGAAGATCAGGGCGAGCAGAGCACGACTGGCATGGCCGTTCGGGTCCTTGTCGACGGAGTTTGGGGCTTTGCAGCAGGGGATGAAGTCTCTGTTGATGCTGCTGCACGATTAGGTCGCCAGGCAGTTGAACTGGCACGGCAAGCCGCGCCTTTGGCGATCACCCGAGTTGAACTCGCAGCAGAGCCTGTACATGTTGGGGATTGGGTTTCGGACTTCGAAGTGGACCCTTTCGCCATTCCTGCCCACGAGAAGGCCGAACTTCTGCTGCATTGGACCGGCTCCCTGCTCGACAGAGGGATCCAACACGCCACAGCTTCTGTGCGAGCCGTCCGTGAACTGAGCCACTACGAAGACTCATCCGGCACTCGCACCACCCAAATGCGGGTACGGCTCGGTCCCGAGATCGACGCCACCGTTGTTGAGGATTCCGGAGCGTTCGACTCGATGGGTTCCCTGGCACCGCCCGTAGGACGCGGCTGGGAGTATCTCCTGCGCGGTTGGGATTTTGAGGAAGAATTAGCACAGCTTCCTGATCTCCTGCAAGAAAAGATGCGCGCTCCAAGCGTTGAGGCCGGCACCTACGACGTCGTCATCGATCCGACCAACCTGTGGTTAACGATCCATGAATCTGTCGGTCATGCAACGGAGCTAGATCGGGCTTTGGGCTACGAAGCGAACTATGCCGGAACTTCGTTCGCAACCCCCGACAAACTCGGGACGCTGCAATATGGATCTGCACTGATGAACATTGTCGGCGACCGCAATGTTCGATTCGGCTTGGCCACAGTGGGATTCGATGACGAAGGTGTCGCTGCCCAAGAGTGGGACATCGTTAAGAATGGAACGCTGGTCGGTTATCAGCTAGATCGCGCGATGGCCCACCAGTTCGGCGTTCGTTCCAATGGCTGCGCCTACGCCGACTCCCCAACGCATTTCCCGATCCAACGAATGGCCAATGTCTCATTACTCCCAGATCCGGTGGGTCCAAGCCTCGACGATCTGATTTCGGGAGTCGAAGATGGCATCTACATCGTTGGTGATCGCTCCTGGTCGATTGATATGCAGCGCTATAACTTCCAGTTCACGGGGCAGCGTTTTCACCGAATCCGTGCGGGCCGGCTAGTCGGCCAAGTCCGCGATGTTGCTTACCAGTCGAACACCTTGGACTTCTGGAATCGCCTGCAAGTCCTTGGCGGGCCGCAGACATATCAGCTAGGTGGCGCGCTCAACTGTGGCAAGGGGCAACCGGGACAGGTTGCGGCCGTCAGCCACGGCTGTCCGGCAGCCCGCTTCGCAGGCATCAACATCCTTAACAGTCGGTCGGAGAGCGGTTCATGACCAGACCCAGTCCCCAGCAAATTCTTGAATGGGCCGTCGCCGGTAACGGGCCAAGAGTCGGCAGCGCCGTCGTCGCAATCGTGACCGTCGAATCCACCGTGAACTTGCGCTGGGCTGGCAACACTTTGACAACTAACGGTACCGCTTCGACAACTTCTACGACGGTTGTGGCGATCGAGCCGGTATCTGGCGGATTGGGCTTTGGAACGCAATCTGGCATAGTTCACAGCCGCTCCGACCTCGATTCGCTCTTGTCGGCGGCGCAATCCATTGCCACAAGTTCCGCGCCAGCTGAAGACGCAATGGACCTTCCACCAGTTAGCAGCTGTGTCGATTGGTCAGCTGCCCCCGTCAAGGCCGACCCCATCGAGTTCGCAGCGATCACGTCGAAGCTCGGTGAGATCTTCCGGCGCGGCGCGGCATCGGGAGTCGACTACTACGGATACGCGGAATTCTCCGTTGCAACCACCTATCTGGCGACGACCACCGGAACTCGATTGCGGGATGCGATTCCGTCAGCAAGGTTCGAAATGACAGCCAAAAGCCATGACCGCGGTCGTTCAACGTGGGTAGGGCAAGCCGGCCGCAACTTCCAAGAGATAGACGTGACTGCGGCCGAAACCGAATGTCTCAAGCAGCTGCAATGGCAGTTGCGAACCATCGCCCTTAAACCAGGTCGGCACCCAACAATCCTAAGTACCAGCGCAACGGCTGACCTATTTGTGAACCTGCTCTGGTCTGCTGGGGCTCGCGATGCGATCGACGGCAGCAGCGTGTTCGCTAGCGCTGGCGGAGGTACCCGGCTTGGCGAGCAACTTACGAGTCGTTTGGTGACGCTAGCCAGTGATCCATTCGATCCCGCTTTGGGCTGCACTCCATTCGTGGTGTCCGGAGCTTCCAGTCCCCTGAGCAGTGTCTTCGATAACGGTTTACCGCTCGAACGGACCGAATGGTTGTCCGAGGGCTACCTCAAAGCGCTGCTCTCCACCCGATATACAGCCAAGCTCGGTGGTATTGCCACAACGCCTTTCATCGACAACGTCACCTTGTCGGATGCGGCTGGGCACGGCACTCTTTCCGACTTGATTTCCCGAACCGAAAACGCAATCTTGCTCAATTGTCTGTGGTACATCCGGGACGTTGATCCGCAGCAGCTTTTGCTTACCGGCTTGACGCGCGACGGCGCCTACCAGGTACGCGACGGTGAAGTTGTGGGTTCGGTGGGAAACTTCCGATTCAATGACAGTCCAGTAAGCCTATTGGCCCGAATTACCGACGCCACCGAACCGACTCTTACGCTTCCGCGAGAACTCGGCGATTACTTCCCACGCGTGCGAACACCGGCTCTATCGGTCAGTGAATTCAACTTCAGTACCCCCAGCCAGGCGAACTAGCGGCCAGGAGCTAGTCGTCCTCTAGACGAAATCCCAACTTCATACCGACCTGTACGTGCTCTAGTTCGCCATCTTGAATCTGCCCGCGAATCTGGGTTACCTCGAACCAATCCAGATGCCGCAGTGTCTTGCCAGCACGGTGAATCCCGTTCCTGATGGCTGCTTCGACCCCTTCGGATGAGGTACCGACAATCTCGGTCACGCGGTAGGTGCGATCGGCCACAATGCCTCCAATAGTTTCCTGTTGGGACCCATCGTGCCACCTCGCGAATCAGCGTCTTCAGGTGGAAGTACCTTGGTACCGGGAGGCTAGATGCCAGACGACGACGTGATCCACCGAATCACCGAAGCTCGACCGCCACTCAGTGAAGATATCGACGGTCGCACGCGCAGGTATTTGTGGTCCATGGGGATTCGCACCGGGTGCTTTATTGCCGCAATTGTCACGCATGGCTGGCTGCGCTGGGCTTTGATCGTCGGAGCTGTCGTGTTGCCCTATTTGGCAGTTGTATTCGCCAATGCTGGACGTGAAAGTGAGGAACCCGGTCCGGGACCAGTGTCGCCAGACTTGCGTTCCCTCCGCGAAGGAAACAACCGAACCCAGTGATTACCCGCCGATAGCTGACATGGGTCGAGTTGGCTGGGCGAACTCGGGATCACCTATGTCGTGACCGCGCTTCTTGCCGAGCATTGACTGCCGGAACAAGGCAGCTAGACCGACATCGTCGCCGCCTGCACGCATGAAGTCGCGCAACTCCGTCTCATGGCGCGCGAAGAGGCAAGTCCGAATTGCGCCATCTGCGGTGAGGCGCACTCGGTCGCAGTCCGCACAGAAGGGACGGGTTACCGATGCGATGACCCCAACTCTGGCCGGACCACCGTCAACTAGGAATAATTCCGCGGGCGCGCTACCTCTGAGTTCATTTGGATCAGGCTCGATTCGTCGGTCAGCTCGCAGCAACTCAAGAACCTCGTCGGCAGTAACCATCTCGTCGCGCTTCCAGCCATGTTGCGGATCCAGTGGCATTTGCTCAATAAAGCGCAGATCAAAGCCGCGATTGATGCAGTAATCCAGCAGCGCTCCGGCTTCGCCGCTATTTACGCCGCGGAGAAGCACCGCATTGACCTTCACGGGCAGCAGGCCAGCCGCTGCGGCAGCGTCAAGGCCTGCCAGCACATCGGCCAAACGATCTCGATGGGAGATTTGCTTAAAGGTTTCCGGCGACAGGGTGTCAAGAGATACGTTGACCCGATCCAATCCCGCTGCTTTCAAATCGGGGGCCATTAAGGCCAGACCAATCCCATTTGTGGTCATGCTTAAGTGCGGTCGATTTGGTAGGGCGGCAGTTTGGCTGATGATGTCGACCAAGCCCGGCCTCAGAAGTGGTTCTCCCCCGGTAAAGCGAATCGAATGGATACCCAAGTCAACGCCGATTCGAACAAGTCGAACCACTTCGGCATCAGTTAGCAATCCAGGCTGCGGCAGCCAGGTGAGACCAGCCTCCGGCATGCAGTAGCTGCAACGTAAATTGCAGCGATCGGTGAGCGAGACTCGCAAGTCGCGCCCCACTCTGCCGAATCCGTCGACAAGCATCTAGCCTCCTTTTGCCTAGCTAAGAGTACGGGGTCCTCGCAGGTTAGGGTCACACACGTGTATCGGTTCCTTCTGACGCGGCGTTGGGTTGGACTGGCGGCTGTCGTTCTGATTCTCGTGCCCGCTTTTCTCCTGCTTTCCAGATGGCAGTGGCACCGGCATCTACAACGGGCGGCCTTCAATTCGGCCGTGATGGACAGTCAACGCGCGCCGACAGTCCCCCTCCTGAGTCTGCTTTCGGCGCGCGTCCAACCCAGTGATGCTGCAGCACTGCCAAAATCGATGGAATGGCGCAATGTGACAGTTTCGGGACGCTACCTGCCTGTAGAACGGCCATACGTGCGTCGCCGCACGCTAAACATGGCTGATGGCTTCTGGGTCCTGGCTGAGCTCAAACTTGATTCCGGGGCAATCTTGGTCGTCAATCGAGGGTGGACACCGGCCCGCGGCGGACCGTCAGCCAGCCCTCAAATTGCCCCGCCGCCCGCAGGCGAAGTCAGCCTCACAGGACATCTACGGAGCCCTGAACTAGCTCGGGGCACCATCCCCGCGGATACGCCCCATGACCAAACACTCAGCGTCGATGTGGCAGCTCTGACCCCTTCCGGTACCCCCGGCTTCGCTGCCTATCTGGAACTGGCCGTCAGCCAACCAACAGACCTCGGGGGCCTTACTCCGATCCCGCTGCCGGCACTGGATGCCGGCCCGCACTTGGCCTACGCCGTCGAATGGGTGCTATTTGCTCTCCTAGCGATCGGCGGCTTTGTCCTTCTGGCGATGAAGGAAGCAAAACTGCCCGAATCACCCAAGCAGTCCTGAGCAACGCCGAGACCGATAGGGCAGGATGAGCTCATGGACCTTGGACTCACAGACCGCGTCTATCTGGTAACCGGCGGATCTCGAGGATTGGGCTTTGCCGGAGCTCGTGCGTTGGTCGCCGAGGGGGCCAAGGTCCTAATTGCGGCGCGCGATGAAACGCGAGTGAATGCTGCCGTCCAAGAGCTTGGAGGAAACTCCGTAGCCTTTGGACTTGCGGCTGATCTTGGGGATCCGGCTGTCGCCGAACGCTTGGTCGCGATGGCTGTGGCGGTTTTTGGACGGCTGGACGGTGCTCTAATAAGTGGTGGTGGCCCGCCCCCTGGCACTGTTCTAACCGCAACCGATGACGCGTGGCAGGAAGCTTTCCAGTCGACCTACCTTGGCGTCCTACGAGTTATCCGGGCAGCTAGTTCCGCTATTGGCAGCGATCCCAGCGAATTATCGGGAACTGGCGGTGCGATTGCGCTGGTGCTATCAAGTAGTGCGCGATCCCCGATTGCCGGACTCTCGCTCTCCACGGGTCTGCGTGCTGGTTTGGCTATGCTCGTGAAGGACCTAGGCGACGAGTTGGGCGAACGCGGAATCCGCATAAATGGGCTCCTCCCGGGAAATTTCGCCACTGAACGCGTTGAGAAACTCGATGCCAGCAGAGGAAATCCCGATCTCGTGCGCAAACGAAAGGAAGTCGCGATTCCTTTAGGCCGTTACGGAGACCCAGAAGAATTTGCACGTTTGGCAACTTTTGTCTTATCGCCTGCCGCGTCGTATTTGACTGGGACTCTGCTGCAAATAGATGGTGGGTTCCTTCGTACCCCGTAGAACTTCCGTCAGGTTCTTCCCCTGTCAGAACTGTTCCGCCTCGCTAAATTGCGTCCGGTATAGGTCTGCATAGAGTTGACCGCGCGCGAGCAGTTCCTCGTGCGTACCTGATTCAACAATCGCTCCACCATCGATGACCAAAATCTTATCCGCTTGGCGGATGGTGGACAGTCGGTGTGCGATGACCAACGAAGTCCGGCCCTTCAACGCAATTGCTAGCGCCCGCTGCACGGCTGCCTCGGACTCGCTATCAAGGTGCGCCGTAGCTTCGTCTAGGACCACCACGTCAGGCGCCTTCAGCAGCAGCCGAGCCAAGGCAAATCGTTGCTTCTCCCCGCCTGAGAGCCGATACCCGCGATCACCAACAACAGTGTCTAGCCCGTCAGGCAACGAGGCCACAAGATCCATGATTTGGGCATCAGTGCAAGCCGCCCGAAGCTCAACGTCAGTAGCCTCGGGTCTTGCGTAGAGCAAGTTGTTCCGGATCGTGTCATGGAACATATGTGAATCCTGAGTAACGACGCCAACCACTTCGTGTACTGACTTCAAAGTTAACTCTCGAATGTCGCGCCCTCCGAGACGAACTTGACCGCCGGTCACGTCATAGAGACGCGAAACCAGCGAAGTAATCGTGGTCTTCCCGGCGCCTGACGGGCCCACTAGGGCGACGAGATCTCCCGGTTCAGCGGTGAAACTGACTCCCCGTAGAACTTCATCATTTGGTCCAGATTCAGGACGGGCGACTGATTCCAAAGACGCGAGCGAAACTTGGTCAGCACTGGGATAACGGAAAGACACGGCATCGAAAGCGATAGCCTGCCCGCCGCGCGGTATCGCCACGGCATTAGGACTTTCCTCAATAAGACTCGGCAGATCGAGCACCTCAAAGACTCGCTCGAAGCTTACGATTGCCGTCATGACGTCGACACGGACGTTGGACAGAGCTGTCAGCGGGCCATACAGCTGGCTTAACAGAGCTGCCAACGCGAGTAACGTACCCGCACTTAGCTGTTCTGAAACCACCAGGTTCCCGCCAATTCCATACACCATCGCGGTAGCCAAAGATGCGACCAGCGTCAAAGCAAGGAAGAACACGCGGTTGGTCACAGCTATCCGAATTCCAATGTCGCGCACTCGCCCTGCGCGTGCACCGAACGATGCGTCCTCCTCATGAGGTCGTCCGAACAGTTTTACTAGGAGCGCGCCAGCGACGTTAAATCGCTCCGTCATCTGAGTGCTCATCTCAGCGTTCAAACCCATTCCCTCGCGAGTAAGGGCCTGAATCCGTCGACCCATGAATCGGGCAGGTAGAACAAATAGTGGAACAAGCACCAACGCCGACAACGTGATCTGCCAGGACAAGAAGAGCATCGTCGTCACAACTACAATCAGGCTGATCAGGTTCCCAACTACGCCACTAAGTGTTGAGGTGAATGCCTGCTGCGCGCCGATCACGTCGTTGTTCAGCCTTGACACCAGGGCCCCGGTTTGAGTTCTTGTGAAGAACGCAATCGGTTGACGCTGGACGTGTGCGAATACCGCAGTGCGCAGGTCGAAGATCAGGCCTTCACCAATTCGCGAGCTGTACCAGCGACCAAAGAGTTCCAAGAGGCCACTGACGACCGCAATTACCCCGACCAGAATGGCGCTGACGGTTACCACTCCCGCATTACGGTGAGCGATTCCTACATCGAAGATTCGGCGAAACAGCAATGGTTGACCTACTACCAGCAAAGAATCAACAATCAATGTGATGAGGAAGACGACGATTAGCCGCCGATAGGGTCTGGCAAAATCCAGCACGCGCAACACCGTCGCCCGCGTGATTCGTCGCTGTTTGACCGATTGGTCATGCGTGAAGGACCGAAAGGTCATCCAATTCCCGTGCATCGACACTAATTCTCCAACTGACTAGGGCTACCACGCATAAACAATCGGGCGGGCTCAAGCCTTCCCAAAGCTGCGGAGCCGAGACAATTGTGCCTGTCTTTCAGCCGCGAATGAACCACCAGAACCTGATGCGACGACCGAATTGAGGAGCTTTTTGACCGCCGATACGGCCAAGGGATCATGCTCTAGGAGGGAGGCCACCAACTTCTCAAGCGTTTCCTCTAGGTCCCTGCTCTCGCAGTGGCGATCTGCGATACCCAGGGCGGTAGCTTCAGCGGCATCGACCCAGCGGCCGGTGGCGCAAATCTCAAGAGCTCGTGGGTACCCCACCAAATCCAACAGGCGACCAGTACCGCCCAGGTCTGGCACCAGCCCAAGGGCAATTTCGCGCATGGCGAAACGCGCCTCTCTGGTTATGACCCGAAGGTCCGTGGCCAATGCCAGTTGGAACCCGGCTCCTACGGCCGGCCCGGCAACGACGCAGATTGTGATGGCGGGCACTTCACGCCACCACCGGAAAGCTCTCTGAAAAACTTCGATGCTGGCGTCGAGGCGTTCATCATCCTGCGCCAGAAGAGAATGCAGGCCGCCGGGTTGATTGACGTCCAGAAAATCTAGGTTCAGGCCGGAACTGAAAACCGGCCCTTCGGCCCGAAGGATGATCACCCGTACGTCCGGGTCAAGTTCGTCGCCAATTCGGGTCAAACTGGCCCAGACTTCTGGTGTCTGGGCGTTTCGGGTCCCGGCGTCCGCTAAAACGATCGTCAGGACGTCACGATCCCTCGACGTCCTGACGATCGGTGAACTCGTGCTCAGCGCTTCTTCTTCCCCCGCGTCGGACCCCCCCGGCCACGAAGTTTGACCCCCGACTCCGAGAGGACGCCGTGGACGAAGCCGTAAGAGCGGCCGGTTTCTGCAGCGAGATCACGAATGCTGCGACCAGCCGCGTATTCTCTCTTCAGCTCAGTCCGCAACTTCTTGCGCTCGCCGCCGATAACTCGGCGGCCCTTCCCGAGATTCTCCACTTGGCCTCCACCTGATTCCCCGGTCAAATCAACCGGCAAAACAATGATGCAACGTGATTCTTGATCAAAAATGCAAATCTGGCAGATTCATTTATTTGAATAATCAAGCAAGCGACACGAGATCCAAATACGACTCATTCCACAGGTCCTCGACCCCATCCGGCAGGAGCAGGACGCGTTCGGGCTCTAAGGCGGTAACTGCGCCTTCATCATGGGTAACGAGAACTACGGCCCCCTCGAAACCCCTAAGGGCTCCGAGGACTTCTTGGCGCGAGGCTGGATCGAGGTTGTTCGTCGGCTCATCAAGTAGCAGCACATTCGCGCTTGACACAACCAGAGTCGCCAAGGCGAGTCGAGTCTTCTCACCACCGGATAGCGTCGCCACCTGTTGTAGGACTACATCCCCAGAGAATAGAAACGAACCCAGAATTCGACGCTGTTCGATCTCTGGCATATCAGGCGCCGCGGCCTGCATCGCCGCAAGCACGCTGTCATTCGCGTCCAACGTTTCATGCTCCTGCGCGTAATACCCCACCCGTAACCCGTGGCCGGCCAGCACTTCTCCAGTGTCTGCTTCGTCCACTCCAGCAAGGACACGAAGCAGAGTCGTCTTCCCTGCTCCGTTCAGGCCCAAAATCACGACCCGAGAGCCGCGGTCAATCGCTAGGTCGACATCCGTGAAGATCTCTAGCGACCCATATGACTTCGACAGCGCGGTAGCCATGAGCGGTGTCTTGCCACAAGGCGCTGGCGAAGGAAAGCGCAGTTTCGCCACTCGATCAGCCCGCCGCTCCCCCTCAACGCCTGCGAGCAAGCGATCCGCCCGCCGCGCCATGTTCTGGGCTGCCTTGGCCTTGGTCGCCTTGGCGCGCATCTTATTCGCCTGGGCCTGCAGCGCCGAAGCCTGCTTTTCAGCACTCAGGCGCTCCCGGCGCCGGCGGCGCTCGTCGTTCTCTCTTTGCTGAAGGTAGTTGGCCCACGTCATGTTGTAGATATCAATAACTTCACGGTTGGCGTCCAGGTGCAGCACGCGATTGACGGTCACAGAAAGCAAGCCAACATCGTGGGAAATAATCACCAAGCCACCGCGATGGTTACGCAGGAACTCGCGCAGCCAAACGATTGAGTCGGCATCAAGGTGGTTCGTCGGCTCATCGAGGAGCAAGGTTTCGGCGCCAGAGAACAAGATCCGGGCCAATTCCACGCGTCGGCGCTGTCCACCTGAAAGAGTCCCAATTGGTTGTCCGAGAACACGATCTGGCAATCCAAGGCTGGATGCGATGGCCCCAGCCTCGGCCTCGGCCGCATACCCGCCTTGGGCATCGAATTCGGCTTGAGCCGTGCTGTACCGGCGCATCGCCCGCTCGCGGGCCACGTCATCACTTGAGCCCATGCGGACCTCGGCATCGCGCAGTCGGCGAACGACATCAGTCAAGCCGCGAGCATCAAGAATCCGATCACGAGCGAGCTCGCTCAAGTCACCCGTGCGCGGATCTTGTGGAAGGTATCCGACCGCACCAGAACGTGCGACCGAGCCAGCGGCCGGCAGCGTCTCGCCCGCCAGCACGCGGGTCAACGTTGTCTTTCCGGCTCCGTTCCGACCAACGAGACCAACCCGATCGCCGGGACCAACCCGAAACGTTGCCCCGCTAAGCAACAGCCGAGCGCCGGCACGAAGTTCCAAATTCGAGGCAGAGATCATCGCTAGATGTTGAAGCCAAGGGCACGTAACATCTCGCGACCATCATCGGTGATCTTGTCCGGACCCCAAGGCGGCATCCACACCCAGTTGATTCGAAAGTCTGTTACCAACCCATCGAGCGCTGCTCGAGTTTGGTCTTCGATCACATCTGTCAGCGGGCATGCTGCCGAGGTCAGAGTCATGTCGACTGTCGCGACATTAGCGTCGTCGACGTGCACCCCATAGACCAAGCCAAGATCGACTACGTTTATGCCGAGTTCGGGATCCACCACGTCACGCATGGCTTCCTCTACGTCGGCCGCCGACGTTACCGCAGTGGCCTCAGCCATTGGAGCCATTCCTTTCTGCCCGGATGCGCAACACCGCATCCTCCCATGCCAACCAGGACAACAGCGCGCATTTGACTCGCGCCGGGTATTTAGCGACGCCAGCGAACGCGATTGCATCGCCAAGGATCTCTTCGTTGGGCTCAACTTGTCCTCGACCGTGCATCAATTCAAGGAAGGCGGCCAAGATGCCCTCGGCATCCTTACGCGATTGCCCAACCACTTGCTCGTACAAGATGCTGGCGCTCGCTTGCGAAATCGAGCAACCTTGGCCGTCGTAGGACACATCTCGAACTACATCGTCATCCGAGAGGTCAACTCGCAGTGTGATCTCGTCGCCGCAAGTTGGGTTGACGTGATGAACTTCGGCGCCAAAGGGCTCCCGCAAGCCACGGCCGTGAGGCCGCTTGTAGTGATCAAGAATCAGCTCTTGATACAGCGAATCAACTTCCATCAGCTGGCTCCGAAGTACTTGATAGCCGCCCGCACGCCATCGGCCAGCGCGTGGACTTCGCTTGCCTCGTTGTATAGATAGAACGATGCCCGAGTCGACGCCACTGCGTCTAGGCGACGGTGCAATGGCCATGCACAGTGATGCCCAACCCTTACTGCGATACCACGATCATCGAGAAGTTGACCGACATCATGTGGATGGATTCCATCAACTGTGAAGGCAACTGCACCGCCGCGAGCGTCTGTATCGGTAGGTCCCAACACACGCAAGCCTGGGATCGCTCCGAGTTCGGCCAATGCCAACGCTGTCAGTTCTTGCTCATGGTTTGTGATTCGATCAAGGCCAACCGATTCTAGATAATCGCAAGCAGCAGCAAGCCCAACTGCCTGAGCAGCCATTGGCACGCCCGCTTCAAATCGCTGCGGCGCCATTGCGAAAGTACTCTCGTATTGCCACACAGTTTCAATCATTGAGCCGCCCGTAAGAAATGGCGGCATGGAATTGAGCAAACTATTTCGGCCCCAGAGGACGCCAATACCAGTCGGTCCCAGCATCTTGTGACCGCTGAAGGCCAGCAGATCAACGCCAAGCTCTGCAACGTTTACTTTCTGGTGCGGGACGGATTGACAAGCATCAAGCACAACTAGCGCTCCAACTGCACGAGCAGCTGCAACAACCTGATCCACCGGGAGAACTGTGCCAAGTACGTTCGATTGATGAGTGAAGGCAACCACTCGAGTCCGTTCGCAAATAACCGCAGCCAGGCTCGCCGAATCTAGTCGGCCTCCCTCTGTGATGGTTATGACCCGGAGCACGGCGCCAGTCCTACGGCATAACTCCTGCCAAGGCACCAAATTCGCGTGGTGTTCGAATTCGGTGACAGCAATCTCGTCGCCAGGCCTAAGGACGAACCGGTCCTCGTCTGGCCCGGGACCTGACCCGTGCTCCCACAACGCAGTGGCAGTCCCGAAGGCAAAGGCCACAAGATTGAGGGCCTCAGTTGCATTCTTGGTGAAGACGATCTCGTCCGCGCTGGCGCCGATAAATGCCGCAATTGTCGATCTGGACGCCTCGTAAGCATCGGTCGCCTCTTCGGCCAACAAGTGCGCTCCGCGGTGTACAGCTGCATTGTGCTTTTCGTAGAACTCGCGCTCAGCATCGAGCACTTGAACCGGCTTCTGAGAGGTGGCGCCGCTATCTAGATAAACCAACGGATTGCCATTGCGCACAGTGCGCCCCAAGATCGGGAAGTCGTGACGAAGCGAGGAAACGTCGAGCCGACCGTCAGCCACGGTCAGGCTCACACCACACCACCAGTCACAGCTGGCAAGAACCGCTCGTATCCGCTTGATTCAATTTCGTCCGCAAGTTCCGCGCCACCTTCAGCAACAATTCGGCCACCTGCAAAAATGTGCACGAAGTCTGGCTCGACATAACGAAGAATGCGAGTGAAGTGAGTGATCAGCAACGTTCCGGTTCCGCCTAAATCGCGTACCCGGTTGATTCCGGCCGAAACAACCCGCAGCGCGTCGACATCGAGCCCAGAGTCAGTCTCGTCCAAGATCCCAATCTTGGGAGCCAAGAGCTCGAACTGAAGGATTTCACTGCGCTTTCGCTCTCCGCCTGAGAAACCTTCATTGACGTTGCGCTCTGCGAAGGAAGGGTCCATTGAAAGTGCTGCCATGGAAGCTTTGAGTTCCTTAATCCAAAGTCGAAGCTTCGGGGCTTCTCCGCGGACGGCCGTAGCCGACGTGCGCAGGAAGTTAGATAGCGATACGCCCGGAACCTCAACTGGGTATTGCATGGCTAGAAAGACTCCGGCCCTAGCACGAGCGTCCACTGACAAGGCCAACAAATCGACGCCATCGAGCGTCAACGAGCCAGAAGTCACCCGATACTTCGGATGACCTGCAATGGAATATGCCAAAGTAGATTTGCCGGAACCGTTCGGTCCCATCAGGGCGTGCGTCTCCCCGGCTCGAACCGTCAGGTCTACACCGCTCAAGATTTCGCGCGGTCCACCATCAGCGTCGACCTCAACGTGTAGGTCGCGGATTTCCAGCGTTGCCACAATCTCTCCTCAAACTTCAATCTGGACGACAGCATCGGGCCCGATGCCCTCAACACGTACCTGGTAAGTAGGAATGGGCTGCGTAGCGGGCAGGCTGGTCGGCTCGCCACTACGCAAATCAAAACTCGAACCATGCAACCAGCATTCGATCAAGCAGCCGGACACTTCACCCTCAGAGAGTGAAACATCGGCATGCGAACACTTATCGCCAACCGCGAAAAGTTGCCCGCCGGTCAAAACTAAGGCAATTGGTAGGTCCGCGAGGACAAGCCTCAGCGGCAACTGTTCCTCGAGATCACCAAATCTGCAGGCGTCAACGAACGTCATGAATCGGTCTCGAGTTCGGCATCAAGCGTTGCAAGAAGTCGATCCTCAAGGTCAGGGAGGTTGAGGCGACCGAGCAAGTCTGCGAAGAACCCGCGAACCACCAATCGACGTGCTTCGGCAGAAGGGATCCCTCGCGATTGCAAATAGAACAACTGTTCATCGTCGAACCGCCCAGTGGCACTGGCGTGCCCAGCACCAACGACTTCGCCTGTGAGGATCTCCAAGTTCGGCACCGAATCGGCTCGGGCGCCTCCCCCGAGCACCAAGTTGCGATTCAATTCGTACGTTTTCGTACCGACAGCTTGAGGTTGGATTAATACATCACCAATCCAAACCGTGTGCGTCTTGCTGCCGCGCAGTGCCCCCTTGTACACCACTTCACTGGTGCAATGTGGTGCACTGTGTTCAATGCGCAGGCGATGCTCCTGATGTTGGCCATTGGTCGCGAAGAACAACCCAAGGAGCTCAACTTCGGCACCCGGTCCGGTGAAACGAACGTGAGGTGCAATCCGGACAAGATCGCCCCCAAGCGTGACTACGCAATGCCTTAGATGCGACCCTTGGGCGAGCGTTAGCGAATGCGTCGCCAAATGCACAGCTGTTGAATCCCAAGACTGAACGGATACGACGGTCAAATCGGCACCAGCTCCGACTTCGACGACAACATTGTCTGTGTGAGTACCGAAGCCAAAGTGTTCAATGACTACCACTGCTTTGGAGTTGGGCTCGGCGATCACGCGCAATTCGCTGGCCACCACACCACCGACGCCGTTCGAAACTACTTGGATGGTCTCAGGAACATGCAAACTTTGCCGAATTCGAATGATCTGCGCACCGCCCGCGAACTCCCAGGCTCGGCGGGCGGCCAGATCGACCCCTTCCGGCAACGGACGAGCGCCGCCTAGGCCCGTGATCCATTCAAGTTCGACATCGTCCGACGCAGAAACCTGCCAAGGCGGGGCGGCCGCAATGCTGGTGTCAGCACTCACCAAACCGTTCAGTCGATCGAACGGAGTGAAACGCCATGCTTCTTCGCGGCCGGTGGGGAGAACTTCAGGGGCAATCAATTCTGTTGTATCAACTGGGGTCACCCGACTGAACCTTCCATCTGCAACTCGATCAACCGGTTGAGTTCCAGCGCGTACTCCATCGGCAATTCTCGAGCGATTGGCTCGACGAAGCCACGAACGATCATGGCCATGGCTTCATCTTCGCTCAGGCCTCGGGACATCAAGTAGAAGAGCTGATCTTCACTCACTCGCGAAACTGTTGCCTCATGGCCGAGTGAGACATCATCCTCACGGGCGTCCACGTATGGGTAAGTGTCGCTGCGGCTGATGTCATCAATTAGAAGGGCATCACAACGCACAGTTGAACGAGCACCAACGGCCCCTTCAAGAACTTGGACCAAGCCCCGGTAGGAGGACCGTCCCCCGCCGCGCGCCACAGATTTCGAAACGATCGACGAAGAAGTGTTAGGGGCCGCGTGCACCATCTTGGCTCCGGCATCCTGGTGCTGCCCGGGACCTGCAAAGGCAATGGACAGGGTCTCGCCCTTGGCGTGTTCGCCCATGAGCCAGACGGCCGGGTATTTCATAGTCACCTTGGAGCCAAGGTTTCCGTCGACCCACTCCATCGTTGCGCCTTCATGCGCAACCGCTCGCTTTGTGACGAGGTTATAGACATTCGTCGACCAGTTTTGAATGGTCGTGTAACGACACCGAGCACCCTTTCGCACGATGATTTCAACCACAGCACTGTGCAGCGAATCGGACGAATAGATGGGGGCCGTACAACCTTCGACGTAGTGCACGTAGGCACCTTCATCCACGATGATCAAAGTGCGCTCGAACTGGCCCATGTTCTCAGTGTTAATGCGGAAGTAGGCCTGCAACGGAATCTCAACGTGGACGCCCTTGGGCACATAGATGAAGGAGCCGCCCGACCACACGGCGGTATTGAGCGCCGAGAACTTGTTGTCGCCGGAAGGAATCACCGAACCAAAGAACTGTTTGAACGTATCTTCGTGCTCGCGCAGGCCACTATCCGTGTCAAGAAATACCACGCCCTGTTCGGCAAGGTCTTCGCGAATCTTGTGGTACACCACTTCAGATTCGTATTGGGCAGCCACTCCGGAAACGAGCCGCTGCTTCTCCGCTTCAGGGATTCCGAGCCGGTCGTAGGTGATCCGAATGTCCTCTGGAAGGTCTTCCCAAGAGGCTGCCATCGCCTCAGTCGATTTCACGAAGTATTTGATGGAATCGAAGTTGATTCCGGACAGGTCCGAGCCCCACGAAGGCATGGGCTTACGTTCAAACATCCGCAACGCCTTTAGGCGCATCTCCAGCATCCAGGCCGGCTCATTCTTACGACTCGAGATGTCACGAACTACATCCTCGTTGAGTCCGCGTCGAGCAGACTGTCCGGCGGCATCCGAATCGTGCCAGCCGAACGCATAGTTTGCCAGCGCGTCAACGTCAGATTGGACAGTGGTCATGACGAACTCCAATTAGTTGCGGGTTGCGGGACTGTGACAAGCGTTGTACAAACGCCGTCCCCATTAGCGATTGTTGCCAGTCTTGTCACGTGGCTTCCGAGCAAGCGTTCAAATGACTCACGCTCGGCCTCACAGAACTGCGGGAACTCCTCGGCAACGTGTGCAACTGGACAGTGGTGCTGACAAACTTGAACGGCACCCGACGGCCCACCAGGGAGCATGGATGCCGCAAAGCCGTCGTCGGAGAGAGCGCCTACCAGTTGCAAGGCGCGAGCTGCCGGGCCATCCTGCGTCATGATGCTGTCGTAGCGGGCTTCATTGCCGTGAATTCGCCGCCTCGCGAATTCCAGTACGGCACCTTCGCCTTGAACCTCGGCCAAATAGCGTAAGGCCCCAACCGCCAGGTCATCGTAGGACTGCGCGAAAGCATCGCGACCGGACGCGGTTAAGGCGTAGAACCGCGCTGGTCGGCCACGTCCGGAGCGGAAAGTGGGGCCAAAAGGGGCCCGCTCGCTGGAAGTTGCAAACCCCTTCAGAACCAGACCGTCCAAATGCCGGCGGACCGCCGCTGGGGTTAACTCCAACGAGCGAGCCACGGACGCCGCCGTGGCTGGGCCTCCCTCAAGGAGCAAGCGCACGACTCGCGCTGCGGTCCCGATTTCGATTTGCACAACATCAGTATGACCTATTTAACTGGATCGGCAACCGGTGGGGCTCCCCTAGACTCGTTCCTCGTGACAGTCGATGCGCGCGAGGTAGCCGGCCCCGCCGTTGAAATCTCAAATCTGACCATGTCGTACGGCGGGCGGGCGGCCGTGACGGGATTGGATCTAGAAATCCAGCGGGGCAGGTTCACGGTGGTGCTCGGCCCGAACGGGGCCGGCAAGACCACAAGTTTGGAAGTTTGCGAAGGCCTGCGCAAGATCCAGGGAGGCCAGGTCCGGGTCCTTGGCCTTGATCCACGCGACCCGAAGCTGCGGCCGCTCGTGGGTGTCATGCTGCAAGGCGGGGGCGCCTATTCCGGTGCCCACGCTGTCGAACTGGTCGCACACTTTGCTCGGCTCTATCGAACGCCGCTACCGGTCAAAGACCTATGTGCGGCCCTGTCGCTGCACCACTTGGGTCGCACTACGGTTCGTCGAATGTCCGGCGGCGAAAAGGCCCGCCTAAGTTTGGCTTTGGCGTTGGTCGGACGGCCCCAGCTGGCCTTCCTAGACGAACCGAGCGCCGGGCTAGACCCGGAGGCCCGAGTGACCATGTGGCAGCTGCTAGAGCAGCTTCACAAGTCTGGCGTCACAGTGGTGTTAACCACCCATCAGCTCGATGAAGCCGAGCACTTGGCCGAGGATGTCGTCCTCCTCGTCGGAGGCAGATTGCGGCGGGCTGGGACGTTAGCCGAGTTAACCCGACCAGACGCACCGCAAGTCACTTTCCGCCTCCCAAACCTGACGCACCCACTTGTCGACTTACGCACCGAACTTGATCGCCTACTGAGGCGCTTGGGCCCGTCCACGCAACTAGACCAGACTTCCGACGGCCGTCTGCGCATCACCGAATCAACGGCTCCCCAGGTCTTAGTCGAAATCGTCGGGTGGGCCAGTGAATTGGACTTATCGATCACCGATGTTGCAAGTGGACCCCGTACTCTGGCCGAGGTTTACCACCAACTTGTGGGAGCCGAAAATGGTCCTTGATCTATCCCCTGCACCGGGCGCCGCTACTAGTTGGTCTGCATTTCTGGCCCAAACTGGACTCGAACTCAAGCTCGTTCTGCGCAATGGTGAACAAGCTCTGCTTACCTTGATCATTCCTCTAGTGCTGCTCGGTGGGTTGGGTTCGACCAGCATTGTCCAAATGGGTACTACATCGCGCATTGCCACCGCACTAGCCGGCGTCCTCGCTGTGGCCGTGCTGTCGAGCGCCTTCACCGGTCCGGCCATCGCAGTTGGATTCGACCGACGATCGGGATCATTGCGGTTGCTAGGTACTACACCGCTGCGCCGATCGATCCTGATCGCCGCCAAAGCGACTTCAATCTTGATCGTAGAAGGGGTGCAAGTAGTTCTGCTCGGCCTGATGGCAGGAATCCTTGGTTGGAAACCAACTCAGAGCACCTTGCAATTGCTACCGACTGCTTTTGCACTGATCCTGCTGGCCACTTTGGCTTTCAGCGCCCTCGCAGTCGCTCTGGCTGGGTGGCTTAGGGCAGAGGCGACCCTGGCGGTTGCAAACGCACTCTTCGTGCTGCTGCTGCTCGGGGGTGGTACCGCACTTCCGCCCGAGAAATTGCCCCATCAGTTGGCTACTCTCACCAGCTATTTGCCATCCGGGGCACTTGGTGACGGACTTCGCGCCTGCTTATCGGCAGGCACCGCAAGTGTTGGCCACTGCGCGGTGATTCTCGGCATTTGGGCACTACTCGGAGTTGGCGTTGCAGCGCGTACTTTCAAGTGGGACTAGTCCCTGACGCGTAACCCGCTACTCCAACTACGATCAGGTCATGTCTGCTGTCGCGCCTCGAATCGTCCGTCGGATCTACTTGGCCAATCTGGTTGCCCAACTCGCGATATTCCTGAGCGGCTCGCTGGTCCGGCTTACTGGTTCGGGTTTGGGTTGTCCTAGCTGGCCGCAATGTTTTCCGGGCTCTTACGTCCCAGTGCCTGAGCAACCCCAGGCGTGGCACAAGTACATCGAATTCAGCAACCGCATGCTCACTTTCGTCCTCGTAGCCTTGGCCTTAGCCGCGCTTTGGGCGGGAATCAAGCATCGCAAGGTGCTCGTCCAGGCAGATCTGCCGGCTCGCCCGCAGTTGCTTGCACTTTCCACCGTCCCTTTTATCGGGACAGTCGCGCAGGCCGTCCTCGGCGGGATTACGGTTCGCACGCACTTGAATCCGGCGGCCGTCGCTGCTCATCTGTTGTTATCTGTTGTTGTCGTCGGCGGGACTTTGGTGCTGTTGGCACGTGCAGCTGAGGATGGGGACAATCCCGTGACCTACTCGGTCGGGGTCGGGATCCGTCGGCTCGGGCAAGTCCTAGTCGTGGTAGTTGCCGCGGTTATAACCGTTGGAACTGTCGTCACCGGTAGCGGACCGCACGCGGGTGACGCCAGCGCCCCCAGATTTCGCCTGAATCCCAGCACGCTTAGCTGGATCCACGCCGATCTGGTCATGGTCCTATGCGTCCTGGCGGTCGCGCTGACTGTGCTTCTGGTCTTAAGCAAAGCACCACGACGGTGTCTGAGAGTCTCACTCGAATTGATCTTCATGATCGTCCTACAGGCTGTTATCGGTTTCACCCAATATTTCACCGGACTCCCAGAAGCGTTGGTCGCGATTCACGTGCTCGGTGCGTCTGTCCTATGGGTGGCTGTCATCCGTATCCCGCTATCGCTGCGAACCCGGGGTGCGCTTACTCCTACCAGTTAGTCAAGACCGTGTTGATCCCAAGCTACTTGCCATTCGGGTTCATTGTCGTGGTTGCACGAAACCTCGAGCTGAACCGGCGGCTGTGCCGAACCGCCGATCGGCAGGAAGTCGATCTTCAGCTTCCCGTTGCGCTTGCTGATGGCCCCAACTCGATAGGGCAAGTTAGCCACCACCGAAGCCGAGCCGCCTAGCGACACCCCAGTCGGCAAACACACGACTGAAACAACTCCGAATTCGAACGGCTGAGTAAAGACCGCCAAGGTTGGAACATGGGTTGGCTTCTTCGGCGGTTTCGACGGCTGAATTCCCGGCTGAGATGTTCCGTGCGACCCTGGATCCGAAATTCCCGGAGTGGCTCCAGCCCCGTGCGTTGAGCCGGAGGAAGCAGGAGTCGGCGCAAGTGATTCGGTTGCCGAAGGCGTTGGTGAACTCGACGGTTGCGCAAGATCTGTCGGTGCCTGAGATGAAGACCCAAGGGTTTGCTGCAACTGCTCCGCGGAGGTGGCTTGCATTGACGTTGAAACAACCGCCTTACGAACCACGGACACCGACGCCAGGCCCACCGTTGTCGCAAGAGCCGTGAACACCAGCCACACAACGGGCGTGGTCCATCTGCGCGACATACGACGATTGTGCCAGTTGGCCGCCGCCCAATGGTTAAGCCAGTGCTAAATAGGCCCTGCGGTATCCCCGTCGCAAGTACGACCGAAGGATTCTGAGCCGGGTCGCCTTCGGACCTAAGGTCTAAACGTCTACGGTGAGCCCATGGCCAGTCTGCTCTTAGTCGAAGACGACCCCGGCATCCGAGGTGCGGTCATCCGTGCTTTGACCGAACGAGGACATGTCGTCCGGTCCGCCCCTGATGCCATGAGTGGGTTGCAAGAGGCCGTCAGTTCTGAGCCCGACCTGGTGATTCTTGACCTCGGATTGCCCGACCTGGACGGCGTTGAACTTCTACGCATGTTGCGGGCAGTCAGCAAGGTGCCAGTCATTATCGCCACCGCACGCGACGATGACGCTCAAATAGTTCGCGCGCTTGATGCAGGTGCCGATGATTACGTCCTGAAGCCATATAGCGCTGCTCAACTGGACGCCCGAATCCGCGCGGTCCTGCGTCGGTCCTTGCCGGAGGATGCGCCCAAGGTTTTGGAAATTGGGGGCCTTCTGATCGACCCGCGGTCGCGGGACGTATCTGTTGACGGTAGGCCGCTCGAACTTTCACCGCGCGAGTTTGACCTGTTGGCCTACCTCGCCGCTCGGCCCGGTCAAGTAGTTACAAAGCGCGAACTGCTTGCTGAGGTGTGGCGTTTGCCGTACGGCGGAGCCGACAAGACAGTCGACGTTCACCTGTCTTGGCTGCGGCGCAAGCTAGGGGAAAATGCCAGCGAGCCGAGATTCCTAGTTACCGTTCGAGGCGTTGGGGTGAAATTGATCGATCCAGGAGCAAGCAGTCACGCATGACACGGCGCATCCTGATCACCATCACAGCGGCCACAACCTTGGTTCTACTTGCATTCTTGGTACCGCTATGGATATTGGTTGGCGAATTCGCTATCGACAAGGCACAGAACCAAGTTGCCCTTGAGGTGCAGCCTCTAGTCGCACTTCTTGGTGCGGATGCAGGTAGCGGCGGTACAACATCTTTGGCCACCACGGTTGCTGTCTTCAACGCTGGGGCCGTTCATCCGGCGACGGTGTTCCTAAGTGGCGGGAACTCAGTGGCCGGTGTCCCCGCGCCTCCAGATGCGTTGATCAGGGCGTTATTCGCTGCCGGACACCCGCAGGCAGCGTTCGTGCCGGTAACAGGGGGCCGGGAACTACTTGATCCAGTTGGTGCAACGTCGGGGGGGACATACGCAGTAGTTCGAGTATTCATCCCCGACAGTTACCTGCTTCGCGGAGTTGCTAAAGCTCGGTTCACCCTGATCGGGCTGAGCTTGATCCTGCTGCTCCTTGCTTTGCTCGTCGGTTACCAACTTGCTCGCTCCTTCTTGACTCCGATCAAGGCGCTAGCCGCCGCTGCTGAGGGACTGGCAGCCGGTGACCTGTCCACCCATGTGGCACCTGCTGGACCACCAGAGATCCGGCAGGTGGGGGAACTGCTTAATCGATTGGCTGCCCGAATCGGTGAACTCTTGCGCGGTGAACGCGAACAAGTCGCCGACCTCGCTCACCGCTTACGCACTCCCGTCACCGCCTTGCGGCTTGACTCAGATGGACTTACTGACCCCCTTGAGCGAGAACGGTTGGGGGCTGACGTTGACCAAATGACTCGGATGGTCGATGCCGTAATCCAAGAAGCCCGCCGTCCAGTTCGCGAGGGCGCACTCCCGCTGTGCGACGCGGGCGTGGTTGCTCGTGAAAGGGTTGGCTTCTGGTTGGTTCTGGCTGAAGATCAAGGCCGATATGTCCATGTGGACATCCCGACAGGACATTGGCCCGTTCGCGTCGATGCTGCCGACTTAGGTGACGCCTTAGACGCGTTATTAGGGAATGTGTTCGAACACACCCCTGACGGAACGGGTTTTGCCGTTCGTTTAACGCCCGCCGGAAGCGGCTGGATCTCACTAACTGTCGACGACACCGGATCAGGGTTTCCCAGCACTGACGTTGTCGGTCGCGGCCAGTCGCTTGGGGGCTCTACGGGTCTGGGACTAGATATCGCCCGACGCACCGCAGAGTCGTCCGGCGGACAACTCCGGTTGGCAGCGGCGGCTGGCGGCGGCGGACGAGTCCAATTGATCCTTGGCCCGGCTACGCCCGCCGAGAACCTCGACCGATCTCGCACCCGAATCAAAACACGACCGGGCCGAAGACGTCGCGCCCACTAATCCCTACTACGTCGCTATGCGGTCAGAACTTGCCGCGGTACCGATCAAGTGCTTCGGTCAAGATGGCATCGCCGTCAACATCCGAGCGCCGTTCCTTGACATAGGCCAGGTGGGTCTTATACGGCTCGACCTTGGGAGCAGCCGGAGGATTGTCCGCATCCTGACTGGCCGGTAGCCCACATCTGGGGCAATCCCAAGTTTCTGGAATCGGCGCGTCCGCAGCGAAGCTGGGTTTGGTCTGGTGACCCTTGGCGCAGTAGAAAGTTACGTGTAGTCGCTCGGCAACATCGCCACGTTCGGCCTCGCCCATCGGCCCGGCGCCCACCCGGCTGCCACGAATTGCGCTCCCACTGCCCACGACGTTCTCCTTCGAATTGGAACCGCGTCAGCGGTTCTTCAGCAACAGTCCGAGCCCAACGATTGTGGCGGCCCAGATCAGCCCAAGTGCGATGGTGATGCGGTCTAGATTGCGTTCCGCGACCGAAGACCCACCGAGTGACGAACTCACACCGCCGCCGAACAAGTCCGACAAGCCGCCGCCCTTGCCACGGTGGAGCAGCACGAGAACGATCAGCAGCACGCTCGTCAGGGCAAGCACTATTTCAAGTGCCGCGATCATGATTCCTCCTGGGTGGGGGCGCTCCAGCCTACGTGGCGCCCGGTGGTCCTCATTCTGCTGCTGACATTAGTCGGTAACGGCAGATTGCGACGAATTCATCGGCGTCCAGGCTTGCGCCGCCCACTAATGCACCGTCCACGTCCACCTCCGCCATGATGGCCGCGATGTTGCTGGCCCGAACTGAACCGCCGTAGAGGATCCGAACGGCTTCGGCCGTCACTGAATCGAAATGCTCGGCCACTGCGGTCCGTAAGGCACCACAAACCTCTTGAGCATCTGCCGGAGTCGCCACTTCGCCGGTGCCGATTGCCCAGATTGGTTCATAGGCGACGACGGTCTTGGCCACCTGCTCTGGCGTTAGTCCGGAAAGCGCCGCGAGTAGCTGCCCGACAGCATGGGACACGGCAGCACCCGCTTGGCGCACCGCCAGCCCTTCACCGACACACACGATTGGAGTCAAACCCACCCGGTGTGCAGCCGCGGTCTTCGCCTGCACGACGGCGTCATCTTCGTAGTGAAATTGGCGGCGCTCGCTGTGCCCGACGATTACAAAACTAACCCCAAGTTTGGCCAGCATCGCACCACTGATTTCGCCGGTGAACGCCCCTGAATCATGCATTGAAAGATCTTGGGCGCCGTACTTCAAAGCGAGCTTGTCTGCGTCGATCAAGGTTTGCACAGACCTTATGTCGGTATACGGAGGGATTACGACAACCTCAGCGGCCACCAAATCATCCGGTCGAAGCGCAAATGCCAGTTTCTGGACCAACGCGATTGCTTCTAGGTGGTGGTAGTTCATCTTCCAGTTACCAGCAAGAAGCGGCAGCCGCTGATCGCCAGACTTGGGGCTTCGGGTTGCTTTGCTCACTGCCGCTCCCTTAACACGCTTAGGCCCGGCAATTCTTTGCCTTCAAGAAGTTCGAGGCTGGCGCCTCCGCCGGTACTGATGTGGCTGAAGCCAGATTCGGGGATCCCAAGCAATCGAATAGCGGCGGCCGAGTCACCGCCGCCAACGACGGTGGTGCCGGCGACTCGAGTCATGGCCTCGGCAACTACCCGCGTCCCTTGTGCGAAGGATTCGAATTCGAACACGCCCATTGGGCCGTTCCACACAACAGTGTGAGCGGCTGACACGACTGCGGCAAATGCTGCTGCGGACGCTGGGCCAATGTCCAACCCAAGCCAACCCTCAGGAATTGAATCAACCGGCACGATCTGATGTTCGGCATCGGCTGCGAAGCGATCCGCCACAACTACATCGGTGGGAAGAACGATTTGAACACCAGAGGCAGTTGCTTCCTGCAGCATCGATTGCACTGCACCGATCTGGTCGGCCTCAAGCAACGAGGCGCCCACCGATAGCCCCTGCGCCGCCAGGAAGGTGAAGCACATTCCCCCGCCGATGCACAAGGCGTCTACCGACTTCATCAGATTAGAGATCACGGCGAGTTTGTCTGAGACTTTCGCCCCACCGAGAACCACCACATATGGACGAACTGGATCCTCTAGGACTGCAGCAAATGCTCTGATTTCGGCCAGAACGAGAATGCCGGCAGCCGACGGCAGGAGCCGAGCAACATCGGTGACACTTGCTTGTTCCCTATGGACAACGCCGAAACCATCAGCCACATAGCAATCCGCTAAGGCCGCAAGTTCACCGGCAAGCTGTTGGCGTTGGACCGGATCCTTGCTGGTCTCGCGGGCGTCGAAGCGTAGGTTTTCAAGCAGCAGCACGCTTCCATCACCCAGTTGCGCAACCGTTTCTCGCGCCAATGGGCCGGTGATGTCCGTTGCGAACTCCACCGGCTGGCCGAGGAGCTCCGCCAAACGCGCGGCTACTGGACGCAGTGAAAGACCCGGGTCAATCACGCCTTTCGGACGTCCTAGGTGGGCACAAACGACCACCCTTGCCCCTCTTGACACGAGGAGCGCTATCGTCGCGACGCTGGCGCGGATCCGGCCGTCATCGGTGATGTAGACGCGACCTGATGGATCTGTCGACAACGGAACGTTGAGGTCAGATCGAACCAGAACGGTACGTCCGCTGACGTCCAGGTCGTCGAGGGTCAGCATCGTTAGAGCGAGCCGCCGACCAAGTTGACCAAGTCAACTAGGCGGTTGGAGTAGCCCCACTCGTTGTCGTACCACCCAACGACCTTTGCGACCTCACCCATGACATGGGTCAAACCCGAGTCAAATATGCACGACGCCGGCGAAGTCACAATGTCAGAAGAGACGATTGGGTCACTCGTGTACTCGAGGTAGCCAGCCAATGGGCCATCGGCAGCGGCCTTCATGACGGCATTAATCTCGGCGACGGTGGTCTCGCGTCGCAAAACGACAGTTAGATCGGTAGCGGACCCGGTGGGCAGTGGTACCCGCATCGCGTAGCCATCAAGTTTGCCCTTCAGCTCCGGGAGTACCAGCCCAATTGCCTTTGCCGCACCAGTTGACGTGGGAATCATGTTGATTGCCGCGGCTCGCGACCTACGCAAGTCCTTGTGCGGGAAGTCCAGGATTACCTGGTCATTGGTGTACGAGTGGATCGTGGTCATGAAGCCCTTGACGATCCCAAACTCATCGTTGAGCACCTTCGCCATCGGAGCCAAGCAGTTAGTCGTGCATGACGCATTGGAAATGACGGTGTGGCGGGCCGGATCGTAGAGCCCGTCGTTGACTCCCATCACAATTGTGATGTCCTCATCCGATGCCGGGGCGGAAATGATGACCTTCTTGGCGCCGGCAGTCACGTGCTTGGCGGCCGCTGGCCCAGAAGTGAAATGCCCCGTCGACTCGATGACAATGTCTGCGTTGACCGAGGCCCAAGGCAAATCTGCCGGATCGCGTTGTGCGAAGACAGGGATTTCAACTCCGGAAACGGTGATCGAATGCTCGCCGTGCTCCACCGGCTTGCCCAAACGTCCGAGGATGCTGTCGTACTTAAGCAGGTGAGCCAAGGTGGCTGTGTCGGTTAGGTCGTTGACGCCCACGATCTCAAAAGGGGAGTCCCTCAGCATGGCTGCCCGATAGAAGTTCCGACCGATTCGCCCGAAACCATTGATGCCAACTCGAATCGCCACGATCGCTCCCCTACTGGGTACCGGTCGGCCAGCCCGACCCGGCTGAAACCTTACCGAGAATCCTCATTCCGCCCAGCACTGGGCAATGCCTAGTACCCGAGCAGATCCGGGGAAAGCCCAGCCTCAGTGTTCGGGATGCCCAGTTCCTCAGCACGCTTATCGGCCAAGGCCAACAGTCGTCTCACCCGACCGGCAATCGCGTCCTTTGTCATCGGCGGATCAGCCATGGTGCCCAATTCCTCCAGGCTTGCCTGCCGGTGTTCCATGCGAAGTCTTCCCGCCTCGGCCAAGTGATCCGGAACTTCCGATCCAAGGATCAGCAACGCTCGCTCGACGCGGGCGCCGGCAGCCACCGCTGCTCGAGCCGACCGCCTTAGATTCGCATCGTCGAAGTTCGCCAACCGATTTGCGGTCGCCCGGACTTCTCGCCGCAACCTGCGGTCCTCCCAGGCCATAACGCCTTCATGCGCGCCCAATCGGGCCAGTAGTGCGCTGATGGCGTCGCCGTCCCGGATAACCACCCGATCCACACCGCGAACTTCGCGGGCTTTAGCAGCGATCCCCAACCGTCGGGCAGCCCCAACCAAAGCCAAGGCCGCCTCAGGGCCAGGGGCAGTGATCTCTAGGGACGAAGACCGACCAGGTTCCGTCAGCGAACCGTGGGCAAGAAAGGCGCCTCTCCAGGCCGCTTCGGCATCGCAAACGGCCCCGCTGACGACAGCCGGCGGCAAGCCTCGGACCGGGCGGCCACTGGCATCTACCAAGCCGGTCTGACGAGCCAAGCGATCGCCCTCTGCGACGACTCGAACCACATAGCGAGATCCCTTGCGCAAGCCGTTTCCGTGCACCATGGCCACCTCGGCCGTCTGACCGTAAACATCGGCAATGTCCTTGCGCAGCCGCCTGGCAACGGCACCGGAATCCACTTCGGCTTCCACGACTATTCTTCCGGCCACCAAATGCAGTCCGCCGGCGAACCTCAGCACGGTCGAAACCTCTGCCTTTCGGCAACAAATCTTGGTTATCTCAAGGTGGCTCAGCTCGTCCTTGATTGCCGCGGTCATTGCCATGGGCTGATCCTCCCACGCGGCGCAAGCACCGATTCGCCCTGCCCGGCTGGACCCCGCAGGTCTACTCGCGCCCAAGGTCTCGGTGGACCACCAAAGTCTCAACCCCGGACTTAACTAGACGCGCAGCCAGGTTCTCGGCCATTGCCACGCTGCGATGTTTTCCGCCGGTACACCCAATCGCAACCGTGACGTATCGCTTGCCCTCGCGCAGGTACCCATCCGACATGAGGTCGAGAAGGGCCGCATAGCGGGCAAGGAATTCCGGGGCTTGCGGGCTGTCAATCACGAAATCATTGACCGCGGCGTTCAACCCCGTTAGCGGTCGAAGTTCGGCGTCCCAGTACGGATTCGGGAGGAAGCGAACGTCGGCCACGACGTCCGCATCCACGGGCAGCCCGTATTTGAAACCGAACGACAGCACCGTTGCGCGAAGGCGGACCGCTTCTTCGTCGGGAAATGCGGCTTCAACCGCTCGGCGCAGTTCATGGACATTCAAGGTTGAAGTGTCGATCACAAGGTCAGCGTTGCCACGAAGATCGCTAAGCAATGCTCGCTCGGCCTCAACGCCGTCAAGGAGTCGGGAACCCTGCAATGGATGTGGTCGTCGACTTGATTCGAAGCGTCGCACCAAAGTTTGGTCGTCAGCCTCAAGGAACAGGATCCGGAAATCGTAATCTGCACTACGCAACCGACCGATTGCCTCCTGCAAGGACCTAAAGAACGATCCGCTCCGAACATCTACGACAACCGCGACCCGAAGCTCCTCCCCTTCGGACTCAATCAAGGTCAGCATTTCGCCAAGAAGCGGTGGGAGCAGATTGTCGATGACAAACCACCCCAGGTCCTCAAGCACCCGCGCCGCAGTTGAGCGTCCTGCCCCCGACATACCTGTGACGAGGGTGACCTCAAGCTTTGACTTCGGAGCAGGTGCCAGTGCATCTTCAGTCATCGTTACATCCCGGAATTCAGCGTCATGGATCGAGGATCTCACCGGTGGACACGTTGATACCACCCGGCTCACCGACCAAAACCTGCATGATTTGTTGAGCCAATGCAGGGCCGACACCTGGCACGTGAGCCAATTCGTCTGCGGTGGCCGAACGGATGGCGGCGACCGAACCGAAATGGGACAACAGTGCGGTTCGACGTTTTGGGCCTAAGCCAGGGACGTCATCGAGCGCACTTGCGACCATGCGGTTGCTGCGCCGCTGCCGGTGGAAGGCGATCGCAAAGCGATGAGCCTCATCTCGAATCCGCTGCAGCAGGTACAAGCCCTCGCTGCTACGAGACATGATCACCGGCACATCCGACCCGGGTAACCACACTTCTTCCATGCGTTTGGCCAATCCGATTACCGGCACAGCTTCAGCGCCCACCCGAGCCAAAGCGGCGGCCCCTGCTGCAACCTGGGGTCGGCCGCCATCGATCACCAGAAGTTGCGGTTGGTAGGCAAAACGAGGTGGGCGACGTGCGGATTCCCCGCTAGGCGCGGCAAGGTCGTCTGCTTCTGGCCGGAATCGGCGGGTCACCACTTCAGCGATACTTCGCACATCATCTTGGCCGACGACGTCTTTGATGATGAATCGTCGATACTCGGACTTGCGCGGTAGTCCATCCTCGAAAACAACCAAAGACGCAACCACATCGGTCCCCTGAAGATTCGACACATCGATGCACTCAATACGCAGTGGCGCCTGCGCCAACCCTAAGTTCAATTGAAGTTGCGCCAAGGCCTGCCCACGCTTTGTCAGATCCCCCGTTCGAGCGATCTTGTGCCGGGCTAATTCTTGGCGAGCGTTCTCTGTCACCGTAGCCATGAGTGCCGCTTTCGCGCCCCGAACAGGAACTCGTACATCGACGCGATGACCTGCACGTTCGCCAAGCCAAAGCGCCAGTACCTCGGAATTTGCTGGCAAGGTTTGGACCAGAATTTCGCGTGGGATTTGATCCGACAATCGGTCGCTCGAGGTACCCGACGCCCGAGCTAGGTCTGCGTACATTTGGACTAGTAGGCTTTCCAGCAGATCAGCCGAGTCGAGTTCCACCACTTTCTCCACGACAAAACCGCGCTGGCCACGTATCGCTCCGGCTCGGACATGAAAGACCTGCACTGCAACTTCTAGATCGTCTTCGAATAGTGCCACGACATCCGCGAAAGTGTCATCCTTGAGTACCACCGTGGTTCGTTCCAGAACCTTTCGAATGGCCACTAGGTCGTCACGACGTCGGGCGGCACGCTCATAGTCGAGTTCGGCGACAGCCATGGCCATGTCCTGTTCCAACCGACGAATCTGATTGGTTGGGCGACCGGCGAGGAACTGACTGAATTCCTCAACCATCGTTCGGTGCTCAGCCGACGTAACGCGTCCTACACAGGGAGCCGAACATTTGCCGATGTCGCCCAATAAGCAGGCACGTCCGCTTCGTTTCGCCCTGCCGAACACCGCATCGGAACAAGTGCGAATCGGAAATACCCGCAGCAGCAAGTCCAAGCTCTCACGAATTGCCCACACTTGGGGGTAGGGACCGAAGTAACGGACCCCCCTGCGCTTGTCTCCTCTGGTCACGAACGCTCGCGGCACGGGCTCAGCAATGGTCACGGCAAGGTAGGGGTAACTCTTGTCGTCGCGATACCGGACGTTGAAGCGCGGTTCGTATTCCTTTATCCAGGTGTACTCCAACTGGAGTGCTTCAATTTCGGTGCCGACGACCACCCAGTCCACTGATTCGGAAGCTTGAAGCATCGCTTGGGTCCGGACATGGAGTCCTGATGGATCCTGAAAATATGACGTGAGTCGCGAACGCAGATTCTTGGCCTTGCCGACGTACAGAATCCGGCCGGAAGCATCCCGGAATCGGTAAACCCCGGGCTCCTGCGGTATTGCCCCTGGTGCCGGTCGATAACTCAGTTCTGCCACCGGCACACTCTTGCACGCAGGCCTTAGCCCGCGACAACCTCTCCGCCACTAACCTTCACCGGAATTGGCGTCAACCCGGAGGGCGCCGGCCCGCCCAGAACTGAACCGTCAGTGGAACTAAAGACGCTGCCGTGGCAGGGACAGATGATCTGGTTCTGCGAAACCTCGCTCACCGGGCATCCGGCGTGCGGGCACACGGCGCTGTACGCAAGGTACTGACCTGCCGCAGGTTGAACCACGACCACTGGGTTTCCCTGGGCATCGCTCACGACTGCACCTCCACCGAGCGGCACCTGTGAAGTCGGAACCAGCCCTGGACTCACCGGGCCCTGTGAGGCCGCCACCGAAGCGGGGCCGGGAGAACTCGGATTAGCGGTAGCACCACTTCCGCAAGCGGTCAAAAGCCCGGCGCTAAGGGACCCCAGCACGACCGTGCGCCGAGAAACCTGTCCCGTAACAGTTCCGAACTCCATGCTGGCTCCTAACCCGCAGCACGCTTGCGCGCAGCGGTTTTCGTTTGGGGCTTGCTTGGTTCCAACAATGGCTTGAGGAACCTACCTGTATGGCTGGCGGCAATGGTGGCGACATGTTCGGGCGTGCCAGTTGCTACTACCTTTCCGCCCTTGCCTCCACCTTCAGGGCCCAGATCGATCACCCAGTCGGCTGTTTTGATGACATCGAGGTTGTGCTCGATGACTATTACCGAATTGCCTGCATCTACGAGCCGACCAAGCACCCCCAACAATTTGCTTATGTCTTCAAAGTGCAATCCGGTAGTCGGCTCGTCCAAGACATACACAGTCCGACCGGTCGATCGTTTCTGCAATTCCGCGCTCAGCTTCACTCTTTGGGCTTCGCCACCGGAAAGTGTCGGAGCCGGTTGACCCAGTCGGACATATCCCAAGCCCACATCTACCAAGGTGGTCAGATGGCGCGAGATTGCCGGAATAGCAGCGAAGAACTCCCCCGCCTCTTCGATCGGCATATCAAGCACCTCAGCGATCGTCTTTGCCTTGAAATGAACCTCAAGCGTTTCCCGGTTGTAACGAGCACCGTGACACTCTTCACAAGGAACGTAGACATCGGGCAGGAAGTTCATTTCGATCTTCAAGGTTCCATCGCCCGAACACGCCTCGCAGCGACCACCTTTAACGTTGAACGAGAAACGTCCGGGGAGATAACCGCGGATCTTCGCTTCTTGGGTTTCAGCGAACAGGCGGCGAATATGGTCAAACACTCCGGTATAGGTAGCTGCGTTTGATCGCGGGGTGCGCCCGATCGGGCTCTGATCGACGTGCACGACCTTGTCGAGCAACTCGATCCCGCTCACTCGCTTGTGGCGCCCAGGCACAAGTCTGGAGCCATTGAGCTCGCGCGCCAGTGCCGCGTAAAGCACATCGTTAACTAACGTCGACTTACCTGAGCCGCTCACACCAGTTACGGCGACCAGACAGCCAAGCGGGAATTCAACAGTGACGTTCGCCAGATTGTGCTCGGAAGCCCCAGCTACCACCAGACTGCGACCCTTAGTTGGCGGGCGCCGCGTTGCTGGGATCGCTATCTTCCTTCGTCCGGAAAGATACTGACCAGTGATGGACTCATCACTGCTCAGCAGATCGGCAACGGGTCCGGAGACGACAACACGACCACCGTGCTCACCGGCGCCAGGGCCGATATCGACCACCCAGTCCGCCTGACGAATCGTGTCCTCATCGTGTTCGACCACAATCAAGGTGTTGCCCAAATCGCGCAATCTAAGCAATGTTTCGATCAGTCGGTGGTTATCACGTTGGTGCAGTCCAATACTCGGTTCGTCAAGCACGTAAAGAACTCCGACGAGTCCGGAACCGATTTGCGTGGCCAAACGGATTCGCTGAGCCTCGCCACCGGCCAGCGTTCCAGCCGCTCTACCAAGCGAGAGGTAGTCAAGCCCTACGTCCACTAGGAAGCGCAGTCGCTCCTGAACTTCCTTAAGCACTCGTTCAGCAATTGCCTTCTCGCGCGCGGTAAGAACTAGTCCGTTTAGGAACTGCGAACATTCACCGATCGGCAAAGTCGCGACTTCAGCAATGCTCTTGCCCCCGATGGTCACTGCCAGTACCACTGGCTTCAGCCGTTGGCCCGCACAGGTCGGACACGGCACTTCGCGCATGTAGCCCTCGTAGCGTTCCCTAGCCGTGTCGGTTTCAGATTCCTGATGCCGGCGAGCGACAAACGGGAGGACGCCCTCGAAGCCGGTGTGGTAACTGCGCATCCGTCCGAAACGATTCCGATAACGGACGTGAACCTCGTGATCGTGCCCATTGAGAACCGCTCGGCGAGCTTTGATGGGTAACTTCGACCATGGCGTATCAAGATCGAATCCAAGCTCGTCAGCCAGAGCTTCGAGCAATCGCACAAAGTACTCGCTCACATGCCCGGATGACCAAGGGCCCACGGCACCATCACGCAATGACTTCCCGTGGTCGGGAATCACCAGATCTGGGTCTACTTCCAGGCGGGTGCCCAATCCGGTGCAGTCAGGGCAGGCGCCAAACGGAGAATTGAATGAGAACGAACGTGGCTCCAGCGCTTCGAAAGACAAATCGTCATACAGGCAGGCCAAATGCTCGGAGTAGATCCGCTCCCGATGCTCATCACTTTCTGGCAGGTCCACGAAATCGAGCGTTACGAGGCCACCAGATAGTCGAAGCGCGGTCTCGATTGAATCGGTCAGGCGCCGGCGGGCATTTGCCTTTACGGCGAGACGGTCTACCACTACCTCGATCGTATGTTTCTCTTGCTTCTTGAGAGTCGGCGGCTCGGACAACGAATGCACGGTGCCGTCGATCCGGGCCCGGCTGTAGCCCTGGGCCTGCAACTGTCGGAATAGCTCGCTGTATTCGCCCTTGCGTTCCCGAACGACCGGGGCCAGTACCTGGAATCTGGTGGCATCAGTCAACTCGAGGATCCGGTCCACGATTTGCTGGGGAGTTTGGCGTGCAATCAATCGGCCGCATTCTGGGCAATGGGGATGCCCAATCCGGGCATAGAGCAAACGCAGGTAGTCGTACACCTCAGTGATCGTGCCGACCGTTGACCTGGGATTGCGGGATGTCGACTTCTGGTCGATCGAAACCGCCGGACTGAGCCCCTCGATGAAATCCACGTCTGGCTTGTCCAGTTGACCAAGGAACTGTCGCGCATAAGCCGACAAGCTCTCCACATAGCGACGCTGACCTTCGGCAAATATCGTGTCGAACGCCAAGCTTGACTTCCCCGAGCCAGATAAGCCCGTGAAGACGATTAGCGCGTCCCTAGGCAGATCTAACGAGACATCGCGCAGGTTGTGCTCGCGTGCACCGCGGACGATAAGGCGGTCGACCACGGCTGCCTCCTCGGCTTGATTCATCGCAAGATTCGTCGGGCAACGGCTGGCCGGTCCCCGGTTGATGCTAACTGCGGCCCCCGACACGCACCCGAGGAGGTAGTTTCGTGCCATGACGTATACGGGCAAGGTCTCAGTGGGGGGTCCGGCGCAGGTTCGGGAATTGCCGACCTTGATTGTCAGCAAGATTGCGGTCGGCCCCTACAACAACAACTGCTACCTCCTCAGGTGCCGAGCGACCGGCGAGCAAGTGTTGATTGACGCTGCAGACGACGCCCCCCGTCTGCTCGAAGTAATCGGACCAGACGGTTTGATGGCCGTGATTACCACCCACGGTCATAGCGACCACTGGCAAGCCCTTGCGGCGATAGTGCAAGCCACAGGGGCTAGAACCATGGCCCACTCCCTTGACGCAATAGACATCCCCGTCCCGACCCAGACGTTCCTTGACCACGGACAGTCGGTAGAGATCGGAGACTGCGCCCTCCTGGTCACCCACTTGGTCGGCCATACCGCAGGCTCGATCAGCCTCACCTACGACGACCCCAGTGGCCACGCGCACCTATTCAGCGGTGACTGCCTTTTCCCTGGCGGGATCGGCCGCACCCAGAGTTCGGTCGATTTCACATCCCTCTACGAGGGCGTCGTTGGCAAACTCTTCGACGTCCTTCCGGATGAAACTTGGGTATATCCAGGCCACGGCAACGACACGACACTGGGCGCGGAACGCCCCCAGCTTGGCGAGTGGTGGGAACGAAAATGGTGAATTGGTTCGAGCTCAGCCGGTGCGACGCGACGTCCCAAACATCCGGTCTAAAGTGACTGGATGAAGCCCTCGAGACGTGATTAGCTCCTGAATCATCGGCAAGAGCGGAATGATCGCTGGATGATTTGCATGGCCCAGCATGACTGTGCCAGGAACTAGGTAACGCCTAGCCAGATTCATGATCGTTCGCGAAGACTGAACCGTCGAGTCGCCAAACGATCCATTCCATAACAGCACAGACGTGTACCCCAAACTTGCGCAGATTTCGTCTGACGTGGCATCGCGCCAACCATATGGGGGGCGTAGATAGGGCCTAGAGGTAACTCCAAACTTCGTCTGGATCCAATCATCGTTTCGCTCTATGTCGGAGCGAATTAACGACGCCCGACGATTAATAATCTTCTGGTGGCTGAAAGTGTGATTACCAAACTGCACCTGCCCAGCCGCCACTAGCGGTCGCAAAGTCTTAGCGTGCCCATCCCAGACCCCGCGATAAGCCCCATTCGGGCAGAAGTTCAAGGCAATGCCGGAGCGCTGCGCAAACTCTACGTACGCCGCTACCACTTCCGCGTTGTACCCGTCGTCAATGCTCAGAACGATCTTTCCGCCCTTGGCACTGCCCCCAGAAAACACTTCAGGTTTCCCGACCCGCGCTGGAGGAATCGGCCCTAGAACGCCTGTGACGGCAGGTACCGGTGTGGCGGAAGGCCTGATCGAATGAGATGGACTTACCGCTGGGGAGGCTAGCGGAGAACCTGGCGTGAATGCAGGCGGAGTGGGCGTAGGTGTTGGGAATTCATTCAGAAGATTTGGAAACGGATCCGAGAATTGCGGGTCTGGAATCAGAGTTGGAGAAACACCGACAAACGGACCACCGCAGCCTGCAAGGGTCGCCGCAGCACCCAGTGCAAGCAGCCCGACGAACTCGCGGCGATCCATGACCGCAGCCTACGCGGCGGGCGCGCTTCAACAACCGTGCGTGTCACGCCGAACCGGGTTGGGCCTGGCCAGCGTGCATCCCACGCAACTCACGTTTGAGTTCAGAGATCTCGTCCCGCAAGCGGGCGGCCAATTCGAATTGCAGCTCAGCGGCAGCACCGTGCATCTGATCGGTTAGGCCTCCAATGAGTTCAGCCAACTCGCGAGCGGGACGGGCCGCCAAACTTGCGGCATGCCGGCCTACCTCTTTGCCAGCATTGGCGCCTAGGAGTTCGGCCGTGTCGGCATCTTCTTTGGCAATC
>CAIKAW010000030.1 GCA_903825575.1 uncultured bacterium | reverse complement strand
GCCGCGGCTTCGGGTCCGGAGAGTCCATCGTGGTACGGGTAAGACATCGGTACGCGGTACACCTCGGGAGCGAACGGGCCAAACGAATGCTTGTAGGGCATGTTCTTCGCAGTCAGAGCCATGGTCAGGTTGGTTCGACCGTGGTAGCCGTGTTCGAACACGACGACCGCTGCGCGACGGGTGTGTGCGCGCGCGATCTTCACGGCGTTCTCCACGGCCTCAGCGCCAGAGTTGAACAGCGCTGAGCGCTTTTCGTGGTCGCCTGGAGTCAGTTGATTAAGTTGCTCGCACACGGCGACGTAACCCTCGTACGGGGCGACCATGAAACAGGTGTGAGTGAATGCAGCTACCTGCTCTTGGACGCGCGTGACGACATGGGGTGCGGAGTTACCGACGCTTGTCACTGCGATGCCAGAGCCAAGGTCGATCAACGAGTTGCCATCGACGTCGACGATGACGCCTCCGCCGGCCGCGGCAACGAACAGCGGCAACATGCCACTCACGCCGGCCGACACTGCAGCAGCACGTCGCGCGAGCAACGCTTGGCTCTTAGGTCCGGGCAGGGCGGTGACGAGGCGACGCTCTTGGGGCAGGGTCGGTCCTCCAGCGTTATTGGTCATGAGGCGAGCCTACGACGCAACCGAACCGACCGTGGCGTGTGGTCGAAGCTGGCTAAAGGATCTTGGCGAACGCTCGGGAGTTCGGGCTGTCGCGCCAGTAGCCGTACGGGGTGATGGGCGTCCAGCCACTGGTTTCATACAGCGACATCGCCTCCGGCTGCTTCATCCCAGTTTCGAGCCATAGGTCGATAAACCCGAGGGTGCGAGCCAATTCTTCGGCAGCGGTCATCAGCATTCGGGAGTGCCCGTGACCGCGGGATTCAAGTCGCACGAATAGCCGCTTGATTTCGCCGGTCTGGGGCCGATCGTGACTAGCCGCAAGCGACTGCACGGCGACACAGCCAACCGCCTGACCCTCTTCCTCAATCAGGAGCCAGCGCGCAGCGGGGGACAGAGGTGGTTGCGGAGTCGACCTCACCCGGTCAATTTCAGACTCAGTCAGTCCGGCTCCGTAGCGAACATTGAGTTCGGTCTGCTGGGCCGCGGCCAGTGCCACGACGGCCGCATCATCGGCAGGTACTTCGCGGATCGTCACGTCCCCGACCTTCGCTCACGATGGGTCGCCGAGGCAAGTCGCGCCCGGTGCGCGCTATTCGCGGCGTGGGAGACAATGGCAGGCATGGACCGGCGCCAACTCGTCATCCTGGGTGCCACCGGCTCGATCGGCACCCAGGCCCTCGACGTGGTCCGGCGCAATCAGGATCGCTTCGAGATCGTCGGGCTGGGCGCTGCCGGTGCGAATCCGGAACTGCTTGGACGCCAGGCTGCCGAGTTCGGTGCCTCGTCGGTTGCCGTCGCTGACGAGACTTCCGCCGATGCAGTACTGGCAGCTTGGAAACAGGCAGCCAGTCCGGGCGCTGTTACCCCCCAGATACTCGCGGGAGCGGGCGCGGCCGAACAACTTGCATCCCTGCCGGTGCACACAGTTCTGAACGGCATGACCGGCTCGATCGGATTGCGGCCAACACTGGCGGCCCTTGCGGCAGGCAACACGTTGGCGCTGGCGAACAAGGAATCCCTGATCGTGGGTGGCCAACTTGTTCTTGATGCGGCAGCAGACGGCCAGATCGTGCCTGTCGACTCAGAGCATTCGGCCATCGCTCAATGTCTGCGCGGTGGCAGCCACGGCGAAGTACGTCGATTGGTCTTGACGGCAAGTGGAGGACCATTTCGTGGTCGATCGGGCGACCAACTGCGTGACGTCACGCCGGAGCAAGCGCTGGCACATCCCACTTGGAATATGGGCCCGGTCGTCACCATCAACTCTGCGACGTTGATGAACAAGGGACTCGAAGTGATCGAGGCCCACCTGCTATTTGGCATCGAGTACGACCGCATCGATGTCGTGGTGCATCCGCAATCGGTCGTCCACTCAATGGTCGAGTTCGCCGACGGTTCGACATTGGCGCAGGCCAGCCCTCCGGACATGCGACTACCCATCGCGCTGGCCATCGGCTGGCCCCACCGCATTGCGGATGCGGCACCTGGTTGCGACTGGACCCGGGCCACCGAGTGGACGTTCGAGCCCCTCGACGAAGTTGCCTTCCCGGCCGTTGGGTTGGCGCGGCTAGCGGGCGCGGCAGCTGGCGGAGCGCCGGCAGCGCTAAACGCGGCCAACGAAGAATGCGTGTCAGCCTTCCTTGCAGGTCGACTTGCCTTCATCGAAATCGTCGCAGTGGTGACGCAAGTGGTCGACGAGTACTCGACAACGCGGGGGATTGGGAACCAATCGACCGTCGAGTACGTCCTTGCAAGTGAGTCGTGGGCCCGAGACCGCGCCAACGAACTGATCAGGGGGACCGGCTGATGTTGACCGCTGTTGGGATCGTGGTGTTCGTCGTGGGCATCATGCTTTCGATTGCCCTGCACGAACTTGGCCACCTGCTGCCGGCCAAGCGCTTCGGCGTCAAGATCACCCAGTACATGATCGGATTCGGCCCCACGGTTTGGTCGCGCCGAAAGGGCGAGACCGAGATTGGCGTAAAGGCCATTCCGCTTGGCGGATACGTCCGCATGATCGGCATGTATCCGCCGGCCGCCCCCGGTCGCGGCGGGTCGGGCCGGTTGTCAAAACTCATGGCTGAAGCTCGCGCGGCAAGTGCGGCCGAGGTCGAAACCGCTGAAGATGAACCGCGAACGTTCTACCGACTCTCGGCCCCACGCAAGATCGTTGTGATGCTGGGCGGGCCGACCACAAACCTTGTAGTGGCTTTCATCTTGTTTGCCATCGTGCTGGTTGGATTTGGTATTCCCCAGGCGTCACTCAAGGTCGATTCGATCTCCAAGTGTGTTCCCAGCACTGCCGATGCATACGGGGATTGCGCCAGCGGAAATACCACTCCGAGTCCGGCCAACGCGGCTGGTGTCAAGGCCGGCGACTTAGTCGTATCGCTGGCTGGCAAGCACGTGTCGGACTGGACGTCTTTCTCTAATGCAATCCACGCCCAAGGTGCCGGTGAGACCACACTTGTAGTTACTCGCGGTGGATCCAACATCTCCCTACCCATCACCTTGGTAGCGATCCCACGCCAGGTGGTTCAAGGTGGGCACACCGTGACCCGGACCGTGGGTTTCATCGGGATAAGCCCGGCGATCGCGGCGACTAGGCAGTCGATCACTACCGTGCCCGGCTACGTGTGGGATCTGTCGGTGCGCTCGCTGAAGGTTGTTGTGTCCATACCGGTCCGGATGGTTGACGTTGCCAAGTCCGTGTTCGGCAATGCTCCGCGCGACCCCAATGGTCCGATCAGCATCGTGGGCGCCGGTCGCATCAGCGGCCAGATTGCTGGCACCCAGGGCATGCCGACGAGTTGGAAGATCGCCGACCTGCTTGGCCTGATTGCATCGTTGAACCTGTTCCTATTCTTGTTCAACCTAATTCCGTTGCTGCCACTTGACGGCGGGCATGTTGTAGGGGCGGCATTCGAAGGGGTGCGGCGTCAGTTCGCGCGCATGCGCCAGCGACCTGACCCGGGGCCCGTCGACGTAGCGCGGATGCTGCCCGTGGCTTACACGGTTTCGATCCTGCTCGTGTCCATGTCAGTTCTGCTCATTTATGCGGATCTGGTCAAACCAATCAGCATCGGCTAGCCGTAGGCGAAGTTCACCCGAGCGCGTACAGTTCGAGACGGGTAGGGGGCAAGACGTCCAACGGGGGTTGGGGCGCGTGGAGGAACAGGTCTATATCGAGATCCTCAAGCACATGGCTGAGGGCGTTTACTTCGTTGACCGTGAGCGGCGCATTACTTATTGGAATCCCGGCGCTGAACAGATCACTGGGTATACCTCCGACGAGGTCGTTGGCCATTCCTGTTCGGAGGGGATCCTGCGGCATGTGACCGAAGGCGGGCATCAACTTTGCCTGAGCGGTTGCCCCCTCGCGGGAGTGATGAAGGATGGCAGGTCACGAACAGCATCCGTCTACCTGCATCACAAGGAGGGGCACCGAGTTCCAGTTTCAGTCAATGGGCAGCCGATCCAAAATGCTGAAGGCGCGATCGTTGGTTCGGTCGAATTATTTCATCCGCGAATCTCAAATCGTTTCGCGCGATCAGACGGGCATCGCCGCGAGGATGCTCAGGTGGATGTTCTGACTGGCATCGGGAACAGGAGGTTTGGTGAGCTTAACCTCGAGCCGGTAGTCGCCGCGGTCGATGCCGGAGTGGCGAGCCTCGGGGTGATCTTTGTCGATGTTGACCACTTCAAGCACATCAACGACCGCTATGGCCACGGCATTGGGGACCGAGTTTTGCGCATGGTTGGACAGAACATTGCCAATGGATTGCGGATAAGTGACTTCCCAATTCGATGGGGCGGGGAAGAGTTCTTGGCTGTGCTGCCGGGCGCCGATCAGCGCTCGCTTGAGCAGGCGGCGGAGCGACTAAGGATGATGGTCGAGCATTCTTGGTTCCAGGAAGGTGAAGTCCAAGTGCGCGTGACTGTGTCAGTCGGGGCCACGTTGGCTGTCCCCGGCGAGGGCGTGAACACGTTGATTGATCGTGCTGACCGGCTGATGTACGCGAGCAAGAACGCCGGACGCAACTTGGCGACCACAGATGCTGGTCCGCTGCCGCGGGGCGGCGAGATTCCTATCATCGGCACTGAGCGGCCTTGGGAGATGCCGGGGCTGAGCGTCATCCGCTGATCGGCAGTCCGCGTCCAAGCACGGCGACCCCCGTGAGTGATACTTGAGCCCCGACCGGAGAAAGGGGCTTGCGGGATGACAGTGCAGCTCGGTGTGCCTTCCCTTCCGCCAGAACCCCTGGCCCCACGTCGGGTCACCCGGCAACTTGTACTTCAACACCATTCGCATCCGGTCATCGTCGGCGGAGGCGCGCCGGTGTCTGTCCAATCGATGGCAACGACCCTGACGTCAAATGTCGATGCCACCCTGCAGCAGATCGCAGAGTTAACTGCAGCAGGCTGTCAGGTGGTGCGGGTTGCGGTGCCCAGTCAGGACGATGCGGATGCGTTGCCGCAGATCGCTCGTCGCTCCAGCATTCCGGTGATTGCCGACATTCACTTCCAACCGAAGTACGTATTCGCGGCTATTGCGGCCGGCTGCGCTGGCGTGCGGGTGAATCCAGGCAACATCAAGGAGTTCGACGACAAGATCGGTGAAATTGCGAGGGCTGCCAAGGACGCTGGCATTCCGATCCGGATTGGGGTCAACGCTGGCTCACTCGACAAGCGGCTACTTGCCAAGTACGGCAAAGCAACGCCCGAAGCGTTAGTCGAATCGGCATTGTGGGAATGCTCGCTGTTTGAAGAGCATGACTTCCGTGACATCAAGATCTCGGTAAAACACCACGACCCAGTAATCATGGTTAAGGCCTACCGGTTGCTATCGGCAGCCTGTGACTATCCATTGCACTTGGGTGTTACTGAAGCTGGCCCAACGTTCCAAGGAACTATCAAATCGGCCGTCGCGTTTGGTGCGCTATTGGCCGAAGGAATCGGCGACACCATCAGAGTTTCGCTGTCAGCCCCGCCCGTTGAAGAGGTCAAGGTTGGCTCGGCGATTTTGGAATCGCTAGGCCTACGCCCGCGAGGGCTTGAAATCGTTTCGTGTCCGTCCTGTGGTCGGGCGCAAGTAGACGTTTACACACTGGCTGAGCAGGTAACCGCAGGCTTAGCCGGACTCGAGGTGCCGCTGCGAGTGGCCGTCATGGGCTGCGTAGTTAACGGCCCAGGAGAGGCTCGCGAGGCTGATCTAGGTGTGGCCTCCGGCAACGGGAAAGGTCAGATCTTCGTACGTGGTGAAGTCATCAAGACTGTCCCCGAAGCCCAGATTGTCGAGACATTGATAGAAGAGGCCCTGAAACTGGCTGAAGCCTTCGCCGAATCCAATCTCGGGTCCGAGGCGACCGGCCCAACAGTCTTCGTGAGCTGACAGGCCGACGTGTCTGGGCGATTGAAAGTGCTGCGCAGCGGGGACGAAGCAGCACTCGGTGAACTTCTCGCTCAGGATCCGATCGCTAACTGCTTCGTCGCGGCGCGGTTGGAAGTAGCTGGCCTAGAGCCCTGGCGACTTGGCGGCGAAGTCTGGGGCTGGTTTGAGGATCGGGAACTAGTTGCTGGATTGTTCCTTGGAGCAAACTTGATTCCAATCGGTGGTACGCCTCGATCCCGAACTTCGTTCAGCGAACGGGCGATGTCGGCCGGGCGGCATTGTTCTTCGATCGTCGGACCGTCCGAAGAGGTGCTGGCGCTGTGGCAATTACTTGCATCAGCTTGGGGTCCGGCCCGCGAAATTCGCGCCGACCAACCGCTCCTCGCCATGGACAGGGATTCCCAGATGCCTTCCGATGAGTTGGTCCGCCCAGCCACGCTAGAAGATCTCGACCTGCTGATTCCGGCCTGCATCGCCATGTTCACCGAGGAGGTTGGCGCTCCACCATTTCCCGTCGGAGGGTCCCAGGCGTACCGCAATCGCGTCGCGGAGTTGGTCAAATCGGAGCGCGCCTACGTTCGCATCATCGACGGTCAGGTCGCGTTCAAGGCCGAAGTGGGTGCCGTCTCGCGGGCCGCCTGTCAGGTTCAAGGAGTCTGGGTCGATCCTGCACTGCGCGGGAAAGGGTTCTCGGTCGGCGGGATGGCAGCTGTGGTCGCGGCTGCGCGTCAGAAGCAGGGCCCGATCGTTTCCCTTTATGTAAACGACTACAACACCGTGGCGCGGGCGACCTACGCTCGAGTGGGATTCCGCCCTGTTGGCCAGTTCGCGACCATCCTCTTTTGAGGCTCGGCGGTTACTCGCGCGACCCAACCCCGTAGCGCCGGTATCCTCAAGGCACCCGAGCCCTAGGAGTGGCTGTGTTGTTGCGGATGTCGACCCTGTTCCTTCGCACGTTGCGCGAGGACCCGGCCGATGCCGAAGTTCCTAGCCACCGCCTGCTCCAGCGAGCCGGATATGTACGTCGTGTCGCACCTGGGATCTTCAGTTGGTTGCCCTTGGGTTACCGGGTGCTGCGCAACGTCGAAAGAGTTGTCCGCGAGGAAATGGACGCGATGGGCGCGCAGGAGGTGCACTTTCCTGCATTACTGCCGCGCGAACCATACGAGCGCACCGGGCGCTGGACCGAGTACGGCGACGGTATCTTCCGGCTCAAGGACCGCAAGGACAACGACTACTTGCTCGGTCCGACGCATGAAGAGATGTTCACGCTATTGGTGAAGGACCTCTATTCGTCGTACAAGGACCTTCCACTGTCGCTCTACCAAATTCAGACTAAATACCGCGACGAGGCACGTCCTCGCGCTGGGATTCTGCGCGGCCGCGAATTCGTTATGAAGGACTCGTACTCGTTCGATGTCGACGATGAAGGTCTGGCGGCTTCCTACGCCGCACATCGCGCCGCCTACATCAAGATCTTCGACCGGCTTGGTCTCGATTACGTGATCGTGTCGGCCACATCGGGGGCCATGGGTGGCAGTGCGAGTGAGGAGTTCTTGGCCGCGTGCGACACCGGCGAAGACACCTACGCCCGTTGCTTGGCCTGCGGGTTCGCGGCCAACGTGGAAGCAGTCACCACACCTGTACCGGCATCTGAAACCTCCGATTCGCCAGCAGCGCATTTGGAGGACACTCCTGATGCCCCAACGATCGACGCGCTGGTGAACGTGTCAAACGCCCTACCCAACCTGCGCCGACTTGATCGCGATTGGGAAGCCGCCGACACACTCAAGTTGCTGTTGTTCGCGGTCACATCGCCTTCCGGCGACCGCGATCTGCTCGCGATCGGCGTGCCTGGCGACCGTGAGGTCGACATGAAACGGCTGGAGGCGCAGGTTTATCCGGCCAACGTTGAGCCCGCAGGTGAGGCCGACTTCGCGCGCCATCCCCAATTCGTGAAGGGCTATCTCGGCCCGCAAGTGTTGGGGTCGGCCAGCGCATCGGGAGTGCGGTTCGTTGTAGATCCGCGCGTTGTAACCGGCACCCGTTGGGTGGCAGGTGGCAACGAATTTGGCAAGCACACATACGACCTTGTGGTAGGTCGAGATTTTGTTGCTGACGCTACGATTGAGGCTGCCGAAGTACGCGCCGGCGATGCCTGCCCGAGTTGTTCGCAGCCACTTGAGATGGCGCGCGGCATTGAGGTCGGCCACATCTTCTCGTTGGGACGTAAGTTCGCGAAGGCGCTTGAACTAACCGTTGATGACGAGCGGGGGGAACAAGCGGTCGTGACGATGGGGTCGTACGGCGTTGGTGTGTCTCGATTAGTCGCTGCGATCGCCGAGCAGTCCCATGACGACCGCGGGCTCATCTGGCCGGCTGCGGTGTCTCCGGCTGACGTTCACATCGTCGCCACTGGAAAAGACGATGCCCCGTTTGATGTTGCCGAGAAGTTGGCCGCAGGCTTGGTATTACGCGGCAAGCGGGTGTTGCTTGATGACCGGCGCGGTGTGTCGCCAGGCGTCAAGTTCAATGATTCCGAACTGCTTGGAGTGCCAGTAATCGTGGTGGTTGGCAAGCGGTTGGTGGACGGCGTTGTCGAAGTGAAGGACCGCCGCAGCGGCGAACGCGTCGACGTTGCAGTCGATGCGGCGGTGGACCACCTAACCGGAGTTTGACGTGCCGGTGGCGGCTGTCATCTTCGACTGGGGTGGCACGCTGACTCCGTGGCATGACGTCGACCTGCAATCCCAGTGGTACGCCTATGCCGAGATTTACGACCCAGTTCACGCTGGCGAATTGGCCGTGCGGTTGCACGCCGCGGAGGACTACCGGCATCGGCTGCAACGTGAATCCGACGGAGCTGAGGGATGCGGCACCCTCGACTCGATGTTCATTGAGTTGGGTATTGACATCCATGGCGCGCAACATGCGATGGCGCTCAACGCCTATTTGGATGGGTGGACGCCGCACACTTTCGCTGATCCGGCCGCATTCGATCTGCTCACCGCACTCCGGGCCGACGGCATTCGAGTTGGAGTGCTTTCCAACACCATGTGGCCGCGTTGGCACCATGAGTCGGTTCTTTCACGCGATGGTTTGCTCGATCTGATCGACGCCGCCGTTTACACATCCGAGATTCCCGTGGGCAAACCGCACCCACACGCGTATCGCGCCATCCTCGACGAACTGGGGGACATCGATCCGGCCGACGCCGTCTATGTTGGCGATCGGCTCTGGGAAGACGTACACGGGCCCAAGGCGTTTGGGATGCGAGCGATTTGGCTGCCCAATTCAGCCATCCCGTTCGATCAACTCGTTGCTACCCAGGTGGCACCGGACGCGACCATCGCCGAGCTCGGTGAGGTTCTTGCAGTTGTCCGGACTTTTGGAAGGTAGGCTGGGCGACACAACAGCAGAGGGCAACACTTGATGGGAGGACCCGATGGGCACCGTTCCCCGTGAACAACTTGTTGCCTTACTCACTCCTGTGGCTCAGGCCGCGGGCTTGGATCTTGAAGACGTTGTGCTGCGTTCAGCAGGTCGGCGCACGTTGGTGCAGGTTTCCGTGGACCGCGACGGCGGCATCAACCTTGATGATGTTGCTCAGGTAAGTCGTGGCATCTCGGAAGCGCTGGATGCAACCGACGTCCTGGGGTCCGAGCCCTACACGCTCGAGGTCGGCTCGCCAGGTGTCGATCGCCCGCTCACGTTGCCCAGGCATTGGCGTCGCGCCATCGGGCGGCTGGTGGCTGTGACTCCTAAGGCTGGCGTTCCGTTCGTGGGTCGGCTGGTCGCACTTGAATCTTCCGTCGCGTCGCTCGACACCGACTCTGGCCCACGCACGATAAATCTCGACGATGTCCAACTTGCTGTTGTCGAGATCGAATTCAAAGCGCTCTCTGACAGCGACGACTGACGCCATGGACATCGACGTATCAGCGCTTCGCGCTCTAGTCCGCGAGAAAGATCTGTCACTGGACCTCGTGGTCAGCAGCATCGAAGCGGCACTTCTCATTGCCTACCACCACAGCGAAGGTTCGCGGCCTGTCGCCAGAGTCGAGCTCGATCGCAAGACCGGGCACGTAGTCGTCATGGCAACGGATACCGGTGAAGACGGCACCGTGATTGGTGAATTCGACGATACTCCGAACGGCTTCGGTCGGGTTGCGTCGACGACGGCCCGCCAGGTATTGCTGCAGCGCTTACGCGAGGCCGAGGAAGAAGTCACCTTTGGCGAATTCGACGGCCGGGAGGGCGACATCGTCTCCGGTCTCGTTCAACAGGGCTCCGACCCTCGAGTTGTGCACGTCGACCTTGGCAAGGTCGAGGGGACGCTGCCCCCGTCTGAACAAGTGCCGGGGGAGTCCTACGCGCACGGCAGTCGACTGCGCTGCTACGTGGTGAACGTGCGCCGCGGTCCGCGCGGTCCCGTAGTTGGTCTGTCGCGATCGCACCCAGGGCTAGTCAAGGCGCTATTCGCACTTGAGGTCCCCGAGATCGCTGATGGCACCGTTGAGATCGTTGCGATGGCTCGCGAAGCCGGTCACCGTACCAAGATCGCCGTTCGAACCGCATCGCCGTCGGTTAACCCCAAGGGAGCCTGCATCGGCCCACTGGGCCAGCGAGTGCGGGCGGTCATGGCCGAATTGCAGGACGAGAAGATCGATATCGTTGATTTCAGCGATGATCTGGCCGAGTTCGTAGCCCAGGCACTTTCCCCGGCTCGAGTCACTTCGGCGGTCCTCGTTGACGCAGCAACTAAGGCAGTTAGGGCGATCGTGCCCGACTACCAACTTTCCTTGGCCATCGGCAGGGAAGGCCAGAATGCCCGCCTTGCCGCCCGCCTGACTGGCGCGCGGATCGACATCCAGTCGGACTCGGCGCCAGCCCCGGCTCAAGATTCCGTCCTGCCCGAGTGAGCGGCGGTCCGAACCGGGCCCCAGAACCGGTAGACTCGCCGCTGGCCGAGGTTTCGGTCGGAGGACCAGTGCGCACCTGCGTTGGTTGCCGGCGCCGAGACTCTCGAGCCGAACTGCTGCGGGTCGTTTTGGTCGCGGGCGAAGTCGTCCCGGATCCTGACGGCCGGCTCCCAGGCCGGGGCGCACATGTGCACCGTGGTTCCGGGTGTCTCGATCTAGCTGAGCGACGTCGCGCATTCCACCGGGCTTTGAAAGCACCCGGTGCACTCGACTTGAGTGCACTGCGTGGCTATCTTGCGACCGGAGCACTACCGATCGCCCCGCACTAGGTGGGATCGGGGACATCCGTCCCCACACGATCGGGATCGGCAACAACCGTAGGAGCGCCCAGGATGAACCGGCCATGAGCCCTCGATGAGCGAGTACATGCACGACTAGGTCCAGGCTCGAGGTGAGCCCGGACGAGACAGGAGAGCAGTGTCTAAGTACCGGGTTTACGAACTGGCAAAAGAGTTAGGCGTAGAGAGCAAGGTCTTGTTGGCCAAGCTCAGCGAGATGGGCGAATTCGTCCGCTCCGCCTCCTCCACAATCGAATCGCCTGTGGCTCGCCGGCTGCAGGAGGCGTTTCCGGCTGGCTCGGTAGAGCCGCCCAAGCCCAAGCGCGTGGCCAAGAAGGCAGCAGCCGAACCGCCGGTAGTTGACGTTGCCGAAGCCGCGGCACCGGTCGTCGTCGCCCCCGTCGAGTCAACGCCGGTCGTCGCAGTTGCGGCCGTCGTGGTGCCTGAGGTGCCGAATACGGCGCCCGCCGCTGCCGTTGCCCCGGCCCCTACTGCCCCGGCGGATCGCCCAACCGGCCCGCGCCCAGGCAATAACCCGTTCTCAAGCCCGCGCCCAACCGGCCCGCGCCCCGGCAATAACCCGTTCGGCGCCGCAGGCAGCGGCATGGGACGCGTCGTTGCGCCCCGTCCAGAGACTGATGCCCCGACGGTGCCTGGCGTACCCCGCCCCAACCCCGGTTCGATGCCGCCGCGCCCAGGTGGCGTGGCTGGTGCCCCCCGTCCGGCTCCGGGCTCATTCCGACCTAGCGGTCCGGGTGGTCCCGGTGCACGTCCGGGTGGTCCTGGTGGTCCCGGCGCACGTCCGGGTGGTCCGGGTGGTCCCGGTGCACGTCCGGGTGGTCCGGGTGGTCCTGGTGCACGTCCGGGTGGTCCCGGTGGTTTCGCGCCGCGTCCGGGTGGCAGTAGTTCCGGTGGTCCTGGTGGAGCCGGTCGTCCTGGCGGTGGCCCGCCCGGAGCTGGTGGCGGTGGTGGGGCCCCCGGTGGACGTCCCGGCGCCGGTGGTCGGGGTGCAACGGCCGGTGCTTTCGGTCGCGCCGGTGGCAAGCCAACCCGTGGTCGTAAGTCAAAGCGCGCGAAGCGTCAGGAATTCGACAACATGCAGGCCCCGTCCCGCGACGGCATTTCGCTACCGCGTGGCAATGGTCAGGCGGTGCGTCTTCCGCGTGGAGCATCACTAACTGACTTCGCCGAGAAGATCGGCGCCAACCCGGCCTCGCTGGTCGCTGCCATGTTCAACCTCGGCGAGATGGTGACCGCAACGCAGTCGGTAAGTGACGACACGCTGGCCGTGCTTGGCGCCGAACTCAACTTCGACGTTCAGGTTGTTTCGCCGGAGGACGAGGACCGCGAGTTGCTCGAGTCGTTCGACCTCGAGTTCGGCGAGGACGAGGGTGACGAGTCGGTTCTCGTCGCGCGTCCGCCGGTCGTGACCGTCATGGGTCACGTCGACCACGGTAAGACGCGTTTGCTCGATGCGATTCGCAATACCAACGTCGTTGCGCGCGAAGCAGGTGGCATCACGCAGCACATCGGTGCTTACCAAGTGATCTCGCCGACCGAAGCTGGTCCGCGTGCAATCACTTTCATTGACACTCCTGGTCACGAAGCCTTCACGGCAATGCGTGCCCGTGGAGCCCAGATCACCGACATCGCGATTCTGGTTGTCGCAGCCGACGATGGCGTAAAGCCCCAGACGATCGAGGCTTTGAACCACGCGCTCGCGGCTTCGGTGCCGATCGTGGTGGCTGTTAACAAGGTTGACAAGGAAGGCGCAGACCCCGTCAAGGTTCGAGGCCAACTTGCTGAATACGGCCTGATTGCTGAGGAATACGGCGGCACGACAATGTTCGTCGACGTATCCGCCAAGGCAGGCACCGGCATTGACCGGCTACTTGAAGCAATCGTGCTGACCGCAGATGCAACGCTCGATCTTCGTGCCAACCCCACGCAGAATGCCCAGGGTGTTGCGGTCGAAGCTCACCTCGACCGTGGCCGTGGCCCGGTTGCAACCGTCCTTGTGCAGCGTGGAACGTTACGTGCGGGCGACTCGATCGTCGTCGGCGAGGCCTTCGGCCGCGTCCGGGCAATGCTCGACGAGAACGGCGAGCCGCTGGAGTTTGCTGGCCCGGCACGTCCGGTGCAGGTGCTCGGTCTGCAGTCTGTTCCTGGTGCTGGCGACAACTTCTTGGTTGTCTCCGAGGACCGCATCGCGCGTCAGATTGCCCAGACCCGGGCGGCCCGCGAGCGCAATGCTCAACTGGCTCAACGCCGTGGTCGACGCACCCTCGAGGACATCTTGTCCTCGCTCGAAAAGGGTCAGGTGTCCGAGCTCAAGTTGATCCTCAAGGGCGATGTCTCTGGTTCGGTTGAGGCACTCGAGGATGCGCTGCTCAAACTCGATGTAGGCGACGAAGTCTCGTTGCACATCATCGACCGAGGCGTGGGTGCCATCACCGAAACGAACGTCATGCTGGCCGCAGCGTCCGACGCCGTGATCATCGGCTTCAACGTTCGCCCGCAGGGCAAGGCAACCGAATTGGCCGACCGCGAGGGTGTCGACATTCGCTACTACTCGATCATCTACAACGCCATCGAAGACGTTGAAGCAGCCCTGAAGGGTCTGCTTAAGCCGATCTTCGAAGAGGCGCAACTTGGCACTGCCGAAGTTCGCGACGTGTTCCGCTCAAGCAAGTTCGGCAACATTGCCGGCTGTTTGGTGCGAAGCGGCGAGATTCGACGCAACGCCAAGGCGCGTTTGGTCCGTGATGGGGTCGTCGTAAACGAAAATCTCACGATCGAGTCGTTGCGCCGCTTCAAGGATGACGCCACCGAGGTTCGCGACGGTTTCGAGTGTGGAATCGGACTTGGTTCGTTCAACGACATAAAGGTTGACGACGTGATCGAGACATACGAGATCCGCGAAAAAGCCCGTACCTGATCCTGCTCGTAGGCAAGGAGCACCGCAATGAGTGAAGCACGCGCCCGAAAACTGGCCGATCGGATCAAGGTGATCGTGGCAGAGGCCGTCGAAATGCGGGTGAAGGACCCTCGTTTGGGGTTCGTCACTTTCACCGACGCCAGAGTCACCAACGATTTGCGCGATGCGACGTTGTTCTACACGGTGTACGGCGACGACAAGATGCGCGACGGAACGGCAGCAGCACTCGAGTCAGCCAAGGGGGTGCTGCGTTCGGAAGTTGGACGCTCGATCAGTGCGCGGCACACTCCATCGTTGACCTTTGTGGCTGACGCGATTCCGGAGAATGCTCGCCTTATCGATGAGTTGCTCGACCGTGCCGCGGCATCTGACGCCGAACTCAACCAACGGGCGGTAGGGGCCGAGTATGCGGCCGGACCGGATGCCTACCGGGTTCCTCGGGTTGAGGCAATCGATGGTGACGAAGACTCGGACGAAGACTCGGACGACGACTCGGACGACAAGGAGTGACGGCGTGGACGCTGGCGCCCACCGCTTCTGATTGGGCCGATGCTGCTGCCTTGTTGCTCTCGGCCCGCCGAGTTCTGTTGCTGGCGCATGTCGCCCCTGATGCTGACGCGGTCGGATCCGCTCTGGCTCTCGGACTGGGGCTGAAGGGCCACGGCATCGAGGTCGTGGTTAGTTTCGGTGACGAGCCGTTCGTCCTTCCGGCGAATCTTACTTTTCTTCCGGGGCAGGAATTGCTGTTGCCTGCCGCCAAAGTCACTGGTGAGTTCGATGTCGCAGTGACTTTGGACGTCAGCGCCATCGCAAGGTTAGGCAACCTCGTTGAATCCGCCCAGAGTGCGGCAAAGTTGCTGGTGGTTGATCATCACCGGACCTACACGGGTTTCGGCGACGTGCATTTGGTTGACACCACTGCACCTGCAACCGCGGTGCTAGTCATCAGACTTCTCGATGAGTGTGGTCTTGTGCTAACACCTGCAATCGCAACGTGCCTGTACGCAGGACTCTTGACCGATACCGGATCTTTCCGTTACGCGAACGTCGATGCTGACACGCATGTGATTGCGGCGCGGTTGCATTCGGTAGGCATTGATCACGTTCATGTCGGCCGGTCGTTGTACGAAGACCAGCCGTTTGCTGCCATGCGTTTGCAAGGCGAGGCAATGTCACGCACCCTTGTTGATTTTGCGGCCGTCAGCGGACGTGGCATGGCATGGACGATCGTTACAAAGTCTGAGCGCCTTGCGTCGGGGCAAAGCATCGACGTGCTCGAACGTGTTATCGACGGCCTGCGAACCTCGGTAGAAGTCGAGGTGGTTGTGGTTTTCAAAGAGGACGACACGGGGCAGTGGCGGGTTTCGACACGGAGCAAGGGTCAGGTAGACGTCGGATCTGTGTGCCAGGCGCTGGGGGGCGGTGGGCACCTCTACGCCGGCGGTTTCGAATCGCACGATTCTCCGGAAGTAATCCTCGCGACGTTGCGGGACGTTCTGGCCGCCCAGCCGTGAGCCCTTCCGAGTCGTTGCCGGTTGAGGGACTGCTAGCGGTCGACAAGCCTGTTGGTCCGACATCGCACGATGTCGTGGCGAGTTTTCGCAGGTCGATGGGCACGCGACGGTGCGGGCATGCGGGCACATTGGATCCGGACGCCAGCGGATTGTTGATTCTTGGATTCGGGCGCGCTACCCGGTTGCTCGGCTATCTGACCGGCCATGACAAGACGTACGTAGCAACCATCCGGCTCGGGCAGGCGACCAGCACCGACGATGCTGCCGGAGTGACCTTGTCATCGATTGGGGCAGCCGGGGTCACGCCCGACGCGGTGCTTGCGGCGGTCGGACAGTTTCGCGGGCAGATCCAGCAGCGGCCGAGTTCAGTCAGTGCCGTTCACGTCGATGGTCAGCGGGCGCACAAACTGGTTCGCGATGGCCAGACAGTGGAATTGCCTGAGCGCACGGTGACGGTGTCCGAATACAAAGTTCATGGCGTGCGAAGTTCTCTTGTGGATGGCCTGGAATTCCTCGACGTTGATGTTGAGGTATCGGTGTCCACCGGGACCTACGTGCGTGCGCTGGCCCGTGACCTCGGTGACGTGCTTGGTGTGGGTGGACACGTGCTTACCTTGCGCCGAACCCGAATTGGCCAATTCGAGGTTGCTGACGCGGTGATGATCGACGCGGTAGACGCCGCCGAGCATTTGATTTCGTTGCCTTCCGCTGTCGATATTCTCTTTCCCCGGATCGACGTGGACGCTGCTGATGCTCATCGAGTTAGGAACGGCATTCGGTTGGCCACGACTGAGGCCGAAAGTGATCAGACTTTTGGCGTCTTCGGGCCTGATGGCGAGCTACTGGCGTTGGGCAATAAGCGGGCCGAACAACTTGCTTATGCGGTCGTCTTTGCTGCTCACCGAAGCGCGGAATAGTCGATCTGGCAGGCTGAGCATCCACTAAGGAGGCGCTCGTGCAGCGTTGGCAGGACCTGAGCGACGTCCCGGCTGATTGGCCGCAATCGGTCGTGGCAATCGGGGTCTTCGACGGCGTGCATTACGGCCACCGTACGGTCGTTGGTCATGCAGTGGCCTTGGCCCACGAGCACGGGGTACCGACCGTCGTGATCACGTTCGACCCACATCCGGACGAAGTCGTTCGCCCTGGCACCCACCCACCGTTGCTGTCGACCCTTGATCACCGCTGCGCGCTGATGGCTGAGCTCGGGGTGGACGCGGTGCTGGTGCTGCCGTTCAACCGAGACCTGGCTTCGATGAGCCCGGATGACTTCGTCGATCATGTGGTCGTTGAGCGGTTCCATGCGCTCGGGGTGGTAGTCGGCGAGAACTTCAGGTTCGGCCATCGGGCCAGCGGAGATCTTGGGACGCTGGTCGAGCTGGGTCGAGAGCGAGGTTTTACAGCGGCCGCGGTTCCACTTCTGGCTGGTCAGGGCGGGGTGTGGTCATCGACCTACGTGAGAGGACTCGTGCAGGCCGGCGACGTTCGCAACGCCGCATACTCGCTAGGCCGGCCCCACCGAGTAGAGGGCGCCGTCGTGCACGGTGACCATCGCGGTCGCGAACTGGGGTATCCGACTGCGAACCTAGCGCCGGCGCCGCACTCGGCGGTTCCGGCCGATGGCGTGTACGCCGCTTGGTTGATCGTGGCTCCATACACCGCCCATTCGGTCTCGTACCCGGCCGCCGTGAGCGTTGGCACGAATCCGACCTTCGATGGGGCGACCCGCCGGATCGAGTCCTATGCCATCGACCAAACCGAGCTCGACCTCTATGGGGCGCATGTGGCCGTTGATTTTGTGGACCGGATCCGGGGCCAGGTGCGTTTTGACTCAGTTGCCGAGCTGCAGGTCGCGATGGCTGCTGACGTTGCCGCTGCTCGGGTCGCGTTGGCCTAGGCGGCCCGTGGTCGTAGCTGGCTGCCGACGCTGGTAACCTTGTGCCGACGGTAGTGGGGCGGGCGCCCCGCTTGCCGCGACTCCAAGGGTCGGACAAGAGGTCCTGCCCGTCGGCGCCCGGAAGGACAGTATGTCGCTCGACACTCAGACAAAAGCTGCAATCATCGCCGAATATGGCACCGCTGCTGGTGACACCGGCTCTCCCGAGGTCCAGATTGCGCTGCTCACGCGCCGCATCAGTGATCTCACCGAGCACCTGAAGCTGCACAAGCACGACCACCACAGCCGCCGTGGGCTGCTGCTGTTGGTCGGCCAGCGGCGTCGGCTCCTCGATTATCTGGCGGCCACCGAGATTTCCCGGTACCGGTCACTGATCGAGCGGCTCGGCATCCGACGTTGATCCGATAGGGGCGTCCATTGGGCGCCCTTTCGGCTATCGGTCTGCTCAGCAGATCGATGCACTATTCCCGTTCGGCAACGGACGGGCCAACCGCGGGGCGGCGCCCCGTCGGCGACCGACGAGTCGGTCCTCGGTAGTGGCTTCCGGAACTTCCGGAGGCCTCGATCGAAGACCGCCACCTCGGCCCGCAGGCTCCGCCCCCTAGCACAAAGAGGAGGGCACCCATGGAGGGTCCCGAAATTCAGGCAACTGAGGCCGTTATCGATAACGGCCCGTTTGGTAAGCGCACCATCCGTTTCGAAACCGGTCGACTGGCTCGCCAGGCCGCCGGTAGCGCCGTGGTCTACCTAGATGGCGACACGATGATTCTGTCGGCCACCACAGCCTCGAAGTCACCCAAAGAGCAGTTCGACTTCTTCCCCTTGACTGTTGATGTCGAGGAGCGGATGTACGCCGTTGGCCGCATCCCTGGTTCGTTCTTCCGTCGCGAGGGACGTCCTAGCGAGGACGCCATCTTGACCTGTCGGCTCATCGACCGCCCGTTGCGCCCTTCGTTCGCCAAGGGTCTTCGCAACGAGATCCAGATTGTTGAGACCGTTCTTTCGCTCAACCCGAACGACCTCTACGACGTCATCGCGATCAACGCGGCCTCGATGTCGACTCAGATCGCGGGCCTACCGTTCTCTGGTCCGATCGGCGCGGTTCGCGTTGCTCTGATCAAGGGTCGCTGGGTTGCGTTCCCGACGCACGAGCAACTCGAAGACGCCGTGTTCGACATGGTCGTCGCGGGTCGTGTTGTTGGCGACGACGTTGCCATCATGATGGTCGAAGCTGAGGCCACGAGCGTCACATACGACCTGGTGCGTTCTGGTGCAACTGCGCCGACCGAAGAGGTCGTTGCAGAAGGCCTTGAAGCCAGCAAGGGCTTCATCCGCCAGTTGTGCGACGCACAGTCTGCGCTGGCGGCTTCGACCGCTAAGCCGGTTGGCGCCTTCCCGGTCTTCCTTGAGTACCAGGACGACGTGTTGGCTGCAGTCGAGGGCGCTGTGCGCACCGAGGTTGCCGCTGCCATGACAATCCTGGGCAAGGCTGATCGTGAGGCCGAACTCGACCGCATCAAGGGCTTGGCTGCCGAGCGTCTGGCCGGTCAGTTTGAGGGTCGCGAGAAGGAGATCGGCGGCGCGCTGCGTTCGGTCACCAAGTCGGTTGTGCGCGAGCGCGTCATGCGCGACAAGGTTCGCATTGATGGTCGAGGACTAACTGACATCCGTACGCTCTCAGCCGAGGTTGAGGTTGTTCCGCGTGCCCACGGTTCGGCACTCTTCGAGCGCGGCGAGACCCAGATCATGGGTGTCACCACACTGAACATGCTGCGCATGGAACAGCAGCTCGACACGTTGAGCCCGGAAACGCGCAAGCGCTACATGCACAACTACAACTTCCCGCCGTACTCGACTGGCGAGACTGGTCGAGTTGGTTCACCGAAGCGCCGCGAAATCGGCCACGGTGCACTTGCCGAGCGCGCATTGCTTCCGGTGTTGCCCTCCAAGGAGGACTTCCCTTACGCAATCCGCCAGGTCTCGGAGGCATTGAGCTCCAACGGCTCGACGTCGATGGGATCTGTTTGTGCATCGACAATGTCGCTGTACAACGCAGGCGTACCGCTCAAGGCTCCGGTTGCCGGAATCGCCATGGGTTTGATCTCCGGTGTAGTCGACGGCAAGCAGGAGTACGTGACTCTCACGGACATCCTCGGCGCCGAAGACGCCTATGGCGACATGGACTTCAAGGTCGCCGGTACCAAGGAATTCGTCACGGCGCTGCAGTTGGACACCAAGCTCGATGGCATTCCCGCATCGGTGCTCGCTGGTGCGCTAACTCAGGCTCGCGCGGCTCGGCTGGCGATCCTCGAGGTAATGCTTGAGGCAATCGACGCCCCAGACGAGATGAGCGTCCTTGCTCCGAGAATCCTCACGGTGCACATTCCGGTCGACAAGATCGGTGAAGTGATCGGGCCAAAGGGCAAGATCATCAACCAGATCCAGGAAGACACCGGCGCGGACATCACCATTCAGGATGACGGCACTATCTACATTGGTGCCACATCAGGTGCAGCCGCTGAAGCAGCTCGCGACATCATCAACCAGATCGCCAACCCGACGATGCCGTCGGTCGGCGAGCGCTACCTGGGCACGGTCGTCAAGACGACCACCTTCGGCGCCTTCATCTCGTTGATGCCCGGCCGCGACGGTCTGTTGCACATCTCGGAGGTTAAGAAGTTGGCCGGTGGCAAGCGCATCGACAACGTCGAAGACGTCCTGACGATCGGCCAGAAGGTTCAGGTCATGATCAAGGAGGTCGACCCACGCGGCAAGCTATCGCTGGCCCCCGTACTTGAGGGTGACGACGCGACTCCGGCGGACTCAGCTGCGGGCGAAGCGGACGCCAGCTGAGCAGGTCCGGTAAGCCGATGCACGAACAGCGCATCGGTACCACTCGCACACTGCTAGGGCAGGACGACGGCGGACTTGTCCGCCGGACCGTCCTGCCCGGCGGTTTGCGGGTGATCTCAGAACATGTGCCAGGAGTCCGATCCGTCGCGTTCGGAGTCTGGGTTGGTGTCGGGTCTCGAGATGAGACCTCGGCGCAGACCGGGTCCGCGCACTACCTCGAACATCTGCTGTTCAAGGGCACCGCACGTCGGACTGCCTTGGAGATTTCGGCTGCTACCGATGCTGTTGGCGGCGAGCTCAATGCCTTCACCACGAAGGAATACACCTGCTTCTACGCGCGGGTGCTCGATGCTGATCTGCCCTTGGCGGTCGATGTTGTCAGTGATGTCGTGACTTCGGCAGTGCTACGTACCGCCGATATCGATAACGAGCGCGGCGTGATTCTCGAAGAGATCGCGATGCACGACGACGATCCGGACGACTGCGTCCACGACGCCGCCGGCGAACAGTTGTTCGGAGACACCCCACTGGGGCGTTCCATCCTCGGCAGCTCCGAGTCGATCCACTCCATCACTCCACGAGCGATCCGAGCCTTCTATCGACGCCACTACCGCGCCGAAAACATCGTGGTTGCGGCCGCCGGCAATGTTGACCACGTTGTATTGGTGCGACTTGTGCGTAAGGCATTCGCTGACGTGATGGCCCTCGAGGAAACGAAGGCGGTGCGTCGGCCGGCGCATGTGCAGCCGGCGAACCACGAACCTGTGCGACTACTCACTCGCCCGACAGAGCAAGCCAACCTAGTTCTGGCCTTGCCTGGGCTCGTTCGTGCTGATCCGCGGCGATACGCACTCGGTGTGCTGAACGCGGCCCTAGGCGGTGGCATGTCGAGTCGGCTGTTTCAGGAAGTACGGGAGAAGCGAGGTCTCGCGTACTCGGTGTATTCGTTCTCCACTGCGTATGCCGATGCCGGAATGGTCGGCGTATATGCCGGCTGCCTGCCACGTAAGGTGCCGCAGGTGCTCGAACTGTGTCGTCAGGAACTGAACGAGGTCCGAGTAAACGGCATTACGGACATCGAAATGGAGCGCGGTAAAGGCCAACTCCGAGGGTCGTTTGTGCTTGGGCTCGAGGACACGAGCTCGCGCATGAGCCGGATCGCCAAAGCCGAGCTGCTCTACGACGAGTTGCCATCCTTTGCCGAGGTGCTGCGGCGAATCGAGGCCGTAACCTTGGCAGACGTGGCGAGTCTGGCTGCGGAACTGCTTACCGGAGAACCTAGGCTGACCTTGATCGGTCCGTTCGACAATCCGGCCGACTTCGCCGGCTAGGAGGAGCCATGACAACGCTCAACGTCGCCGTACTCGGCGCCCGTGGTCGCATGGGCTCAGAGGTGTGTCGCGCCATTGAGGCGTCGGCCGACCTCGAATTGGCTGCGGAGATCGACCTTGGAGATCCGCTTGAGGCGGCCGCGGGAGCGGATGTGGTCGTGGACTTCACTCACCCTGATGTGGTCCTGAACAACCTGAAGTGGTGCATTGAGAACGAAATCCACGCTGTCGTGGGGACGACCGGATTCGACGCCGAGCGTTTGGCCCGGGTTGAGAAGTGGCTCGCCGCGGCCCCCGGCGTGGGAGTGGTCGTAGCTCCGAACTTTGGCGTAGCTGCGGTGCTCATGATGAACTTTGCGCGTACCGCTGCCCCTTGGTTTGAAAGCGTCGAGATTGTCGAACTCCATCACCCCAACAAGGCTGATGCCCCGAGCGGCACTTCGCTTGCAACGGCTCACGGGATTGTCGCGGCGCGGGCTGCCGCAGGCTCTGGGCCGATGCCTGATGCGACCACGTCAGAACTGGCTGGGGCCCGTGGAGTCGATATTGACGGTGTCCGTATCCATTCGGTGCGCTTGCAGGGTCTGGTCGCACACCAGGAGGTCCTGATGGGCACCTTCGGCGAAACATTGACGATTCGGCACGACGCCTACGACCGGGGGTCATTTATGCCCGGGGTGCTAACGGCGGTCCGTGCAGTTCCGGGTCGCCCCGGCCTGACGCTGGGACTGGAACCCCTCCTTGGCTTGGATGTTCCGCGGAGTTAAGTCAGGCTCGGTGTTTTAGCCACCAGTCGGACAGCGCGGTGCTTGCAATCTCGTAAGCCTCGGGGCGTGCAAGAAAGTCCAGGCTGCGCGCCGAGATTCCAGTTGCTATTCGTCGCCCGTCGGCCGTGACCAGCGCCAAAGCGGTGTCCAATTGTTCGACTGCCTTAACGTCTGACCAAGCAAGAATGGCGCTGCTGCGCAAGGTGTTGATCCGAATTCCGGCATCTCGAACCCACACGCCGCTTGCCATCCCGCGTCCGGTGAGCCAGAGACTTCCTCCGGCGACCAGGATTCCGACGGCGAGCAGGACCAGGCGTTCGCCTAGCGAGCGACCGGACGCGATGATGACCGATGCCGAGGTGGAAATAAGCACGCAGGCAATTACGGCACCGACTAGGGTCATGGCTCGCCACGGACCGGGGCGGTAAAGCCGTACCCACCGTTCCTGGACGAAGTCGGCGTCGAGTCGAGGCCGCGGCTGTTCCATGTGGTCACGGTAGCCCTGTGCCGCTAGCCCGGCCGCCCGCGAGTCCAAGGTCCGTTGGTTCGAGTCGAGCACTAGGGTCGTGTTGTGGCTGACGTGACTTCTGAAGACATTCAATTCCGCGACGACGTAACCGTCGAGCTGGTCAAAGCGACGGCCCAAGACAGCGATGTCATCTTCGCCGCTCGGGTATCAACCTTGGGCGAGCAGTCACTGCACCCGGCTGAGGATGACGCTCAGAGCGGCGGACTTATTCGCTATCTGATGCGAGAACGTCACGGAAGTCCGTTCGAGCATTCGAACTTCACCTTCTACGTCCAGGCCCCGATCTTCGTTTGGCGCGAGCACATGCGGCACCGGATGTGTTCCTATAACGAGGAGAGCGGGCGCTACCGGCAATTGCGCCCGGTGTTCTACCTGCCGAGTCCCGAGCGGCGCTTGGTTCAGGTCGGAAAGACCGGCGCGTACGACTTCATCGATGGGACCCCTGAGCAGTACGCGGTCGTGTCGGAGGCCACCGAGTCGGCATGCCGAAAGTCGTACGAATCCTACGAGGCGATGTTGGCGGCCGGAGTTGCACGCGAAGTGGCACGCATTGTCTTGCCCGTGAATATCTATTCCTCGGCCTACGTCAGTATGAACGCCCGGGGCTTGATGAACTTCCTGTCCTTGCGCCGCAAGTCTGAGGATTCACGGTTCCCTTCGTATCCGCAACGAGAGATCGAAATGGTCGCCGAACGCTATGAGGAAGAGTGGGCGAAACTTATGCCCTTGACGCACGCAGCGTTCGTGGCAAACGGTCGAGTAGCTCCCTAGGGTGCGCGGTCTTTCGGGCCCCCTAGGCACCCGGTAACGTAGCGGCATGTCTATCGCGGCTCCCTTCGGCACCATGCTGACGGCAATGGTCACGCCATTCACCGACGACGGCGACGTCGACTACGACGGTGCCGCCCGGCTGGCAAGTCACTTGGTCGACCACGGCCACGACGGCCTGGTGATCAACGGAACCACAGGGGAATCGGCAACCACATCTGATGCCGAGAAGGTGCAGCTGCTCAGCGTCGTGATTGAAGCTGTCGGCGACCGCGCGGTCGTCGTTGCGGGCGCTGGCACCAACGACACCCGGCACTCAGTTCACCTTGCCGCTCAAGCTGCTGCTGCCGGAGCTGATGGCCTGCTAGCCGTCACGCCTTACTACAACAAACCTCCGCAGGAAGGTCTTATCCGCCATTTCACTGCGATCGCAGACTCGACCGACTTGCCGGTGCTCCTCTACGACATTCCAAGTCGTTCAGTGATCCCGATCGAAGTAGAAACGCTGGTGCGACTAGCCGAGCACCCAAGAATCGTGGCAGTCAAAGATGCCAAGGGCGACTTGGGTGCGGCTACCTGGGCGATGCGTCGTACGAACTTGGCGTGGTACTCCGGCGACGATGTAAACAACCTTGCGCTGTTGTCGATTGGTGGGGTTGGCTTCGTCAGCGTTGTCGGGCACCTTGTCGGCCCCGAGCTAGCGGCCATGGCTGCCGCATATAAATCTGGCGAAGTGGCGCGGGCAACTGCCATCCACCAACAACTCATGCCGGTGTTTACCGGGATCTTCAGAACTCAAGGAGTGATTCTGACGAAGGCTGCCCTGAATCAACTTGGCCTACCTGCCGGGCCGGTTCGTTTGCCGTTGGTTGACGCTACCCCTGAGCAAGTAATACAACTTCGGGCTGATCTTGGCGCAGCTGGCGTAACAGGTTTCAACGCGTGACCCATCAACATCCGTCGCTCGGGACGCCACCAGCCCTGCCAGAAGGCGGATTGCGCATCGTCGCCCTAGGCGGATTGGCCGAGATCGGCCGAAACATGACCGTGTTCGAGTTTGCCGGGCGTTTGCTGATCGTGGACTGTGGCGTGCTGTTCCCCGAGGATTCTCAGCCGGGCGTCGACTTGATCCTTCCGGACTTCGACTACATCCGTGACCGACTCGACGATGTCGAGGCAATCGTGCTCACCCATGCGCATGAAGACCACATTGGCGCAGTGCCATACCTATTGCGTGAACGGGTCGACATTCCGCTGCTGGGTTCGCGGCTTACCTTGGCGCTGCTAGAGGCCAAGCTCAAGGAACATCGCATCAAATCGATCAGCCTTGAGGTCAAGGCTGGACAGCGCGAGAAGCTCGGGCCTTTCGAGGTTGAGTTCATCGCCGTTAATCACTCGATTCCTGACGCACTTGCCGTCGTGATCGATACGCCAGCCGGGCGGGTGCTGCACACCGGCGATTTCAAGCTTGACCAATTGCCACTTGATGGCCGCATCACCGATCTAAATGCCTTCGCTCGGTTCGGCGATTCTGGCGTGGACCTGCTGTTAATCGATTCGACCAATGCCGAAGTGCCGGGATTCGTCACTGCTGAGCGCGAGATTCTCCCGGTGCTCGACAGCGTCTTCTTGCGCGCCGAGGGGCGCGTCATTGCCGCTTGCTTTGCATCCCATATTCATCGCGTCCAGCAGATAATTGAAACCGCTGTCTTACACGAGCGCAAAGTTGCTTTGGTCGGCCGGTCGATGATCCGCAATATGAACGTGGCACGTGAACTCGGTTATTTGAATCTGCCGAAGAACGTGCTGGTCACCGTAGATGAATTGAATAGCCTGCCCGATGACGAAGCGGTGCTGATCTGCACCGGTTCACAGGGTGAGCCGATGGCAGTGTTGTCACGAATTGCAAACCGAGATCACGCTATTCAGGTTGGCCCGGGTGACACCATCGTCCTGGCCTCGTCGTTGATACCTGGTAACGAAAATGCGGTTCACCGGGTGATCAATGGATTGTCGCGGCTCGGCGCAGACGTTGTTCACAAGGGCAACGCGTTAGTCCACGTATCAGGACATGCGGCCGCAGGCGAACTGCTTTATGTCTACAACTTGATCAAGCCTCGCAACGTAATGCCGGTGCACGGTGAGTGGCGTCACCTTAGGGCCAATGCCGAACTCGCCATCCGCACAGGAGTTAAGCGAGAGAACGTCGTCCTTGCAGAAGACGGAATGGTCGTCGACTTGGTCGGGGGACTGGCATCGATTGTCGGAGCGGTGCCGTGCGGGTTTGTCTACGTCGATGGTTCGGGTGTCGGCGATGTGACTGAGACCTCGCTGAAGGATCGACGAATCTTGGGCGAGGAGGGCTTCATTTCGGTCTTCGTCGCAGTCGACACAGTCGAAGGCAAGGTCGTGGCCGGTCCCGAAATCCATGCCCGCGGTTTCGTTGAGGATGACAAAGCCTTCGACGAGGTAGTTCCGGCCCTGCTGGAAGCGATCGAAGACGCCCTGCGGTCCGGAGTGTCCGACACCCACCAGCTGACCCAGTTAGTTCGCCGCAAATTGGGCAAGTGGGTCGACGCCACCCACCGGCGCCGACCGATGATCGTGCCCGTGGTCATCGAGGCCTAGCCCGACACGTTCGCCGTTACGGGTGTGACAGACGGGATTGGTGGGGTTGAGCCGGTAGCCTGCCAAACATGGCGACCCGTACGCCCGCGCCGCCGCGCGGCCGCAAACCTGCCCCTTCGCGACGTCCGTCGACGGCTTCGGCCCGCCGGATCCCTGAACCTGGCCCGGTTGCCAGAGGCGGGGCGAAAATCGCTGCGCTCATCCGATCGCTCTGGCTCGGGATGGCCCACCTGATTGGCGCCGGGGTTCGGCGCTTCGGCAGTCAGGCCCGCGAACTCGATCCCGAGCATCGCCGGGATGGATTGGCCTTGCTGCTGCTTGCTGCAGGTGTAGTCGTGGCCTCTGGGGTCTGGCTCGGCGGACGAAATCTGCTCTCGCACTTGGCGGTTGTACTGGTCGCAGGTACGGTCGGCGCCTTGGCTTGGGCCGTTCCGCTGTTGCTCACTTGGTTCTCGTGGCGACTGCTGCGAAGGCCTGAGGACCGCGCAGCAAATGGGCGAGTGGCTATTGGATCTTCGGCTCTTCTTGTTTCCCTAGTCTCGCTCTGGCATGTCCTGCAGGGTTTGCCGACACCCGGCGACGGGCCCGCGGCACTTCGGGCAGCAGGTGGTTGGCTGGGCTGGGCGATTTCTGATCCGCTGGCCGCCGCAGTTGGCCGTCCTGTTGCCGGCGTATTGCTGACGTTGCTGTTGTTCTTCGGACTACTCGTTATTACGGCCACCCCGGTCAGCGCTATTCCACGCAAATTTGGTGCCCTAGTTGACCGCGTGCGTGGCCGAGCCTTGAGTGACCAAGACGGATTCGAGGAGCTAGATTCCGACGGCGCTGACACGCAAATCATTGATCTGCAGGCGAGTCGTGGCCGCCGCGGCTGGCGAAGTTGGTTGCAGCATCGAGGTCCGGCGCTGGACGAGCCGTTGGTCGGTGACGTCCCGTTCGAGACTCCTTTGATCGACTTGAACGCCGACTCCGACGAGGACTACGAGTACTTCCCGGCCGAAGAAGTAGAGCCGGTTGTTGGCGAGTGGATTGATCACCCGGGGCGCGGCCACGAAGTCAGGGAACGGGCGACTGACCAGCAGGACACGGTGATCATCGACCTGCGCGTTACCGAGGAGCCAAGCGAGCCAGGCGTGCACCTCGCTCCGCACGAACCTGCGCGCGCCGAACAGTTGCCGCTACTTGAGAACCTTCCGTACGACCTTCCGGCTCCCAAGACGCTCAAGGGTGGGGCTCCGCATCGGGGCAGCAGTCGCGCGAACGATTCAGTGGTCGCTGCGCTAACTAGCGTGCTCGATCAGTTCGACATTGATGCTCAGGTAACCGGGTTTAGTCGTGGTCCGACAGTCACCCGCTACGAGGTTGAGCTTGGGCCGGCCATCAAGGTTGAACGGGTGACTGCGCTCAGCCGCAACATTGCTTACGCCGTCGCTAGTGCTGATGTTCGAATTCTTTCCCCGATTCCGGGCAAATCTGCGATCGGAATCGAGATTCCGAACATCGATCGCGATTTGGTGAGCCTCGGCGATGTCCTGCGCAGTGAGGTTGCAGTGTCCGACAAGCACCCCATGCTTGTTGCCTTGGGCAAGGACGTCGAAGGCGGTTTCGTCTGCGCGGATCTGGCGAAGATGCCTCATCTCTTGGTTGCTGGGGCAACCGGTTCCGGTAAGTCCAGTTGCATCAATTCGTTGGTTACGTCGATCTTGATGCGGGCAACGCCGGACGAAGTTCGGATGGTCCTGATAGATCCCAAACGGGTCGAGTTGAGCATTTACGAAGGTATTCCGCACTTGGTGACGCCGATTATCACAAACCCAAAGAAGGCCGCCGAGGCATTGCAATGGGTCGTGCGCGAGATGGAATTGCGCTACGACGACCTAGCGCTCTACGGCTTCCGACATGTCGACGACTTCAATAAGGCCGTGCGCGCTGGTCGGGTGACCCCGCCACTTGGCAGCGAGCGAATCGTCAAGCCATATCCGTATCTTCTGATCATCGTCGATGAACTTGCAGACCTGATGATGGTCGCCCCGCGTGATGTTGAAGAGTCGATCGTTCGAATCACTCAACTTGCTCGCGCGGCAGGCATCCACCTCGTGCTGGCCACCCAACGTCCGAGCGTCGACGTTGTCACTGGATTGATCAAGGCCAACGTTCCAAGCCGATTGGCGTTTGCGACCTCGAGCCTTACCGACAGTCGGGTGATCCTCGATCAGCCCGGCGCCGAAAAACTTGTGGGCCAAGGCGATGGGTTGTTCTTGCCGATGGGGGCGAGCAAGCCGATGCGGATCCAGGGCGCCTTCGTCTCCGAGGCTGAAATTCGGACCGTGGTTGCCCACTGCCATCAGCAACGTGAGGCCGAGTATCGACCAGATGTCTTGGCGCGGGTTAATGTCCGCCGCGACGTCGACAATGAGGTTGGGGACGACCTCGACCTGCTTTGCCAGGCAATTGAACTTGTCGTGACGACTCAATTTGGTTCGACGTCAATGCTGCAACGAAAGTTGCGAGTCGGCTTTGCCAAGGCTGGGCGCCTAATAGACCTCATGGAGACCCGCGGGATTGTTGGTCCCAGTGAGGGCTCAAAGGCCCGTGACGTACTCGTAAAGGCCGATGAGTTGGACGCCATTCTGTTGACCCTGCGCGGCTAGTAGCCTTGCCCCGAGAGGACTCGGGTGATCACGATTTCCGTCGGTACTGACATCTCAGCCGCTCGGGCGGCGCGGCACCTGACAATTGACGACGTCAGCGCCGGAACATCGATCCGAGGCGCGGTAATCGCAGCGATCGAGTTGGATGACTTCTCCGCCAGCGGAGGTCCGGCGTACGCCCGGGGACACGTCCGAGCCTTGGGTCGGCACCTGGGACTTGAAAGCGATGCGTTGATGGCCAAATTCGATACGCAAATAGCAGACCTTGAGTCAACGCCAATTGCCGCGGCCCTGATCCGAGCGAGCGCTTTCGAGGCTGAGCTAGCAGGGACCAAGGGAATCCGGTGGGGACGGCTATTGGGGCTATTGGTACTTGTGGCGGGCGTTGCTGGGATCTGCGCCCTTGCCGCCCATTCATTGATCTCGCGACATCATTAGTCCGATGAGCGGCCGACGCGAATCTGGACTATTCATTGGCTGTGTATTGCCACTGATGGCCGGACTTATCCTGCAATGGCTGCACCATTCGGAACCGGCTCGCATCTTGTGGTTTGCCACAACGGCGATCGGATTGGCGCTGTCGGGCGTAAGCACTTGGCGCGCTATCGCCGCTCAACGACCCACGGTCGACGTGATTGCCTTCTTGGCATTGGTCGGCGCCTTATTGGTTGATGAACCGTTCGCTGGCGCAGTCATCGCCGTGATGCTCACGACGGGGGCGTTGCTTGAATCGCGGGCTGCGGCCCGCGCTAGCCGCGAACTTGGCCTCTTGGTCGCGCGCTCCCCGCAATCCGCGCGCCGCTTTGCCGGCACCAATCTCGAAGTGGTTCCTGTGGCAGAAGTGGTTCCAGGTGACCGAATTCTGGTTGGCACCGGTGAGGTTGTTCCAGTTGATGCCCGATTATTGACGGCGGCGACGTTCGACGAATCGGCACTGACCGGTGAGCCGGCCCCAGTTGATCGCCCGGCCGGCGACGAGGTGCGCAGCGGCGTGGTCAATGCTGCCGGTCCGGTTGAAATGCTGGTAACGACGACGTGGGCCGAGTCGACCTACTCTGGTGTACTGCGGCTAGTTGAGCAGGCCAAGGCATCCAGCGCGCCCTTCGTGCGGATGGCCGATCGCATCGCGCTGGCGTTCGTTCCATTCACATTGCTGCTTGCCGGTGGGGCATGGCTGCTTACCGGCGACCCAGTTCGAGCGGTCGCAGTACTGGTTGTTGCCACCCCATGCCCGCTGTTGCTTGCCGCGCCAATTGCGATTATGTCGGGGCTCTCACGAGCGGCTCGGATCGGCGTGATCATTAAGGGAGGCGGAGCGCTCGAGCGATTGGCTGCCGGGCGGGTATTGCTTTTCGACAAGACCGGAACCTTGACCATGGGCCATCCGGTGTTGTCTCAGGTCGTTACCGACGGGACCTCCGGCGACGAGCTGCTGGCCCTAGCTGCTTCACTCGACCAAGTTTCGCCACACGTGCTTGCCACGGCGATTGTGACCGGTGCGCGCCAGCGTGGCCTGGAGTTGGTGCTCCCCGAGGCTGTGGTTGAGCACCACGGCTACGGGCTTGTTGGTCAAGTTCAGGGCCGTGAAGTGCGCCTGGGCAAGGCTGAGTGGCTGGTCGAGGGCGCCTTGCCTGCGTGGGCGCACCGGGCCAAAAGGCGCGCTGGGCTAGACGGTTCGCTTACGGTGTTCGCTGCCGTCGACGGCGCTCTGGCTGGGGTCATCATTTTGGAAGATCCGATTCGACCCGATGCGCCTCGGATGCTGCGTGCGTTGAAGGCGGCGGGTATCACCCGGACGGTGTTGGTCACCGGGGATCGGGCGGAGGCGGCCGAGTCGGTGGGGCGCGTGGTCGGTGTCGACGCGGTGCAGGCCGATCGAGACCCGGCCGAAAAGGTCGCCGTCGTTGAAAGCGAATCTTCGAACGGTCCGACGATCATGGTCGGTGACGGCATAAATGACGCGCCCGCGTTGGCCGTGGCTGGGGTTGGTGTTGCGTTGGCTGCCCGCGGCGCGACCGCGGCTTCGGAAACCGCGGACGTCGTGCTTACGGTGGAACGAATCGGGGTTTTGGCCGATGCGATTCGTTTAGCGCAACGTGCAAAGCGAATCGCGCTGGAGAGCGCTGTAATCGGAATGGGTTTGTGTCTGATCGCCATGGTGTTGGCCGCCTTTGGTGCCTTGACACCGGCGGAAGGTGCTGTGCTTCAGGAGGTCATAGACGTCGTGGCGATTCTGGTAGCGCTTCGAGCGGTGCTGCCAGGTGAGAAGCCCGCGCGGGCGCTAGGGCCAGTCGATGCGACGGTGGCCCGGTCGATTCGCGCCGAGCATGTTGCCGTTAGGTATCTCACGGACGAGGTCAGGTCGGTGGCAGATTCCCTAGAGGACAGCAACCTTGATCTAAATGCCCTAAGGCGAATGCTGGAGCTACTCGAATCCAAAACGCTGCCCCACGAACGAGACGAAGATGCGCGGCTGTTTCCATTGCTTGCGGCTCGGGTAGGCGGTATCGAGTCGGTCCTGTTGCTGCGTCGAAGTCACGCCGAGATCGAACACAAGGTGGCACGGCTTCGCTCCTTGCTGGCGGATCAAGATGGCCCGGCCTTGGAGCCGAGCGATTTGGCCGAGGTCCGTGGCTTGCTATATGGCCTCCAGGCCGTGATGGTCCTACACAATGCACAAGAAGAAGAGTTCGCCTTTGGGCAGTTGATCTGAAGCGGTCCAGTCCCGCCGAGTCACGGGTGTCCGGCGGCCACACCGTAGGCTGACGCTCATGACCCAGACCGCACCGCCAAAAGCTGGAACGGTCGCAATGGTCACGTTGGGCTGCGCGCGTAACGAGGTCGATTCGGAGGAGCTTGCAGGTCGGCTGACCGCCGATGGCTGGCAAGTCGTGGCTGATGTGGCCGACGCTTCGGCGGTAGTCGTGAATACGTGCGCCTTCGTTGCGGCCGCAAAGAAAGACAGCATCGACGCAATTCTCGGAGCAGCCGGCCCCGGGCGTGAAGTGATTGCGGTTGGCTGTCTGGCTGAACGGTACGGCGAGAACTTGGCTGCCGAACTCCCCGAGGCGGCCATCTTGAGTTTCGACGATTATCCCAATATCGGCGAGCGCTTGCGCGGCATCGTTGCCGGCGAACGGCCCACTCCGCATGTGCCCCACGATCGCCGGTCCCTACTTCCCATTTCGCCAATTGCGCGAGCCGCGTCCAGTGCTCCAGTGCCGGGCCACGCATCTGGACCGGCTTCCGGGCCCAGACTCATGCGCCACCGGCTAGATCCAGGCCCGTCAGCGTCGCTGAAGCTGGCTTCTGGCTGTGATCGCCGTTGCTCGTTCTGCGCCATCCCAATGTTCCGTGGGTCATTCATCTCACGTCGCCCCACTGACTTGATCGAGGAAGCCGTAGCCCTCGCCACTGGGGGAGTGCGTGAACTGATTCTGGTCAGCGAGAACAGCACTTCGTATGGCAAGGATTTGGGCGACGTTCGATTGCTCGAAACGTTGCTTCCGGAACTTGCAGCCGTAGACGGGATCGAACGAGTCCTGGTTTCATATCTGCAACCCGCCGAAATGCGCGATCCCTTGCTAGAGGTGCTGTTGACGACGCCTGGCCTTGCTCCTTACCTAGAGTTGTCGTTCCAGCACGCCAGTCCGACGGTATTGAGGCGGATGCGGCGCTTTGGTGGTGCCAGTGAATTTCTAACTTTGATCGACCGGGCGCGCGATCTGCGCTCGGATGTTGGAGTGCGTAGCAATTTCATTGTTGGCTTCCCCGGAGAAACCGAAGCCGAGTATGAAGCCCTGCTTGAGTTTCTAGCCGCCGCCCGGCTAGATGCCATTGGCATCTTCGGATATTCGGCTGAGGACGGCACGGAGGCTGCCGGGTTGCCAGATCAGTTGTCCGACTTTGAAATCAGAGGGCGTGTTGAGAACGCCGCCTCGCTGGTGGATGAATTGTTGTCGCAACGTGCTGAGGATCGGATCGGTGAGGTTGTCGAGGTTCTCGTTCAAAGGGTTGACGCAAGCGGGTCAGAAGGACGCGCCGGTCAACAGGGGCCCGAAGACTCCACGACCCGGGTTGATAAGGGCAACGTAGGCGATTTCGTGCGAGCCCGTGTCGACGGCACCGATGGCAGTGACTTGATCGCTACGGTGATTTCGTGAAGTCAGCAGTCCCAGATCACGTCGGTGACCCAGTTGATCAATCTCGCATTCGCACGCTGCCTAATGCGCTAACGATGCTGCGATTGCTGCTGGTCCCGGTGTTTGCAGCGCTGCTGGTATCCCACGGTGGTCACGACTCAAATTCACGATTGGCAGCCGCGTTGGTGTTCACCATCGCTGCGGGCACCGACTTGATCGATGGCGAACTTGCCCGCCGTCGCCACCAAGTCACCACGTTCGGCAAGATCGCCGATCCCATTGCTGACAAGGCGTTGACTGGCACCGCGTTGCTGTTGCTGTCTTGGCTTGGTGATCTGCCTTGGTGGATTACGTTGCTGATCATCACGCGCGAACTCGCAGTGACGTTGCTGCGCTTCCGCGTTATTCATCTCGGCGTAATTCCGGCGAGCCGAGGCGGCAAGGCCAAGACGTCGTGTCAGATCGTTGCAATCGTCTTGTACCTGATTCCGTTGGCCCATGTGCTGCAGCCGCTGCGGCTATTTGCAATTGCCGTGGCTTTGGTGCTGACTCTCGCAACCGGGATTGACTACGCGATGCGGGCCGCCCGACTTCGGCGTGAGTCGACCAAAAGCCCGGTCACGGGCCAGGTCAAGTCGTCATGAGCGTTGCCAGCGTGGTCCAACTGCTGGACAAGCTGCGCGATCGGGGATTGACGTTAGCGGTAGCAGAATCTTTAACGGGCGGTCTGCTTGCCGCTGCATTCACCGCCGTCCCTGGGGCCTCGGATGTCTTCCGCGGCGGGGTGGTGTCGTACGCGACGGACCTAAAGGGCTCGCTGCTTGGGGTGGATGAGAACCTGCTGGCTCAGCGTGGACCGGTTGACGCGGAAGTCGCCAGCTCCATGGCGGTCGGTGTTGCACGCGCCTGTCGGGCAGATATTGGGGTGGCGACCACCGGTGTAGCCGGCCCTGACCCGTTAGGTGATTGCCAGCCGGGTCTGGTCTATATCGCTGTTGTCGGACCCTGGGGAAGTAAGTCGCGGCAAGAGTTGTTCACTGGGAATCGGGAGGCGATCCGGGCCTCCAGTGTCCGGTCTGCCTTGAGTTTGTTGGATGACCTGTTGGCGTAGTCAACGACCCGAATGCCGCGCCAATCAGGCGGTTGACGGTGCAAGGGGGTAGCGTGGCCCCATGGAAGGAGGCGGAATGACTATCGTGCTGCGTCACGTCATCGGCGGCGAGTTGCGCCGACGTCGGATGGCTCAGGGTCGTACCTTGCGCGACGTTTCCGCTTCCGCCCGGGTTTCCTTGGGCTATTTGTCCGAGGTTGAGCGTGGCCAAAAGGAAGCGTCCAGCGAGTTGCTGGCTGCTATCTGTGTCGCCCTCCAAGTTCCGCTGTCGGCAGTTCTTCGGGCTGCTGGCGATGAAGTTGCCGGTCTTGAGGCCAGTCGCGGAGTGACCGCGCTGCCCGAACCGGATCGCGCCTCTTTCGCCGCCTAACCGTGCGCTTAACAGATCTGCGCGAACGTCTGTCTTTAGCTTTGGGCCCTGCCTACGCCGCTTCCTGGGCGCAGGACTTCGTCCTAGCCGCCATCGGTGGGCAAACCGTCGATGAGGCAGTGGCTTCCGGGGTGGACGTTGCCGACATTTGGCGGGCAGTTCACGACGAATTACGCCTTCCGGCCCGACTTCGCTAATTTTCGGCGTGTCGCAGCCATTCGAACACTTGTTCGGATATGGTCCTATCCACAGGTTCGATTAGGGCCCTGCCCACTGTCGGACCCACCGCGTAACGTCCCGTTTTCAACCCGGTCTTCGGACCGGTCCCACCACTTGGCAAGGGGAACCCGATGGCCGCTCCACAGGACCGCGACAAGGCACTTGACACCGCCCTAGCTCAGATCGAGAAGCAGTTCGGTAAGGGCTCGGTGATGCGCCTTGGTGATGAGGGTCGCACTCCCATCGATGTCATTCCGACCGGTTCGATCGCACTCGACGTTGCCTTGGGGATTGGCGGTCTGCCGCGCGGTCGGGTGGTCGAGATTTATGGCCCCGAGTCCAGCGGCAAGACAACCCTGGCCTTGCACGCGATCGCTAGCGCCCAGAAGCTCGGAGGCATTGCCGCCTTCATCGATGCCGAGCATGCACTAGACCCCGAGTACGCAAAGGCTCTCGGGGTCGACATCGACGCCCTGCTGGTCAGTCAGCCCGACACCGGTGAACAGGCTCTTGAGATCGCTGACATGCTCGTGCGCTCTGGAGCCTTGGACGTCATCGTGATCGACTCGGTAGCAGCACTCGTGCCTAGGGCTGAGATCGAAGGCGAGATGGGCGATAGTCACGTCGGACTGCAGGCCCGCTTGATGTCGCAGGCATTGCGCAAGATGACTGGCGCGCTGAGCAACACAAACACCACCATGATCTTCATCAACCAGTTGCGCGAAAAGATCGGTGTGATGTTCGGTAGTCCCGAAACCACGACTGGTGGCAAGGCGCTGAAGTTCTACGCCTCCATTCGCCTCGATGTGCGCCGAATCGAAACCCTCAAGGACGGCACCGATGCTGTCGGTTCGCGGACCAGGGTCAAGGTCGTCAAGAACAAGGTCGCACCGCCGTTTAAGCAAGCCGAGTTCGACATGATCTATGGCGTCGGAATTTCGCGTGAGGGTGGCCTGATCGACATGGGTGTCGATCACGGTTTCGTCCGAAAGTCTGGAGCCTGGTACACCTACGAAGGCGATCAACTGGGACAGGGCAAGGAAAATGCGCGTGCCTTCCTACGGGACAACCCGGATCTAGCCAACGAGATCGAGAAGAAGATCAAGGAAAAGCTTGGGATTGGTGCGACTCTCGATGCCGAAGCGATTCCAGTCGCGATTGACTGACCCGGAGTTATCAGGGGACCCGGTCGCCGAACTGTCGGCCGGGGATCAGGCGGCTGCGGCACGCAACATCATGCTGCGCCGCCTGACTGCCGCTCCGCGTACCCGGTCCGAATTGGCGGTGACCTTGCGCGAGCGGGGGATCTGCGATGATGTCGCAGCGGTTGCCCTTGATCGCTTCGTTGAAGTTGGCTTGATCGACGACGCCGCGTTCGCCAATCAGTTTGTGACTTCGCGCGGGATTGGTCATGGCCGGGGCACACTGAAGGCCGAACTCCGCCGGCGTGGGGTTGGCGACGAGGTAATTGAGTTAGCCCTAGCGCAACTCTCACCTGAGTCCGAGCGTGACGCCGCGTTGGCGTTAGCTCGGAGGCGAGCTAGAACGACCTCGGCGCTGGCTCCCGCCGTACGCGAACGCAGGCTATTTGGCCAACTTATCCGCCGTGGCTACGCTTCGAGCCTGGCAATGAGCGTGGTCCGCGAGGTGCTTGGCGAAATTGATTCCCCAGAGGTCTCGTAGTTCGTGATCGGAATCGGTAAGGTCCTGCCCCATGACAACTCCGCATGAACTGACCAAAGCTGAATTCGCCGAGCTTGACCTCACGGCAGATTCGGTTTCTGAGACTGCGCACCTTCAGAAGAATTTCGGCCGGCGAGAGATTCTGTTCTTCACCATCTGCACGCTTGTTGGGGTGGACACGATTGGGTCTTTGGCTGCCAATGGTGCCCAAGCCTTCACTTGGAATATCATCATCGCTCTGACGTTCTTCATCCCGAGCGGCATGTTGTTCGCCGAACTCGGTACGGCGTTTCCGCAAGAGGGTGGCCCCTATTTGTGGGCCCGACTTGCGTTTGGCCGGTTCCCGGCCGCGATCAACAACGTCTTGTATTGGGTGACCAACCCGGTGTGGTTCGGCGGGACGTTGGCAATCGTTGCCGCGACAACTGTGGACACATTCTTCGGCAGTGGGAATGGGCTGCCCACAGTCGTCTTCTTCGTCTTCACACTCGCTTTCGTGTGGATCGGTGTGCTGGCAGCAGTGTTGTCATTCAAAGTTGGCAAGTGGATCCCAATCGCGGGGGCCTTTGCCCGGTTCACGTTGTTGGGATTCTTTACGATTTCAGTTGCGGCTTACGCCTTCATCCATGGATTGCACGGGGTTCACGCGAACGAGTTCGGCATCAGCAAGGCGGGCCTGATCGGGCTTGCCGGTCTGATCATGTTCAATTACGTCGGATTCGAATTGCCAAGCGCGGCCGGGGACGAGATGAAGGATCCGCAGAAGGATGTGCCGTTCTCGATCGCCCGCTCGGCCATTTCGGCGATTCTGCTTTACAGCCTCCCGGTAATCGGGATTCTGGTCGTGCTTCCTGCTTCCCAGGTTTCGGGCCTTGGCGGCTTTCTCGATGCCATGCGCGCCGTATTCACTATTTATGGCGGGAGCATTGCAGGAGACGGAACTGTGACCTTGACGGGACTAGGCACCTTGCTAGCCGCCGTCGCCGCGATCTTGTTCATCCTGTGTCTGCTGTCCAGCGGCGTCGCCTGGATCATGGGTTCGGATCGAGCGCTGGCAGTGTCGGGTTACGACGGTGCCGCCCCGCGTTCCCTCGGCGTGATCTCGGCTAAGTACGGGACCCCGGTTCGCGTGAACCTGATCACAGGTTTGTTGTCCACGGTGGTTCTGATTGCAGCGCACGAGATCAGCGGCGGCAATGCAGCCAAGTATTTCAATGTGGTGCTCAACTTGGCGATATCGACCACGTTGATTTCATATCTTGCGGTATTCCCTGCGCTTTGGCGCCTACGCGTCACTCACTCGGACCACCCTCGTCCCTACCGCGCTCCGGCTGCTCGCTTCATCTCCGTGTTGCTTTCGGGATGGATCATTTTCGCAACGGTGCAGCTGCTGATGCCCGGACTCGGGGATGGCTGGTTTGGCCCGGGCTACGCGCCGGATGGATGGGCCGCCAGCGAACGACTCAAGTACCTACTTGTTGAGGGAGTTCCGCTGGCGTCGTTCATCCTTGTGGGCGTCTTGTTCTACTTTGCTGGCGCCAAGACCCGAAGGCACCGGTTGACGGCCTGACCGCTGGGTGCACTCGTCTAGACTCAGGCCTCGTGTCAGAGTCCACAGCGCGCACCTACTCGGTTCGCACGTTCGGTTGCCAGATGAACGTGCACGATTCCGAACGGTTGTGCGGACTGCTTGAGGCTGCTGGCTACGTAGCCGCAGAGTCTGAGGCCACGGCCGACGTGGTCGTGTTCAACACGTGCGCCGTCCGCGAGAATGCCGACAACAAGCTCTACGGAAACCTGGGCTTCTTGGCGCCAGCCAAGGCCAAGAACCCGAACCTGCAGATCGCCGTGGGTGGCTGTCTGGCGCAGAAGGATCAAGGCGAAATCCTGCGCCGGGCACCCTGGGTTGACGTCGTCTTTGGCACTCACAACATTGGTTCGCTGCCAGTGCTCCTGGAGCGGGCAAGGATCAATTCCGAAGCGCAGTTGGAAATCCTTGATGCGCTCGAGACCTTCCCGTCGAACCTTCCGACCCGGCGCGATTCGGCGTATTCGGCCTGGGTCGCGGTCAGCGTCGGATGCAATAACACGTGCACGTTCTGCATCGTCCCCACGTTGCGCGGTAAGGAGCGCGACCGTCGGCCTGGCGAAATCTTGGCCGAGGTGCAAGCGTTGGTCGCCGAAGGCGTCATCGAGATCACGTTGTTGGGCCAGAACGTCAATGCGTACGGCTCCGAGTTTGGCGAGCGCGATGCGTTCGCCAAGTTGCTGCGGGCCTGCGGTGAGGTCGAAGGTCTGGAGCGGGTGCGGTTCACGAGCCCGCACCCTCGTGACTTCACCGATGATGTGATTGCCGCGATGGCCGAAACTGCGAACGTGATGCCGCAGCTGCACATGCCGCTGCAGTCCGGCAGCGATGCAGTACTCGCAAGGATGCGCAGGTCGTATCGGGCTGATCGCTACTTGGGGATCATCGACAAAGTGCGGACAGCGATCCCGGAGGCTGCGATTACGACGGACATCATCGTCGGCTTCCCGGGCGAAACCGAGGCGGACTTCCTGGCGACACTCGATGTGGTTCGGCAAGCCAGGTTCGCGGCGTCCTTTACTTTCCAGTACTCCAAACGTCCAGGAACTCCAGCCGCGGACTACCTCGATCAGGTGCCCCCAGACGTCGTTGCGGATCGCTATACGCGACTGATGGCTGTGGTCGAGGATGTTTCTTGGGCTGAGAACCGGGCATTTGTGGGCCGCGAGGTTGAGGTGCTCGTTGCCGAAGGCGAGGGCCGAAAGGATGAGCGCACCGCGCGACGTAGCGGTCGGGCTGAAGACAACCGCCTAGTTCACTTTGCCCCGCCCGTAGGGGTTGAGGTGCGCCCAGGAGATGTGGTCACCACCACAGTGACCCATGCCGCACCGCACCATCTGGTCGCCGACGCGCCAAACGCCCACGTTCGCCGAACTCGAGCCGGGGATGCCGCTGCCGCGCGGGCTGCGCAGGGACCTGCAGGTGCAGGGCAGGTGCCTGTGCTCCTGGGTATCCCAACTACCACGGTGCCGGCCACCATTAGCTAGTCCGAAGCCAACCTACGAATCGGCGGCGTCCCTAGTCAGGGAGCGCCGCCGATTCGTTTGGTTTCGGGCAATTAGTCGCCGCCACCATCCTCGTGGTGGGTCCGCGTAGGTGACGGGGTGGGAGTGGGCGGAGGTGGCGTGGTCTCAGTCGGCGTCGGTTCCGCCGGCGCAGTGGTGTGGGTGGGTGTCGGGATCGCCTCGGTTGGCTCAACCGTGGGTGCGGCCGGCGTAACCCGGTGAGTTGCGCGTGGGGTCCCGACGCTAACGGCAGCCGAGTGCTTCGGCGCCACGTAGATGACTGCTACGGAAACTGGCGCGCGGGTGGTCTTGACGGGTGCAGGGGCCTCGGAGGATGGCTCGGGAGCGCTTGTGACGGGGGTCTGGGTAGACACATCGGCAACCGTCGCCGGATGGCCAGTGATCATGTTGGTGGTGCCAATCCCCACTAGGGCGATCGCTCCAGCCCCCACGACCACCTTCAGCGCCGCACTTGCTGCGTAATGCCCAACTCCGTAACCGAACATCGGTCCACCTCCGCCGCTTCTATCGGCAGCGGCAGAGGTGGACCTTTAATCAACCCCGCCGGCTCACGCAGTTGGCGTAATTCTGCGGGCAATTCACGAGGGATTACGCGTTTGGGCCCTCGTGACTGGATTCGGCACCGGGGGCCTTAGGTGGCTGAAAATCTGATTCAAACGCTGGGGGCGCGAAATCCTGGGATGCGACTGGCTGGGCGCCCGTGGGGTCATCCTCGGACGGGTCTTCCTCGCCTGCGGCCAGATCTGCCTCGCCCGGCTCGGTGTTGATTGTCTCGGACTCGGCTCCAGCAGCCACCGTGTGCACTGCCCGGTCGGTTACATCTGAGATCTTGCCGGTCACGACTGCGGACTTTCCGCCCGTCTTGTCATCGACAAACGTGCCAGCCTTGTGGACCGCGTCGGTCACCTTCCCGCCGTGCTCCTCGGCCAGCTCCCCGACCCGCACTTTCATCTCGTCGGCCACCTCGTTTGTCTTAGCCGCCACGCTTTCGGCTGCCGCCTTTGCCTTCGCCGCTAACTCTCCAGATTTGGCCTGATCGGCCAACTCGGTGACCTTGCCCTTGATGTCGCTGAGGAAACCCATGTCCCCGCCTCCTAGTTCGTCCTGAGTCCAAGGTAGGACACAATCGGCATCCATGTCCCGGGTTCAAAGTCCTTCGCCAACTGTTCTGGCCATTGTTGGCCCGACTGGTGTGGGCAAATCAACACTAGGACTTGCGCTTGCGAGGCGAGCGAACGGCGAAATCGTCAACGCCGATTCAATGCAGCTTTACCGCGGCATGAACATCGGCACGGCCAAGGCCAGCGACGCGGAGCGAGCCGAGATCCCGCACCATCTGCTCGACATTCTGGACATCGCCGAATCCTCGACCGTGTCCGCATTTCAGGCGTTAGCGCGATCGGCGATCGCCGAGATTCAAATTCGCGGTCGGGTGCCGATCTTGGTCGGAGGGTCTGGTCTGTATGTCAGAGCGGTGCTCGATGACCTTGAATTCCCTGGCACCGACCCGGTCGTGCGGGCGCGACTGGAATCGGAACTAGATCAATTCGGGCCGCAGGTTCTGCATGAGCGTCTGCAGTCGTTGGATCCGGGCGCAGCCGCCGCCATCCACCCGGCTAATGGCCGGCGCATAGTCCGAGCTCTGGAAGTCATCGAACTGACGGGGCAGCCGTTCACTGCGACACTTCCCGGAGCCACGCCGGTTATTGAGTCCGTACGGATCGGGTTAGCCATCTCACGAGTGGACCTACTCAACCGCGTTTCCGAACGCGTGGATCAGATGTGGCGCCAAGGGTTCATCGCAGAGGTGGAGGGGCTTGCCGCCGCCGGATTTGCCCAAAGCCGGACTGCGATCCGAGCCTTGGGCTACAAACAAGCGCTGGACCAACTGGCCGGCGACCTGACCCAAGCGCAGGCGAAGGCCGACACGATTCAGGCCACGATGCAGTTTGCGCGCCGCCAGATGACTTGGTTTCGTCGCGACCCACTTATTCATTGGCTGCCCTACGACATCCCTGACCTTGCCGATCAGGTGTTGGCTCTGCGGCCAACGCCTAGGCTGGGCTCGTGAACCCCCACCATTCGCCGCTTGACCGCGACATCTCAGGTTGGCCGTTCCTCAAAGGCCACGGCACAGGGAACGATTTTGTGTTGCTGCCCGATTTGACTGGCGAGCGGGATCCGAGCCCGGCTGAAGTGGCGCGCATCTGCGATCGACACTTTGGGATTGGCGCCGATGGGGTGTTGCGGATTGTTCCGACCGCGCTGGTGCCAGAAGTGGGCGATCAAGCGGGCGAAGCCACCTACTTCATGGACTATCGCAATGCTGATGGCTCGTTGGCCGAAATGTGTGGCAACGGGATTCGAGTGTTCGCCAGGTACTTGGTTTTCGCAGGCTTAGCGACACCTGGAACTATGCAAATTGCCACCCGTGGGGGAGTGCGCGAAGTAATAGTGGACTTGGACGGACACATCAGCGTCGACCTCGGAGATTGGCGGGCGACGGGCGCTGCCACCGTGACAGCTAACGGGGTGTCCTATGCGGGTACGGGGATCGCATTAGCGAACCCACATGTCGTCGTCGAAGTTAATGATCTTGCGGCGGTTGGAAGTTTGTCCGTCGAGCCCTCGGTCGAACCGGCTGAGGCTTTCGCAGATGGCGTCAACTTCGAGTTCCTGGTGCGACTTGGACCGCGCCACTTGGCGATGCGGGTACATGAGCGGGGTTCGGGTGAGACGTTGTCGTGCGGAACTGGTGCGGCTGCTGTTGCCGCCTATGTTGCTTCTACGCAGGCCGCCACCGAACGCGCTGATTATCAGGTTGATGTCCCAGGTGGCATTCTTCATGTGGTGATCGATGGAACTCGCGTCTGGTTGCGCGGTCCAGCTGTGTTGGTCGCACAAGGGCGGATCTCGGACGCCCTCAGGGCAACCGGTGGCGGATGAATTCGGGACCTGACGACGAGTTGATCGATGGCTATTTGCCGTTGTCCGGCGGTGAGCATGAGCGTGAGGATCGCGCTGCGCTGCGCCGCGTGGCTGGACTTTCAACCGAACTTACTGATGTCACCGAAGTTGAGTATCGCCAAGTCCGACTAGAACAGGTCGTACTCATTGGAGTGTGGACGCAAGGGACTCTGGCTGACGCGGAGCGTTCGCTCGCCGAATTGGCTCGTCTTGCCGAGACTGCTGGGTCGATCGTCCTTGAAGGTGTGATTCAGCGGCGTGACCGTCCGGATGCTGCGACCTACATCGGATCTGGCAAGGCGCGCGAAGTGCACGAGATCGTGATTGCTACTGGTGCCGACACTGTCATCTGCGATGGTGAGTTGACGCCAGGGCAGTTGCGCCAACTCGAAGAAGTAGTCAAGGTCAAGGTTGTCGATCGCACTTGGTTGATTCTCGACATCTTCGCCCAGCATGCGCGCAGTCGTGAAGGCAAGGCGCAAGTATCGCTGGCGCAATTGCAGTACATGTTGCCGCGGCTGCGGGGTTGGGGCGAAGCGTTGTCTCGCCAGGCCGGTGGCATCGGCACAAGAGGACCTGGTGAGACGAAGATTGAAACTGACCGACGTCGAATCCGCGACCAGATGGCAAGACTGCGTAAGGAACTGGCCGCGATGAGTACGGCTCGCGAAACCATGCGCAGGCAACGCCGGAACAGCGCCGTGCCAAGCGTCGCGATTGTGGGCTATACCAATGCCGGCAAGTCCAGCCTGCTCAACCGACTCGCTGGTGCCGATGCCTTGGTGGAAGACGCCCTATTCGCAACGCTCGACCCAACAGTGCGCCGCGCATACACCCCGGCCGGCCACGAATACACGATCACCGACACCGTTGGGTTCGTTCGACACCTGCCGCACCAGTTGGTCGAGGCATTTCGTTCGACCCTTGAGGAGATCGGCGCGGCGGACGTGATCATCCATGTTGTTGACGGGTCAGACGAAATTCCCGAGGAACAGATCTCGGCTGTCCGCGGCGTATTGGCGGACATCGAAGGGGTTCACTTGATCCCGGAACTCGTGGTGATCAACAAGTCCGACGCGGCTGACCCGACCGTCATAGACCGACTCCTGCGCAGCGAGGTTGATTCGCTGGCGGTCTCGGCCTGGAGTGGTGCGGGTCTGGTTGAACTTGCCGCGCGCATTGAGCATTTGCTCCCTCGTCCGTCGGTAACCATCGACACGCTGGTTCCCTATGCCCAAGCCAGCCTGGTGGCCTTGGTTCACCAGCACGGAGAAGTACTGTCCGAGGAACACGTTGAATCCGGCACTCGAATTCGGGCCTTTGTGCCCGAATGG
>CAIKAW010000029.1 GCA_903825575.1 uncultured bacterium | reverse complement strand
CAGTGTGAGGATGCCGAGGTCCTGTTGGTTGCCTGCAACACTCCGGCACAGCTGGCCAAGGGTGCAGTGCAAGAGTTGCGGGCGCAGGGATTGAAGGTTGGTCTATTCCGCCCGATCACGTTGTGGCCCTTCCCCATCGACGCATTAGTTGCCACGTTGCCATCGGTGCAGCGCCTAGTGATTGTTGAAGCGAGCAGTGGGCAGCTCGAGGACGAGCTTCGCCTGGCCGTAAGTCACGCCGGCGTGCCACTGCCCCAGACGACTCACGTTCGCCGAATGGGCGGAATCTTGCCGTCGCAGGACGAGATCGTGGCCCACGTTGTGTCGCTCGACGCACTTCTGATGGATCTGGAGGAGGTGCACTAATGCCGACACCTGTCTTCTACCGCCAATTTGAACGCAATAGCCACGCGCAGGGAATCTCTGCGCACACCACAACGTACTGCCCCGGTTGCGGCCACGGTCTCGCCCAGAAGTACCTCGCCGAAGCAATTGACGAACTCGGTGTCCAAGATCGAACGGTCTTCGTTTCACCTGTCGGCTGCTCAGTCTTTTCCTACTACTACTTCGACGTGGGCAACTCGCAAGCAGCCCACGGGCGTGCGCCCGCCGTAGCACTCGGGCACAAGACAGCCAATCCTGATTCCATAGTCATCTGCTACCAAGGCGACGGTGATCTAGCCTCGATCGGTTTGGCCGAGATCATCAGTACGGCGCAACTCGGTATCCCGATCACGATCATCTTCATTAACAATGCGATCTACGGCATGACCGGTGGCCAAATGGCGCCAACCACGCTCATGGGACAAAGAACTAGCACCACTCCCAACGGCCGCCAACCGCTGGCAGGCCAGCCGCTGAAGATGGCCGAATTGATTGCTGGACTTGACGGCCCCGTGTTTGTCGAACGAGTGGCGCTTTTCAACAACAAGCAGCGAATCCACGCCAAGCGTGCCATCAAGCAGGCGCTCGAACTGCAGGTCAACGGCACCGGATTTGCGTTCATTGAGGTGCTCGCAGAATGTCCGCTCTACCTCGGACTTGAACCGCCGGCTGCCGAAGACTGGGTGCGCGAACAAATGGTTCCGGTCTTCCCGCTTGGCGTGAAGAAGGACACCACCGCAACTGCGGCCTTCCCGCCAATCCCTACCCCGACTTTCGATCCGGCGCGGTTGCTTGATGCTATTGACGCCCACAGCGACCGCCCACCGCGATTTGCAGAACAGTTCCCCAAGCATCTTGACCCAGCCGACATAAGCATCAAGTTGGCTGGCGCCGGCGGAGACGGCATCCAGACCGCAGCCATGATCATCACCCACTGCGCGATCAACGAAGGGTTCGACGCCACCGACATTCCTAGCTACGGGCCTCAGTCGCGCGGCGGCACGTCGTATGCAGACGTACACGTGGCGCATGACGAGGTGCTTTCTCCCGCGGTACCTCACCCCCACGTCCTAGTTGCATTCAACGCTCTGAGCCTTGCCAAATTCGGTCCCACGGTTCGTCCGGGCGGGATCGTCATCTATGACACTTCGATCGTCACCGGTGACCTGCCGACTCTGGCTGCCAACGTGCGCCTGGTGCCGGTTCCGTTGGCGGCGCTAGCAAAGGACGTCGGAACCGAACAGGTCAAGGACATCGTTGCGCTCGGGGCCCTGCAAGGAGCAACGCAAATGTTTCCGAAGGACACGTTCCTGTACGCAATCCGCGCGACTTTGAGCGCAAAGCGGGGCCAATTAGAGCTCGATGAGGCGGCTTTCACGGTCGGCGCCGAATTTGTCGAAAAGCACCATGCGACATCAGGTGTGCCTAGGTAAGATCTCGCGCCATGAAGACGCTGGCTGGGGGCCTGACCTACGTTCGAACTGGGTCTGCGGTTCGGTTGCTGCCCGTGGTGCTAGTGCTGCCAGCGCTGCTTGTCTATAACTGGTGGGTCTTTGTTCCGCTGCACCCCGGGTTGCTTCGCTCGCCCAACGAGTTGTTCAGCAACCTAGAAGTGGCGGATCAACCATTCGCCAACTCAATGCATCTAGCCGACAAGGCGTCCGGACTCGTACTACTCATTGCGCTGGCCCTTCTCGGTAGTAGTTCAATTCCTGCTGCGCGCTTGGAATGGTTGGGATTGGCGCTGTTTGCCTGCGGCGGTATCGCCGGCGGTGTCTATTCGCAGGTATGCGCCGATGAGATGAGTTCGACGTGTCGCTCCGCCGAGTGGCGGCTGCACTTACCGATGGGCCACTACCTGCACATTGTCGCTGGAATCTTGGAATTCGCTGCAATCACCTGGACGCTTTATCTAGCTCAACGGCGCACAGCGGGTACCGGTTCACCTTTTGCAAAGATCTACCGAATTCTGGCCATCGGAATCGCATTGGCATACCCGGTACTGGGCATTGCGTACCTGAGCGACCATTACGGTGCCTACATCGAGGTCGTATTCTTCGTTGGCTTCACTGCAATCGTGCTGGCACAGGTAGGGGAACGCACGTTTCCCGACCCCGACCTCGCTGATATCTCCTCTTAGACCTTTGACTTACGCCCGCCGAAGATTCGGTCGATGAGCGAAGGCGTTGGCGGACTTGGTGGACACTGGCACCGCTTCGACTTTGGCACACCTGCCATCACCTGGTTAACGTGCTGACCACAGCCGGCCCACGTGGCCATTCCACACTTACGGCAGGTTACCTGTCGGCACACTTGGAGTTCCTCCTATTTTAGATTCAGCGATTAGTGAGATGAAACCTTCGACTGCACGCCGATTGCCATCGGCAGCCCTGGCAGCGCGGCGCGTAAAGTCTCCAATCCACCGTCGAGGGTGGCTGAGTCCAGCCCGTGCCCTGCAAGCACCCGGTGTGCCAGATAGGAGCGGAATCCGCTTGCGCAGTAAACGCGAATCGGTCTACCAGCGGCCGCCGATTCCACCTCGGCGATTCGGTCGCGCAGTTGGGTGTGTGGGATCAGAAGTGAGTTAGGCAGGTGTCCGTGCGAATGTTCGCTCGCACTGCGAACGTCCAGCAGCAGAACGGCGTCTGACAGCGCACTGTCGATGTCTGCCGCGCCCCACGAGACCAACATCCCGTTGAGCACGTTTTGGCCCAAGAACCCAGCCATGTTGATCGGATCCTTGGCGCTGCCGAACGGCGGCGCATACGCAAGTTCGAGCTCGGCCAGATCGTCAATCGTCATGCCTGCTCGCAATGCGGTAGCCAGGACATCGATGCGCTTATCGACACCGTCACCCCCAACGGCCTGAGCCCCAAGTATGCGACCATCAGGCGAGAACAAAACCGTTAGGTGAATGGATTCAGCCCCGGGGTAGTAGCCCGCATGGTTGCCCGGGTGCAGGTGGATCACTCGGTGCTCAACACCGGCGGCGGTCAGACGTCGTGACGTCGCACCGGTGACGGCAGCTGTCAATCCGAAGACTCGAACGATGGCCGTGCCTAGAACGGGCGTGGCTGACACTGATCGTCCCATGATGGCGTCAGCCGCCATGCGGCCTTGTCGGTTTGCTGGCCCCGCGAGCGGCACAACCGCGGCGCTCCCCATAACCGCGTCTACTACTTGGATTGCGTCGCCAACGGCCCAGATATGCGGATCGCTTGTCTGCTGACTCGGGCTGACGATCACGGCACCGCGATCCGAGACCTTGAGGCCCGCAGCCCTAGCTAGTTCGGTCGAGGGTCGGACACCGACTCCAAGGAGGACGACATCGGCGGGCAGTCGGCGACCGTCGGCCAACACAACGTCGACTGGGTGTTCGGACTCGGAGTCTTCAACAGCACTGAATCCGATCCCAATGTGGACTTCAACTTCATTTGCCACAAGTTCAGCTTCGATCAAGTTCGCCATTTCAATGTCAACAGCCGGAAGAACTTGCGGAGCTAATTCAACCAACGCCACCTCGAGGCCGCGGTGACGGAACGCTTCGACAGTTTCGAGCCCGATGAAGCCGGCGCCGATTACAACGGCCTTCGTTGCACCGGCGGCCAACATCTCGCGCAGCACGTCAGCGTCGGGAACGTTTCGTAGGGTGCGAACTTCGGGACGATCCATGCCCGGCAAAGGAGGAACGATCGGTTCGGCACCGGTGGCGAGGACTAGCGCGTCGTACTCGAGCACATATTCGTTCTGCGCATTGAGGTCGCGAACGCGAACGGTTTGGGCAGCGGTATCGATCGCGATGACTTCGTTACGAACCCGAACGTCAAGGTTCAGTGCCTCACGCAATGTGTCAGGGGTGTGCAGGAGCAGCGCTGACCGGTCCGAGATCTCACCGCTTACGTGATACGGGAGTCCACAGTTGGCGAAGGACACGTCGTGGCCGCGTTCGAGCACGATGACCTCGGCCGACTCATCTAGTCGACGCAGTCGGGCCGCAGCCGACATTCCGCCAGCCACTCCACCAACGACAACGATCTTCTTCACGGCTGCTCCCAGCGGTTGGTACGGGTCCTAGGACCAGTATTGCATACCCTGGGGGGTATCGGCTCCTGCGGCACATTCCAGTGCAAGAGTAGCTAGCCGATAGCCTTAGACCTGCCCAAGTTGGCGGTCCGCTAGGACGCTCGCGCAGTTTGGGTTGGTTCGAGAACTAGACCCACATCCCGCCCTCGTAGCTCAGGGGATAGAGCATCGGTTTCCTAAACCGTGTGTCGCGCGTTCGATTCGCGCCGAGGGCACCAGCAAGTCACAAGGCGGTTATGCGATGACCTCGCCGACAACCTGCCAGACCGAGTCGATCAGGTCGCGCCTAACCGCCTTGAACGGGCGTCCCGGGCGCTCATCAGTGACCTCGATCTGCCAAGGACCGACTGAAACGATCAAGTGCTTTGGTCCGATCGACTGCGCCTCCACGGGAGCATCGGGAGCCGAAACTCGCACCCACTCCTCTTCCCAAGGGACGTCCGCTCCCCCTCGCTGGCGGGTACCGCGCTCGACAATCCCGCCGCGCTCCCAGGAGATCTTGTTGGCGTCCACAACTTCCGTGAGATCAATATCTATCTCGTGATCCCAGTGGAGAATCGGATCGATCCAACTGGCTCGCCCGGCAAACGCACGTAGTCGACCAAAATGGGTGGCAATCGGGTCGTCCTTGTCAGGACCCAGATCTGAGACTGGCAGTCGAATATCCGCGAACCAACTTGCACCTTGAATCCAAAGCACATCGCAGAAATCGATCTGTCGACGCCCACCGATGATCAGACCTGTCCGTCGCCAGGCGCCAATGAGTTCCTGTGGCACGCTCATCGCTCTGTAACACCCCTACAACGCGTGCAGGATGTCTTCAACCCGGTCCTTCGCGTCGCCGAAGAGCATCGCCGAGTTCTCCTTGAAGAACAGGGGGTTCTGCACGCCGGCGTAACCCGAGGCCATCGAACGCTTGAAGATGATCACGTGGTTCGCCTCCCAGACCCGCAGCACCGGCATGCCGGCAATTGGGCTGGTCGGATCATCCATGGCGGCCGGGTTCACCGTGTCGTTGGCGCCGATGACGAGTACAACGTCGGTCGAGGCGAAGTCGTCGTTGATCTCGTCCATCTCGAGGACGATGTCGTAAGGAACCTTCGCCTCAGCAAGTAGCACGTTCATGTGACCTGGCAGCCGACCTGCGACCGGGTGGATTCCGAAGCGAACTGTGGTGCCGTTGGCGCGCAACTTGCGTGTCAATTCAGCGACGCCATGCTGCGCCTGTGCAACCGCCATGCCATATCCGGGGGTGATGATCACCGATGACGCACCCTGTAGCAGCTCAGCAACCTGCTCGGCATTCATCTCGCGGTGCTCGCCGTAGTCCTTGTCGTCCGCAGGGCCAGCCTCGAGGCCGAACCCGCCGGCAATCACGGAGATGAACGAACGATTCATGGCCTTGCACATGATGTAGGACAGGTACGCACCGGAAGATCCGACGAGTGCGCCAGTGATGATCAGTAGGTCGTTCTCCAGCAAGAAGCCCGACGCTGCAGCCGCCCAACCTGAGTAGCTGTTGAGCATCGACACCACAACCGGCATGTCGCCGCCGCCAATTGAAGCGACCAAGTGCAAGCCGAGCAGTAACGCGATGATCGTCACGACCACGAGCAGCCAAATGTTCGGAGAAATGCAGAACCAGACAGTCAGGGCAGCGAAGGCAACGAGCGAACCGATGTTCAGGAGGTTCTTGCCCGGCAGGACAAGTGGCTTTGAGTTAATCCGAGCCGACAACTTCAAGAACGCGATGATCGAACCGGTGAACGTGACCGCACCTATGAAGACACCAATGAATACCTCGGCGTGGTGAATGCCCAGACTCCCCTGCGCTGCCAATGCCAGCGCCTCGCTGCTGTTGCCGCCTCCCTCAACGAGCAGGTAGCCGTTCCAGCCGACGAGAACAGCGGCAAGTCCGACGAATGAGTGCAGCATCGCGATGAGTTCGGGCATGCCGGTCATCTCGACAACGCGCGCCCGCCAAAGTCCGACAGCGGCACCAATAACCATTGCAATGATGATGAGCACCAGGCCGAGAGACGACACGTGCCGCGTGATGGCCAGAGAGACCGTCGCTACGAGCGCAACTGCCATACCCGCCATGCCGTACGTGTTACCGGTCTTGGCGGTCTCGTGCTTCGACAGGCCTGCCAGCGCCAGGATGAATAGCAGCGCGGCGACGATATATGCGGCCTGTGCGGCCGATTCGACGGACATTTGCTCAGCTCCTGGAGAACATCGAAAGCATGCGGCGGGTCACGGCGAAACCACCGAAGACGTTAATGCTGGCAAGCAAGATTGCGGCGAACGCGATGATCGTGATTGCCGTATTTCCCTGACCGATCTGCAGGAGGGCACCAACGACGATGATTCCGGAAATCGCATTAGTGACGGACATCAGCGGCGTGTGCAGTGCGTGGTGCACGTTGCCGATGACGTAGTAGCCGATGACGATTGCGAGTGCGAACACCGTTAAGTGGATCCGCAACGCGGCGGGGGCGGCGGCAACCAGCAGCAGCAGGAGAGCCGCCGAGATACCTACGTAGGTAAGGCGACGGTTCGTGGACATCGGGACCGCCGCAGCCATAACTACCGGAGCGGCAGCGGCCTGGGCGGGTGCGGCCGAGACCTGCACCGCAGGCGGTGGCCAAGTGACTTCGCCTGCTCGAGCAACAGTGACGCCGCGTTGCACTACATCGTCCCAATCAAGGACCAGAGCGCCGTCCTTGCCGGGAGTCATCAACTTCATAAGGTTCACGAGGTTCGTGCCATAAAGCTGGGACGCCGTGGCGGCCAACCGTCCAGCTAGGTCGGTGTAGCCGATGATCGTCACGCCATTGGCAGTCACGACCACCTCGCCAGCAACCGTGCCTTCAACGTTTCCGCCATTGGCTGCCGCAAGATCGACGAGAACGCTGCCACGTCGCATGCTTGCAACCATCTCGGCAGTGATCAGCCTTGGCGCTGGCTTTCCGGGGATTAGTGCAGTCGTGATGACGATGTCGACGTCCTGGCACTGCTCGGCGTACAGCGCAGCGGCCCGGGCGTTGTAGTCGTCAGACATTTCCTTGGCATAGCCAGTTGCGCTGACCTCAACGTCGGCGGCCTTGACCGGCATGTACTCGCCGCCCAACGACTTAACCTGGTCGGCCACCTCGGGCCGCGGGTCGGTAGCGCGCACGATTGCGCCCATGCTTCCGGCGGCGCCAATTGCCGACAGGCCAGCGACACCTGCGCCAACGACGAGCACCTTGGCCGGTGGGACCTTTCCAGCTGCGGTCACTTGACCGGTGAAGAAGCGACCAAACACGTTCGCAGCCTCGATGACCGCTCGGTACCCGGCGATGTTCGCCATCGAACTAAGCACGTCGAGTGACTGCGCCCGCGAGATGCGCGGGACCGCATCCATCGCGAAGGCAGTCACGCCGCGTCGAGCGAGATCGGAAAGCAGGTCTGGGTTGAGGGCCGGGCTGATCAGGGAGATCACCGTCGCACCTTCGCGCAACAGGTCTAGCTGGGTCGCTGCAGGCGTGTTCACCCCAAAGACGATGTCGCTGGCTGCAGCTGTGCCGATCGTCGCTCCGGCCTCTACATAGGCGGTGTCGACGAAGCCCGACGAATTGCCGGCTCCGGAGTCGATCACAACCTCGTAGCCAAGCTTGAGCAGTTGGGCGACGGTCACGGGCGTTGCAGCCACACGCGTCTCTCCGACCCGGGCTTCCTTCAGTACGCCTATCTGCACGATCTGTCCTTCCAGGCCGATATGCCGCCGGAGTGGGCATTATCGAATGGCGGCAAGAGTTTCGACGGGCATCATGCTACCGATAGCAGTACCGGCGCCCGGCCACGGCCACCGTGCTTAAGGTCACAGTCAACCCGCCAGTAGCGACCCTGCAAAAATGTTGCAGCGCCAACGATTTGCGGCTGTTGACCTGTCCTGCGCGAGGGCGAGAAGGCTTGCCAAGTCAATATCGAAGGCATGTGACCAAGGTCCCGGTTTGGCCCGGACTAACGGCGGTAATTGAGCGGTTTGCTGGCCTGATAAGGCGATGAAGGCGCACGCCCTCGCCTAGTACGCTGGGTGCTCCGGCAAATGTCGGGGCACCCAGCGCAAGGTGAGGCCATGTATCCGCACCTCAGACTCACCGGCGACGCCACCACGCGTGGGCAGCAGTACGGAGAATTGGCACGCGACCGGGTACGGCTGAGCATCGCCGCCTATCAAAACATTTTCGCTCACTACGCGAAGTGGGACTGGGTCCGAGTTACGGCCGAAGCCGAGCGATTCTTGACCCCCATCAGCGCGTACGGCGAGCACTACATCGCTGAACTCCAGGGCATCGCGGACGGCGCAAACGTCCCACTGCTCGACATTGTGGCGATCAACGTGCGCACCGAGATCATGTTCGCTGCCAAGGCACGCGACGCTTCGGTGTCGTTGCCGCGTGCCGGTGAGTGCACGGCTTTCGTCGCGATCCCCGATTCAGGTGGCGGCGTGCTCATAGGCCAGAACTGGGACTGGAAGGCACACGCTTTCGACACCACCGTAATCCTCGAGGTTGATCCCAGCGACGGTCCGCGCTACGTGACGGTCGTTGAGGCTGGGCTGCTGGCCAAGGCTGGGATGAATGAACATGGCATCGGTATTGCAACCAACGCGCTCATCTGCAGCGACGACGCCGGCGAACCTGGGGTGCCTTACCACGTTCTGCTGCGGGCGATGCTCGAGACAACTAATCCAACGGATGCTCTGATTGCCTTGCAACGCGCTGGCCGGGCTTCATCAGCCAGCTACCTCATCGGGCACCGCGACGGTCTCGGTCTTGGTGTTGAAGCCGCGCCCGGCGACTTCTCTCGGCTATTCCTAACTCAGCCCGATCAGCGGGGACTAGTCCTGCACGCAAATCACTTCACCCACCCTGACTTCGATCGAGTAGATGTCGGAGTCTGGGCGATGCCCGACAGTGTCTTTCGACTGCAGCGGATCACGCGCGAACTGCAGCGCAGCAATCCTTACGCTGGCTCTACTTTTGAAACCTTGCTGGCCGATCACGCCGGTCATCCCAATGGCATCTGCTGCCACCCAAGCCCGTCGTCAATTCCAGCCGAGAATGACGCCACCATCTTCGGTTTGATCATGAATCTGACAGACCAGACAATGCGCCTGTCGGATGGCCCACCATGCCAGGCCGGCTACCGCACCCTTGACTACAGCGAATTCTTCGCTCTGCGCTAAGTCCAGGCAGAACTAGCGGCATAGCAGTGCCGTGTTACCAGCGGTCGTGAACGTGTTGGCGGATCTGCTCGTCGTAGATTCGCCGCACTGCTTGCCGGTATTCGGCGCTGATTGGTTCGGCCTCGCCAGCTGCAACGTTGAGCCGCACCTGATCTACGCTCGTGGCGCCCGGGATGACTGACGTGACACCCGGCTGGTCTATAACCCAGCGAAGCGCGGCTTGGGCTGGGGTCATTCCGGCAGGTGCGAAGGCGCCAAGCTCAAGCGCGCACGCAATACCCAACTCATACGGCACGCCGCTGAAGGTCTCACCAACGTCGAAGGACGCGCCTTCGCGGTTGTAGTTGCGGTGGTCATCGGCGCCGAATACCGAGGCGGAGGTGAATTTTGCGGCCAGCAGCCCAGATGCCAGAGGCAAGCGAACGATTATCCCGACCCCGGCCGCCAGCGCAGCGGGCATCACGGTCTCGAAAGGGCGCAAACGGAACGCGTTTGCAATGATCTGAATGCTCTTTATCTGCGGCCGCGATATCGCGTGCAAGGCCTGAGCGACGGTCTCAACACTTACGCCGTATCCCGCGATCAGTCCCTCGTCAGTGAGCGCATCAAACAAGTCATACATCGAGTCTCGTTCGATCGTCGCCGTGGGCGGGCAGTGCCACTGCACGAGATCAATTTGATCGACGCCCAAGTTAGTTAGCGATCGATGCACCCAGCCGCGCAAGTTTGCTTCGGTGTAGTGCTCATCCAATTGCGCCGGCGCCCGTCGACCAGTCTTGGTCGCAACAAAGATCTTCTCGTCGGGACGCTCCTTGAGTAGGCGGGCGACGAATCGTTCACTGCGACCGTCGCCATAGACGTCAGCCGTATCGAAGAAGGTGACACCTGCGTCGACGGCTGCATGCAGGATCGCCATGGCCGCGCCGTCGTCGACGGCACCCCAGTCGGCGCCGAGTTGCCAGCAACCCAAACCAACTACGGAAGCATCGCGTCCGAGTCGACCGAAAGTACGTTGCTCCATGATTCTCCTCAGAGTTTGTTTGCAGGATTGAGATCGAAAGTCGGCACTTGTTCCCAGTGATCCGAGAGGGACGAGCGTTCCATTGCGTCGCAAATCGCCTGAACCCGAGTGCCTTGAGCGAAATCCGGGTCCCAAGTCTTCGGCGGCCATTCCGCAAACCAAGCAACCACCTGATTGACGAAAGACGAACCGTAACCAACGCCTTGGCCGATTGGCCACCAGTTAGCAGAATACGGATGGGTGGTGTGCTCAGCTCGAATCCGACGTGGTCCATAAAGTTCGGGATCGTCGTCGATGTGGCTGAACCACAATTCGTTTAGCCGGGCGTAGTCGAACCGAAGCGAGCCCTCAGTCCCCGAAACGTCAACCACGAAATCGCAGGGCCTGCCAACCGCGTTGCGAGCCAGATCAATGACGCCACTGGCACCCGAAGCAAACCGCAGCAAGGCCGAGCACGATTCTGGGACGGTGACCGCCTGACCGGATCGCTCGGCAATCGTGGTCTGCGTCTGCGCGGAAACAGCATCAACCGGACCGACCTGCGTTAGTGCCAGATCTATCAGGTGACTCCCTAAATCAGCGAACGTAGACGCACCCATCGCGAGATCGAAGCGCCAGTCGAAGGGAATCTCTGGATCTGCGAACTCATCTGTGTACCACGTCGCATGCCAAGTAAGAACTCGACCGATCCGACCATCGGCAATCAGCCGCTGCAGCAATGCCAATGCTGGAAGACGTCGATAGTTGAATCCCACGGCGTTCGCTACCCCGGAATCTTCGACCGCTCGAGTTGCAGCAAGTGCGTCGGCAAACGAAGCGGCTAGCGGCTTTTCGCATATCACGGCCTTACCTGCAGCCGCAGCAGCGATCGCGATCTCGGCGTGCGTTCCCGGCGGCGTACAGATGTCGATGACGTCAACGTCGTCGCGATCGAGCAGAGTTCGCCAGTCAGACGTGGTGTCTGGTACGCCGTACAAAGCAGCGGCTGCAGCGAGGGCCACTGGGTTACGCCCAGACATCGCCACTACTTTGGGTTTGGCTGCCAAGGATCCGAACGCTGACGCATTTCGGTACCCAAACGTATGAGCTTTGGCCATTAGGCCATAGCCAACGATGCCGACACCCACGTCCATGTCAGGCCAACAGGTCGCGCAACTGGGCCGCGGCTTGTTCCGCAACCGTCAAAGCTGCGATGGCATCATCAATCGAAGCGCCCTGTCGGGCCGCTCCGCCGACGTATCGCGCGAAGCTCTCCGACTGCTCTCGAATCGCAGCCAGGAAACTTGCCTCGCCGGTTGCTGGAGACAGGAATTCATGCGCCTCAGCGCCGTTCATGCCGAAGACCTCGACCCGAGCCATATCGCCGGGCGGGTACCGGCGCCCAAGCGACACCGAGGCAGCAGCGCCTCCAGAAAGGGACGCCAACAACTGCAAGCTTTCTGGATCCCCTGCCACGGCTTGATCGGATTCGGCGGTCGGCGCTACCAGATGGAGTACGTCGATCTCCTGACCACTTAGCCAGCGGATCTGGTCAAACTCATGAACGCCCATATCCACGCAGATGCCGCCACTTGTGGTACGGAACTGCGCCGAAGCAGGCTCCTGATCCCACTGCCAACAGGACACTAGGTACAACTCGCCAACAGATCCATCTGCGATGCGTCGCTGCAAGTCGACAAGTTCTGGAACGAATCGACGCCAGTAACCCACCTGAAACGGAACCTGAGCAGCCGTCACATGCGCGGCCGCCGCCGTTGTTTCGGCCACCGTCACACCACAGGGCTTCTCACACAAGATGGACACTCCTGCGGCCGCCAGCTCAGCGACTAGGTCGGCGTGGTAACCGCTAGGTGCCGCGATTATCACGCCGTCGGGTCGGTCAGCATCCAGCATTGCAGCCACGGAGGCATAAACCGGCATACCAGTTGGAAGAGTTGCTGCCGCCTGCTCCGAAGGTTCAACCACACTGGATACCTGCAACCTCGCTGAATCCGCCAATGCGCGCACGTGCACACGTCCCATTCGGCCGCCGCCAACCACTGCTATCCGAAACACGACGTCCGCCCTTCTCGATTCGCGAGTTAGAAGTTGCTTGGGTGCTCGATCGCGGCACCAGAAACGTGGCCGGCAATAAATGCGCCACACAACGCAACATCGCGCAGACCGTCGAGGCCGGTGGTCAACGGCTCTTGACCGTTCACCACACAATCATGAAAGTGCATCAGTTCACGCCTGAATGCTTCGTCGTACGAAGTGACTTCCTCGCTGTGCCAGGAGCGACCGGAATCCGACTCGCCACCCTCGTCCTCGAGAATCGTCGGTGCGCTGCGCAGGAACGGCGAGGGGAACGCAAGTGTGAGCCTGCGGTCCGCACCAAAGAAGGAGAACTCTTGGCGATAGCGCGTAATGCCAGGAAGCTCCACCCAGTTGATAACGGCGGGGACATCACCGAAATGCAACACCGCGGTCACCCCAGTCGGCCGCAACGTGACGTAGTCCAACTTTGTGGGCTCGCCCAGCAGGCTGCGCAAGGTGTTCATCTCATGGATCAGGCTGTCAAGCAGAATCTCGTGATACTCCTTCACTAGGAAATCGTCGTTCGAACCAATCGCACTTGACAAAGTGGCACGGCTTTCGGCTCGCAGCGCGGCCAGAATGTCGGCCGGGGGTGGCGTAACGTCTTTCGTCAACTTGTAGTAGTCAACGTAGGCGCCAATTGGCGTCTCGAAAGTGGTAACGCGCACCAAGCGTAGATCCTGAACGGTCTTGAGCTCAGCCGCTAACCGCTCGTATGCCGGATCGAAACGCTTAGGGTACGCAACCATGAGGGTGATGCCATTGGTGGCAGCGGCTTCGATCATCGACTTACCTTCAGCGACCGAGAAGCACATTGGCTTCTCTGTGAAAACATGGATGCCGCGATTAGCTGCCGCAATGGCAATGTCAGCGTGCGAGCCGTTTGTGAGGATCAAGACGGCGTCCAGACCAGACTCGAGCATCACCCGCCAGTCCGTGTACACATTCGCAATTCCATACTGGTCGGCGCACTTTCGAGCGCCGTCCTCGGAGATGTCGCAAATGGCGACCGTCTCATAGCGGTCGTCGAGCTCGCGAAGGTAGTTCAGGTGCATAACCTGGGCAATCAGACCAGCACCAACTACACCGACCCGCAGACGTTGCGTCATTTCTCCTCCAACTGTTGTGTTACTGAATCTGGACTAGGTGGTCTTTGTGACGAGCGGTGAGCTCCATGCTGCGTCAGACCAGGGGTCAACTGCGACCTGCATCGAACTCGGCTGCATCGCGATCTCGACGCCAGTTTGTGCCTGCGAAAGCGGTACGCGATGCGTCACGATCTCGCGGAACGGCAAGCGGTCGATATTGGCGGCCATAAGTTGCAGCGATGGCTCGTAAGCGGCCGCAGTCTCGCCACCGATTCCGATGACACTCACGTTGCGAGTACAGAAATCTATGTTCGGGTTCACGCTCACTGGACCCATATCAACGAACGTTCCCGCCTCAACCACAACTCCCCCGGGTCGAACCATACGTAACGCCTCAACAAATGTTTCGGGCTTGCCACTGCAGTCGACCACGATCTGCGGGCCCAGCCCATCGGTGGCGTCACGCGCGAGAGCTACCCGTTCCTCCAGCGTCGTCCGACCCGCGTTCATCGTCACACTGGCACCGAAACGCTCGGCCAGCGCCAACCGTGAATCGAATAGATCAGTCGCGATCAATTTTGCGGCACCCAGCATTTCAGCCTTTGCCAAATGGCAAAGCCCTAGCGGGCCGACTCCCAGAACGGCGACTGAATGCGCAAAACGGTTGGCACCAAACATGCCAAGAACTGCCTGCGCCACCTCAATTCCGTGGGTGACAGCCATAACTTCGGTCATCACAGCAACTTCGTCCGGGACTTCGTCAGGCACCCGGAAGATCGGGGTGCCTGGAAGGACATACATGTATTCAGCCCAGCCGCCGAGAAGGTAGGGCGCAATCCCACAGTGCAGGGAGTTGCCGTAATCGTCGAGGTTGGCGCACAGGTAATAGGGGTAGTCATTCAGGCAGAAGTAGCAGTGACCGCACGCGACATTTGCGCCCGGCACTACTCGGTCGCCAGGTCGTAGCGGGCGCCCATCGCTCGCAAAGACATCCTCGCTGGTCTCGACTACCACGCCTACGTTCTCGTGGCCGCAGATCAGTGGGTACGTGACGTCGCGTTCATGATCCGTGCCAGCGTACTGCTTGGACTCGCCGCGAAATGTGTGCTTGTCGGTGCCACAGATCCCCGACAAGTTCATGCGCAGGAGGACGCCACCCGAAGGGACTTTCGAAAGCGGGAACTCGCGGACCTCAACGTTCCCGGGAGCAACCATTACTGCTGCACGTGCCACGCTCATTTCAGCCCACCGCCCTTGCCGCTGCAACAGCAGCGACCCCGAGTGCTACAAGTACCGCGCCAATAGTCTGACGCCGGCTTATCCGTTCGCGGAATAGCACGGCAACACCCACCGTGGCTAGTACCCCAAACTGCGAGGCCAGCACCGCCGGTAACGCGATTCCGTGGCGACTGCCAGTTGCAAAACATAGGAAGCCGCCTACCTCGGCCACGCCGCCGGCGACCGTCCAAGGATAGGTCGCTCGTGGGACGCGCAACTTCCCAGCTAGTCCGAGCGGAATCGTCAGAACTAGGATGCCAAGAATCCGCGATGGCATTACCGACCAGATCGCCGGAAGCAGTCCGCCGACTTTCCCGGTCGCGTAGAGCCCCACGCCGAAAGTCAGCCCGCTGGCAGCTCCGAACAGAATCGTCGGCACCCAGTGGGTCGGCCGATCGCCTTTGACGTTCGACGGCAGAGTGACTAAGACCAGCCCAAGCAGCAGGACCGGCAAGACAAGCACCAACGTCAAAGGTGGCCGCTCGCCTGACATGAATGAGATCAGTGCAGCGATGGCGCCCTCGGTGGACGCCATTGATGCCACAACTCCGACCGGGCCATGCCGGAAGCCCTGATATTCGAAGAACAGACCCACCATGTTTCCGGTGCCCGTCAGCAACAGCCAGCCCAAAGTGCTGGCCGTTAGATGGATGCCTCTGGTGTTGAAGGCGAAGATCGGAAGGGCCGCCAGCAAGCCCAGGAGCGCGATCCACCCCAGCGCGGCAGCCGACCCTGCAATCCGACTGCTGCGCGAGCCACAGATCGTGGCGATCGCCCAGCAGACCGCAGCCCCTAGCCCGCCTAAAACGGCTGCCAAGTGTGTTCCCGTCCATTACTTCAATCACCACCAACGTCGCTTAGGCCGATTTGGCCAAGCGGCCTAAAAGCCGAGGTCGCGGAGAATCGCTCGGTTGTTGCGCTGGTCCTGCTCGGCGCCCGGCAAGCTGCCCTCATCGGGGAAGATGTCCTGTTCCACGACGATCCAGCCTTCGTAGTTGATGTCACGAATCGCACTTGCGAGTGCTGGCAGATCGAGGTCGCCTTCTCCGAGCGGTGCAAAAATCTTTTGCGACCAGATCATCTCTACGTCGCCGTTCTTGTCAATCAGATCCTGCATCCGCGAGCGGTAGGCGCTCTTCACGTGGATGTGTGTCACCCGGTCGCTCCACTTGCGCAGGCTGGCAACTGGGTCCCCACCACACGCGATGAGGTGCCCGGTGTCTAAGCACAGGTCGTAACTCGTGAGTTCGAGAACCTTCTCCAACTCCCATGGCGCTTCGACGTTAGTGCCAGTCTCGTTGTGGAAGACGGGCGAGTATCCGCGGTCACGACAGTAGTTCGCAGCGATCTCAGCCTGCTCCGCAAAGGTCGCCCACTGCTCTTCGGTGTAACCCAACTCGGGCTCATTGACCGCACGACCCGGAACGGCGCGACGATACGGCAAGCTGATGACTGCAATCGTCGGCCGCGGAGCAGGCAGTCCTAGTTCAACGTTCACCGGTGCTGCCGCATCGAACACGTCTACCAGCGAAGCCAGTTCCACCAATGCAGCCGGCATGCCGGCCGGATCGTGGAATGGCAACTCTAGGTATCCGCCCGTTAGCCCGAGCCCGCGACTACGCAGGTTCTCGGCGATCTCCGCGCCAAGACCGAAGTAGCCAACTGGGCCAAGGTCAACGCCCGCGTAGCCAGCGTCGCGAACTCGGTCCAGAACGCCGACTCCGTCGGGAACGTTCGGGTAGATACCTACGGTCAACTCGAAGGCCCCGTAACTGATGGGCGCGTTCGCGACGGCAATCATTTCAGTACTCCTCTTTCAGGGGAAACGTTTCAATCAGGCGGACAGCGCTGCGCGCAATCCGTCAAGGGAAGCCTGAACGCCGGCTTCAGAGGTTAGGTTCGGGTCTTCGTGCTCGATAGAAATCGTGTCGTCGTATCCGCCAGCCTGCAATGCCGCGATCAGTCCGACCCAGTACTCAGTCGAGTGACCGCCGCCAACGGCGGCAAAGTGCCACGACATCTGATCAGCAGCGCGCGGCCACAGGTAGTCAAGCGCGCCGATTGTTGCCATCCGGTCGGCACGAATCAGGGTGTCCTTGCCGTGCGACCAGCCGATCGCACCGGGCAGGTCATTGATAACGGTGATGGGGTCCATTCCCTGCCACCAGAAGTGACTCGGGTCAAGGTTGACGACAACGTTGGGTCCGGTCACTTCACGCAACTGGTGGTAGGACTCCGAGTTGTAGATCGCGGTGCCCGGGTGGAGTTCGAGACATACGGTGACGTCTGGCGCGACCGACGCAGACCAAGTGGAGAACTCGCTCCAGAAGGGCTTGATTGCGTTCTCCCACTGCCAATCCCAGAGACCTTCCATGTCCGGAAGCCACGCGCCACCGGCGAAGACCGGCCAGTTGCCGCCACCGGGGCCACCGGGGGTGCCGCTCATTGCGACGACCTTGGCGACGCCAAGTTCCTGCGCGAGCTTGACCGTGTCGCGCATCCCTGCTGCATGCTTGTCGGAGATGTCTGTGTTGGGGTGCAGCGGGTTGCCAGATGCGTTCAGCGCGCCTAGCTTCAGCCCGTGGTCGGCGATCTCGCTGAGCAATGCGCTGCGCGCCTCCGAGCTCGCAGAGAGTTCAGCCAGATTCGCATGTGGTGTGCCTGAGTAGCCGCACGTGCCCAACTCGACGCTGTAAAGATCTCGCTCGGCGCACCAAGCAAGCGTCTGGGTAAGGGACAAGTGGTCGAAAGCGTCGGTGAGAAGTCCGATCTGCATGGCTGTGTTGCCTTTCGTTAGAATCAGGTGGAGTTTGGGGCTCGAGCTGGGAAAGTTGCCTACTTCACCGCGCCCATTGTCATACCTCGAACAAAATGGCGTTGCACGGCCATCGCGAAGATGAGAAT
>CAIKAW010000028.1 GCA_903825575.1 uncultured bacterium | reverse complement strand
GCTCGGGGTGTACGCCTGCCCGGGCATTGACTTCTTCCTTCTGCCGTCCATCACCCCCGCGCCGGAGGTCGACTGGCATGGTTGCAACCTCAAGTATGCGGACCTGCGAAACGCAAACCTGGCGGGAGCGAACCTAGCCGGAGCAACCCTGAGTGGGGCGAACCTCGCCGGCGCGACCCTGACAGGGGTGTTGTCGGGCGGGATTGTCGATAATCCCATCGTGCCGTCGTGGGCGAGGAGTTTGCCCGGCAACTTGATTGTTGGAAATGTAATGGCCTCCCTTCCGACTGGGTGGGTCTTCGCGAACGGGTACCTAGTTGGCCCGGGCGTGAACTTGGCCAACGCAGACTTAACTGGCGCTGACCTGAACGGTGCGAACCTTGCGGGAGTGGTATCAGGGGGCATTGTTGGTAATCCGACCTTGCCGACCGGATGGGCCTTCGCCAACGGGTACCTGGTTGGGCCAGGCGCGAACCTCACCAACGCGAACCTCACCAACGCGAACCTCACCAACGCGAACCTCATCGGCGCGGTTCTCGCCGGCGCGAACCTCACAGGGGCGACCCTGACCGGCGTGTCGTCGGGCGGGATTGTTGGCAACCCCGCGACCCTGCCTCCAGGGTGGTTCATTCCCGCGCGCGGGTATCTCTTCGGCCCAGGTGCGAACCTCGCCGGAGCGAACCTGAGGAGTCTGTCGCTTGGCGGCCTGATCGTGACCTTGACGGGCGCTAATCTGACGGGAGCAGACCTGACCCTGGCGTACCTGCCGGGCGCGAACCTTAGCGGCGCGGACCTGACCAGCGCGCATCTACTCAGCACGAATCTCACCGGCGCGATCTTGAACTCGGCGAACTTCACCAATGCGAATCTGTACGGCAGTGATTTCACTGGCGCTCAGGTAGGCAATGGGTTTACAGGCGTGGGCCATCTCATCTACTCCAACACCACATGTCCGGATTCCACTAACTCCAACAACAACGCCGGCACCTGCCGTTTTCGGGGTGGCGGTCTCTAGGCCACGCCCACGACTCAGCGCCTACAGGTCGTTGAGTTGTCCCCAAAGCCCGCCGGGACTCACGCGTGCCGCGCTGTGCATCGGAGAGATCTTGAGCTTTCCGTCGACGGCAGCCACAACTCCGCGCATGCTCAACGCACCAACAAGTTTCGCAACGGTGTCGGCCGGCTCGCCTAGTTCGGCGGCGAGTTCGGTCACGGTCAGCGGCGTTGGTGCCCGCAAGATGTGGCGCACAATCGCGCGCTCATCGTCCGGGAACTCCAGTAGGTCTGACACGGTCAGCGGGGTAGCAACTTCGTCGGTGTCGTCCATCCGGCCGGTGAGGCGGCCGAACATTCCCGCGGTGCTCATGCCAACTCGGGCATGGCGATGGGTTCCGGCTGTGGGCGGCAGATCTGGCACCACAGCGCACCGCCAACGACGATCGAACGCGGCGGGTCTTCGCCGAACACGGTGATGATGAAGGGCATCGCGGCGTGATGACTGCCGCAGACACCACGACCGCAGAACCGACACGTCCCTCGGGCGGTCTCGTCACACTGGGCGCACATCATGTGCGGGCTCCATTCGTCGAAAGCTCGGGCGGTCGGTGGTTATTAAGAGGTCACGATAGATCGGTTAGGTCTGGGTGGTTCCGCCGGTCTGGGTGGTTCCGCCGGTCTCGGTGACTTCGCCGAGGCGAGCCCAAAGCCCGGTCGTGATGGGCGCTCCGGTTTGGCCGTCAACCGAATCGTCGCTGGCAGCGACGGTCTCGTCGAGGTGAGACCACAGCCCGTCTGACATTGAGTCGACCGGAAGGTGTGAGCGCAGCCACATCATCGCGAACATGCCGATGTTGCGACGTAGCTCATCAGCCTGGCGCTCGAGCTCTGCAACCTCGGCGGCGTCGGCGCGACCGCCGTGGTGGCTGATCGCCAGACGGCGCTGAACCTTGATCAGGGCCTCTGCATCCACTGCGGCCTGTCCGCCGTAGCGACGTTCGAACTGGTCGAGGAGGGCGGCGATGTCGCCACCACCCAGCGCCTCCTGCTCGCTAGCACTGGCGCCGCTTTGTTTCAGGTCCTCGCGGATCCAACGAGCTGAGAGCGGGATGCCCAGGGCGACGAGTGCGGCCGCGATTGCGAACACGATGATTCCCGCCAGCGTCACCATTCCGGCCGAAGCGGACTGGCTCTGGGTCAGGCGGTTGAACGTGGAGTGCAAGGTCATGGCGATCAGCAGCGCACCAATGGGCATTGTGATCCGGATGGGCCAGTGGCGTCCGGCCGATGCCACAACCGCGGCGCCGACGATCGCCGTGCACCCGGCGTGCATCAGGTTGGCCGAGGAGACGCGGGCGATGGCCAGTGCTAAACCATCGGCGGCACCCGTGCCTTGCAGGTATACCCAGTTCTCGCGAATCGCGAAGCCGGTGCCAGCGGCTAGACCCAGCACGGCACCGTCGACGAACCAGGAGGCCCGGTGTGACACCGAAACAAAAGGAAGAACGAATGCCTTGGTGGTCTCTTCGATGATCGGGGCGCCCAAGACAATCAGCGAGGTCAGACCGTAGGCCGCTGCCCATCGCTGGTTGACCGAGATGAGCGGCCAGGTTACGGCCAGACCCCAAAGCAGGGAAATGGCGATCAGGGGAGCTAGGCGTCGGCCATTGCGACCTAGCGCGACGATGATGCAAAGCAGTGCCAGCGGCACGACCGTCGCAACGATCACCCCGGTGTTCACTTGCGGAGAGTAGCGGACAGACGCGCTTAGTCTTCTCTAGCGGCTCCGGCGCCACCCATATATAGGTCTGGGCAGCCAGTCAAGGAGAATGCCGAGCGTGACAGACATCCTGGATGGGCCGGTCCCAGCCTTTGATAGTCGCCCGGGGCTGACGCGCCACCTGGTTGCCTGGTTCTACCCCTACCTTCGTGGCCACCGCCTGCTTCTCGTAAGGAGCCTGTTCGCAACTGTCCTGGTGCTCGCCTGCCAGTTGTCGATCCCGCTGGTCGTCGACGGACTGCTCCACAAAGCTGTCGTCAACCACAAACTCATGGCTGTGCTCATTGGTCTGGTGGCGGTCCAGATCGTCGGCTCGTTCGAGGCGCGACGCGCGGCGCATGTGCTGGTGATCCGCGGCGCCACGGCGCTGCGCGGAACAGTTTTCGACCGGCTGCTTAGGAGCGATGTCGTACATCAGCGTGGGATGGCTCGCACCTCCCTAGTAAGCAGGCACACCTCCGATGTCGACCACGTCGCAACTGCGTTCGAAGGGACCGTCGTTGAGGGTGTCCCCGCACTTATTCGGATCGCTCTGAGTCTGGTTCTGCTGATCGTCATCGAGTGGCATGCCGGTCTCGTCATGGCCTTGGCGTGCGTGTTGTTCCTAGTGCTCCGCAGCAGAATCGGTCGCACGCTCATGGTGCGTGACCGAGCGCGACTGGACAGCAACAGTCGCGTTAGCGAGCGCACCGACGAGTCGATCTCTGCCTCCAGACTCAGTTCGGGCCTGAACACGACGCGGTGGCAGCACAGCCGGTTCTGGGACCGGATCAGGTTGTTGGAGACAGCCACACACAAGCAAGGGCTCAGCGTTATCCAGCTTGTGGTAGGTGCCGAGGCTGCGGGATTGATCGGTCTGACCGTTGTCGTATTCTCCGCGTTAACTCTCGGGGCCAATGCTCTTAGTTCTGTGGTTGCGGCCCTGCTCTACGTCGAGGGAGTCGTCCGCGGCCTAGAAGCGCTCCCGCCCTGGGTTAGGTCGGTGCAGTTCGGTGTGGTCAGTCAGATCCGGATCGACCAGATCCTTACGAGCCCCGACCGCATCTGCGTCCCGACGACACACGAAAGTCAAGCGCCCCACGAAGGCTTTGCACTTGTTGATTTGAGCGCATCTAGTGGATCCGCTTTCGAGGTCATTTCGGCTTCGATCTTGCTCCCGGCGAATTGCATCATCGGTCTAGTCACACCCACTGGGACGGACCCGGAGTGGCTGCTAGGACTACTCGCGGGCCAAGAGAACCCCGACTCCGGCCGGGTTCAGCTCGACGATGTTGATGTTCGGATGCCGTCAGTGCGCCAGGTCGCCTACTTCGTCCCGAGCGAGGCGGCTGGATTCAATACCTCCGTGCTCGACTGGCTGCGCGCCGCAGACTCTGCGATGGACGAAGCCGGTGCCCTCAGTCTGCTCAACTCCGTGATGCTCGGACACTTAGTCGACCTTCCGGCCGGACTCACCCGACCATTGGGCCCGATGGGATCGCAGCTCTCTGCTGGCGAACGACAGCTCCTCTCTGTAGCGGTCGCGCTTGCTGCCCAACCGCGCGTTTTGCTCGTTGGTTCGCTGCGCTCGCTAGCCGATCCGGAGACCGCACGCTCGATCGTCAGTCGACTTCGCCAGGCCAATAGCGAATACACGGTTGTCAGCGTGCATGATCCAGAAGTCGCTGAGCTGGCCGACATTATCCTGTTCGTCGGCGCTGACGGCACCCACTTGGGGACGCATCAGGAACTGCTTGTGAATGTGCCCGGATACTCCCGGCTCTGGGAGCAGCGACTTACTTTCGGTGGCGTCGACCTCAGCGTGCTTGGAATCGCGGAGTCCGAGCACGCTGGTCTGCAAACTCGCCTGGTCACCGAGCAGTACGCCCCGGGCGATTTCATCTACCGCGAGGGCGCGCCGGCAGACCGCATCATCTTCACGATCTCCGGTCAGATCGAAATCCAGACGTCCGACGCAACGGGCGCCGTCCGTCGAGTCGCGGTGCTTGGTCCTGGTAACCATTGCGGCGACCTGCGGTTGGCCGTGGGGGAGCGCCGCGCGGAGAGCGCCGTGGCGCTAGACAGTTCGGTCGTGCGATCGCTTAGCCGCGAAGCTATCTCGGCAGGGATGATGGGTCTGCTTGACCGCACGCCCGTAGAGCGACGCATCGTTGCTTCGATCTTGAAGCAAGGCTCAGCCACCGCGGCCGAGGTCGCAGTCAGGCTGCCCGACGTCGATCCCGCTCTGGTTGCTTCCTCCATCGCGATGCTGACCAACGATGGTGCGCTCAGATCGGTCGGCGATGTTCTCTCCGTCGTGCAGAAGCGAAGTGTTAAGTCCGGGGCAAGCAAACTGTTCGACCGACTCGGAGATTTGTGAGCAGCACGGGCAGCCCTGGGTTGCATTCTTGAGTGCTCCCGGTATAGTGCCGCTCACTCTCCGCTTACCCACGGCGTGGTCCAACCACCGTGACTCACCATGAACGGGACCACATGACGATGACCGAGAGCCACGCTGCCATCGCGACGAGCGACGGCGCCACTCCTCGTGCACCGCGGGTGCGACGAGCATTCCCCGTCAAGATGCGCTGGAAGCTGCTCGCGTCGTTCGCCGGGGCCTTTACGATCGTCTTCGTTTTCATCGCCATCTGGGTTCTCCAGTACACGACCAACGCAGCGCACGCGCGCCTGGTGTCCAACCTTGCTCTTACCTCCGAGGGCGCCGCCAAGTCGATGGACGCGGCAAACTTCGCCGCACTCGTCGCAACCGTCGCGGCGGTTCCTGACTCGAAGAACCCGATGGGGCTCGGCTACCCGTCAAGCCCGCTCTACCGCGCCTCGTCCATGGACTTGCTGCACGTAATGCAGATTGATGACCAGGCTCAGGCCTACAGCTACGCTCTCGATCCTGCCGACGGCAAGCTCTACTTCGAGGCCTCCGCCGGCTTCCTGCTCAACCCCCAGACCGGTGTTCCGTTTAAGGTGCCGGTGGCGAAGGTCGTCGACGCCACGACCTACAAGCTCATGTATCAGGGCCTCACCCGAACCACGGCACAGCCGGCGTACTCCGACGCCTACGGCTCCTGGATCTCGTCCTACAGCCCGATCCACGATGCCAGCGGCAAGGTAGTTGGTGTCGTTGGCCTTGACTTCCCGCTCAGCTATGTCGGCCAGGTGCGCTCCGAGGTGTTGCATCGCGTCTACCCGATTCTCGCGATCAGTTACGCGGTCCTGGTTCTGCTCGTCCTGCTTCTCTCGACCTCGCTCGTTCGGCCGCTACGACGGCTGACCGCTGCTTCTGAGCGAGTAGCCGAGGGAGATTACGACGTCGAACTCAACACCGCGCACACGCCCTGGTTCCCCGACGAGATGTTCAGTCTGGCCACCTCGTTCGCCACTATGGCCGCCAAGGTCGCTTCCCGTGAGCGCACCCTGACCCGCGAAGTGCAGCGCCTAAAGGTAGAGATCGACCACGCCCGTCGCGAAGACGCGGTGAAGCAGATTACCGAGTCCGATAGCTTCGCCGATCTCGCGGTGAAGGCCGCCGAAATGCGCCGTCGGGCCCGCGGGGAATGATCGCGCCGGATCCTTCGAATTCCCTTGAACTACTGCGCACCGAGGCCGGGCTCACCGTCCACGATGTGATGGATGGCGGACATGACAACAAGGGGCTGCACGATTTGCAGGGCCTGCTCGTCAAGCATTTTCCGGATCACGCTCATGTGGTGGGCGAACTCGACGACGCCTGGCTCAACGGATCACCTGATCCAGAGGTCTTGATACACGGCTGGCTGCTGACGAACGTCTCGGGCCCGGTTGGCTTCCTGGTGTTCCACACCAACCTGCGTCGGGGCGTGATGCTCCAGCACTACGTCGCGATGGAGCAGTCGGCCCGGGAGGGTCTGCCGTTCGGCTGGCTCCGCCACCTCTTCGACGCGATGCTCGAGGCTGGCGAGGCTGAGGCCAGCGCACGCGGCGTCGACCTCGTCGGAGCGATGGGCGAGAACAGCCCACACCATGTTGTCGGTTGGCGCCGCATCGGCTACCGGGTGCTCGACGTTGACTACCGCGAGCCGTACCACGGCAAGCATTGGGCGGATTTCGGCGAGCCCACCTTCTTCGATATGACGCCCATGCTCAAACTCACGCAGCACGGTGCCGGGCTACCTCTGGGCGAGGCCGCGGTGGCTGCTGCCAGCGCTTACCTCATCGATCACTACCTGCTCGACGCGAACAACGCGACGGTCGCCCACACCTTGCGGCTAGCCGCGGCACTGACTTACTAGACGTCCTCGCCGAAGTCGAGCGTCCGGTTCTGCTTGCGGCGACGAAGTCTCCAGTTGAGCAGGCTTTCCTCCCAGCCTCGGCGCACGGCCAGACCGCGAGGTATAGCGGCGGCAGCGATGAGAGCTGCGATCGCGGGGATGAGCGCGTACCAGCCGAACCAGAGCCCGAGCAGGGCCAGCGGTCCTGACACGATCAGGCCCAGCGCCACTGGACCGAGGTCGACGATGAACGAGATTCGGGCGCGACGCTCGTCCGGCACGAGGGCCAACGCAGCGCGCCGGGCGTTCTCGTCGACGCTCCAGCGGGGGATGTTCCAGAACGTGATTCCGGCGACCATCACCGCGATCGAACCCATGGCTGTGCCGAGCGCAAGGAGGGCTCCGGCGAGCAGCGTGGCGATCGGCAGGATCAGCAGGGCACCCGGGATTCCGATTCGGTTCTGGATCCGCTCGGCCGCGAACATCTGGATCGCCATGCAGACCAGGAACGTCACGAAGGCGACACTTCCTAGGACTGTCTGCAGTCCGGCTGCGTCGTTCGACATGACCCGTCCGAGTCCCCCGAGATAGGAGATGTACGCGGTCATTCCAGCCGTAAAGGACAGCGCCGAGCAAGCCAGGAACGAACGCCACACTGGGACACCGTTGATGAACTCCTTCGCCCCTGCGAGCGACTCCTTCAGGCTCTCCGCACGGACTAGGCCGGTGGACGCAGCGGTGCCCTTGAGCACGCGCGGGAGGCAGATCCCGACAAGCACGCAGATCACCGGGTCGACGACCAGCAGCGCCGGTAGTGGGAGGTGAAGCCCCGAGAACAGGACCGGGCTGACTGCTGAGACGCCCAGTCCCAGAACCTGTCCCACGTAGGTGCACGCCACGATCCAGCCGAAGATCTTGCGACCTTCGGCAACATTGAACTCATCGCCGATCAGAGTCCAGATCAGCAGGGGCAGCAGGAAGTTGAGCTGGTCGCCTAGCAACCAGATAAGCGCGGTCGCAACGATGGGCAGGATCGAACCGGCGATGAGCGCGAGTCCGACCGTGAAGGCGACCGCGTAACCGAACGTCACGGCTCGGAGCAGGGGAAGTCGCGCGGTTTGGTCGACGAACTTGAACTGGAACGCCGCAACGATGAGCAGGCCTAAGCCACCGAGTGGATAGACGACGATGAGCGAGGAAGGGCCGGCGAGCGCGATCAGTTGGCTGGAGGCGACGATCTCGGTGAGGAAGCCGGCGAATGCCACGGCCGCAAGCGCCAGTGCGAGCGGCCAGGCGCGACGGCGCAGAGAGAGACCGCCCATGTCGGCGCGCAGTTCCCCCCGGGCACGCTTGGGCGCTGGTACCTCGTCACCGGTGGCGGTGGTTGTCGCGCCAACCACGTTGGACTCGGAGTCGCGCGCCGCGGCGACCTTGGCCTTACGAGTTGCCAGAAAGTCCCACGGGTCGTCCGCGGCGGCGGCCGGAGCGACCTCGCTCGGAGCCGCCTTTTTGGGACCCGCCAAGAAATTCCAGGGATCTGCGTCGTCCTCGCCCGTCGCCACGGGTCAGCGGCTGACGCGGGCGGCGATCCGACGGATCTGATTCGACCACTCGTGGTCGGGGCTGGTCAACGAGAACAGGCCGGCCGACGCGTTCTGGACGACTTCCTCCGACAGTGGCAGCAGGCCAGCAGTCTCCGCGGAGTAGGCCGCGGTCATCTGCGCCTCGAGGTCTGCGACGTCGATCCCGGACGGGACCTTGTTGACGACCAAGAATAGTTCGGGGACCCCGAGCTTGCGGGCGACGTCGACCGTAACCGCGGTGCCCTGGAAGTCCTGGCGGTCTGGGCGCAGGATGAGAAGGAGGATGTCGCTGATCGTGATCGAGAGCAGCGTCTCTTCGTTCAGGCCCGGGTGGGTGTCGATAAGGAGATAGTCGAGTTCCAGGTCCTTGGCGAGGTCGCGGAACCCGTCGTTCAGGGTGCCGACGTCGTAGCCCTCACGCAGGACCCGAGCGATATCGCCGGCCTTCATGCTCGAAGGCACTAGGAACAACGCGCCGCCGTCAGCGACCGGAGTACTGGCAGCCACGATCGAAGTCACGTCGTGTGCGACGTCCTTGATCGGGCATTTGCCCCACAGGTAGTCGTTGAGGGTGCCGTCGAGGTCGTCGGCGAAGCCGAACAGCACGTGGATGCCCGGGCTCTGGATGTCGGTGTCGACCACCCCGACGCGAGCGCCACCGGCGGCCAGTTGGCCAGCGAGGTTGGCGGTGCTGTTGCTTTTGCCTGTTCCGCCACGGAATGAGTGCACGGAGATGACAGTGGTCATGGTTCGCTCCCGGGATTTGGGCGTTGCCGTAACCAGTTGTCATTGCAACGTAACTGCCGTAAGACAATACGTGACCAAAGCCTCTTTGCATACCACTCGGCCGGTTAGCAACCGGGCTGCCACCGTCTCAAAGTAGTCAGGCGATTACGCACCTGCCATCATCCTCGACGAGGGACGTTCCGAGCCTTCATCGCTAATGCGACGGAAGGCACCCCAAGATGGACAACGACGTCTCCACCGATTCCACCAAGCCCACCCGTCAGGGTCGCCAACGCCGCCGCCTAATCGGGGGTGCTGGTGCTGTCTTGTTGGTACTCGTCGGGGTGGTCGTGGGCGGGACGCTGCAACACTCCAAGTCCGGAACGTCAGGGGCACTCGGGGCGTATGCGTGCCCCACCATAAACTCGACGTCCCATCGACCCAGCATCACCCCCGCACCCGAAGCTGACTGGCACGCGTGCTTCAACCTTGTAGCCGGCGCAGACCTGGCCGGTGCAAACCTTGCGATGGCGAACCTGAACAGTACTTACCTGGGCGGCGCTACCCTGTCCGGCGCGAACCTGGTCGAGGCCCTCATGAACAAGACGTACCTGAGCGGCGCGATCCTGGACGGCGCGGACCTTTCCGGCGCGACCTTGGAAGGCGCGGACCTAACCGGTGCGTACTTGATTGGTAGTGACCTGACCGATGCGGACTTGATCGGCACGAACTTGAAGGGCGCGACGCTGCGCGATACGACCATGACCGGTGTCGGCTACGGCAACACGACCTGCCCGAACGGCACCAACTCTGACAAGGTCGGCGGCACTTGCTCCGGTCAGGGCGGCGGACTTTAGGCCACACCCGCGACGCACGCCCCCAGAACGCTCGACAGCGGCGACCCTCGGCTCACCGGCCGGGGGTCGCTGTTCTGTTTGAAGTGTCGCACGGTGATCGGTCGTTAACGGATCTGTCATGCTCTGCGGCGAGGGACGCCCCCGCGCCTTCATCGCGAACGCGACGGAAGGCACCCCACAATGGATAACGACGTCTCCTCCGTTACTCCCAAGACCACCCGAAAGGGTCGCCAACGTCGCCGCCTAATCGGGGGTGCTGTTGCTGCTGTTGTCGTCGTTGCCGCGGTGGTCGTGGGCGGGACGTGGCAGCACT